>NZ_BAAGTM010000001.1:0-416500 GCF_054781915.1 Aquaspirillum soli | reverse complement strand
CGAGGGTATAGAGCGAGACGGTCTTGCCTTTGAGGGTGTAGGTGCGTTTGTCGAAGTGGACACTGGTGCGGTTGAAGCGGATGTCGGGGATGGGTGCGTCCTTCCTGATGCGCCCGAGTTCTTTTTGTGCCTTATACGCCTTGCAGACCGAGAAGATGGCGTTGCAGCACATCTGACTGCCCAGCGGCGTCGCTTCGCGCAACATCGTATAGGTGCGCTGGTGCAGACCGACGCGGTTGTAGAGACGGTGCTCGCGCACGATGGGAACAAGACGGTTGCACGCATCCGCGTAGGCCGTTCGCAGCGCGGCAAGCGATCTAGCCTGCGCCGCGCTCAATGCCAGCCGAATCGACGCCGTGTGCATCATCGCTCATCGCCTCTTGGTGACATACTCGGTATGCCGTTTGATAGACACAATTACGTTTCGTGACAACATCAACCATATGTCACAGTTTATACCACAGGGTGCGCTTCGCGCACTCGCAATTCCTCCCCTGACTCAAGTCAGGGGTTTCCTTGCGGAGATTCTATGAATCACTGGCTGATTATGCCAATTGTGCTGCCGGCGGTATTAGGCCCACTGCTGATTATGCTGGGGCGTATCGATCATGTTTTGGCACGGATTTTATCGTTAGCAGGGTGTATTGCCCTTATCGCGATTAGCGTAGGCCTGTTACAGCAAGCCGATAGCGGGCCACAAACCTATGCCCTCAGTGCATGGGTAGCCCCATTTGGGATTTTGTTAGTACTCGACCGCTTATCGGCGGTGATGTTGGTATTAACCGCCGTGCTAGCAACCGTTGTGCTGTTGTATGCCATGGCAGGGTGGGATCGCCGTGGGCGTCATTTTCATGCTCTCTATCAATTCCAATTGATGGGGATTAACGGTGCCTTTCTTACAGGTGACTTTTTCAACCTATTTGTTTTCTTTGAAATTCTCTTAATTGCCTCGTATGGCCTCATGGTACACGGCGGCGGGGCAGATCGACTGCGTGCAGGGGTGCAATATGTGATTGTGAATTTGGTCGGCTCGACCTTATTCTTGATTGCAGTGGGGTTGATTTACTCGGTCACCGGCACACTCAATATGGCTGATTTAGCCCTCAAAGTGCCACAGGTCAGCAGTGATGATTTGGCCTTATTGCAAGTGGGTGCGTTGTTATTGTTATTGGTCTTTGGCGTCAAAGCGGCATTGGTGCCGGTGCATTTCTGGTTACCAGATACCTATGCCCAAGCGCCAGCCCCCACCGCTGCGCTGTTTGCGATTTTGACCAAAGTTGGAGCGTATTGCATTTTACGGTTGTATGTGTTGGCCTTTGGTGCACAAGCGGGTGCCTCGGCATGGTTGGCACAAGAATGGTTATTGCCTGCGGCAATGGTGAGTCTGACTTTGGGTTTAGTGGGTGTATTAGCGGCAAAACGGCTAGGACAATTGGCCAGCTTTAGCGTAATTGGCTCGATGGGCACAGTCCTGACAGCCATTGCGTTATTCACACCAACGGCTACCGCTGCCG
This sequence comes from Aquaspirillum soli, assembly GCF_054781915.1. Taxonomy (NCBI): domain Bacteria; kingdom Pseudomonadati; phylum Pseudomonadota; class Betaproteobacteria; order Neisseriales; family Aquaspirillaceae; genus Aquaspirillum; species Aquaspirillum soli. The sequence continues at coordinate 414,986 of NZ_BAAGTM010000001.1, read as the reverse complement.
CGCTTTACTATATGTTGCATTCCACCTTGGCAGCAGCAGCATTGTTTTTACTCACCGACTTAGTGCGCGAACGGCGGAGTCACCATAGCGATGCTCTAACAGTGGCGCCGGTCTTTGCTCACCGCAGCCTATTAGCCGCCGCATTCTTTGTAGCAGCGATTGCAATGGCAGGCTTACCCCCTCTATCGGGCTTCCTCGGTAAGCTGTTGATTTTACAAAGTGCATGGCCCACGCCCTACGCCTTCGATGTCTATTTAGCACTCCTTTCCACTGCCTTGCTCGGGATTATTGGCTTTGTCCGTGCAGGTAGCACCTTGTTTTGGAAAAGTACCGCGCAACAAGGACGGATTGAAGCGGAAGGCGTGTCACATTCGGTCTTGCCGTGGGTGGCGGTTGGTTTGTTATTGAGTGGTATCGTTGCGCTCACCGTGGGTGCCGGTGGGGTGCATGACTACCTCAGCCAAACCGCACAACAGCTCTATCAACCACAGCTCTATATCAATGCCGTGTTGTTTCCCCAAGGAGGACAATAACGATGGCCTCGACCACGCCAAAACGCAGTTGGCGACAACGCCATTTTCCCCATCCCTTACTCAGCCTCACCTTATTTGTTGTATGGATGTTGCTACAAAATAGCCTCTCTCTGGCCCATGCCGTCTTAGCACTGTTTTTGAGCTGGGGCATTCCCCTGCTGACGCACAGCTTATGGCCAGAACGACCTAAAATCCGCCATTACGGTAAAGCCATGGCTTATGTGTTGTTGGTGATGTGGGATATTGTGGTGGCAAATATTCAGGTTGCGGCGATTATTCTGTTTCGGCGCAATAACAGCCTGCAAAGCTGTTGGTTGGAAATTCCACTGAGCGTGCGTTCGCCTGAAGCAATTACCGCCTTTGCCGGCACCATCACCATGACCCCCGGCACAGTCAGTTGTGATTTGTCGGCTGATGGTCGCAGCCTGTTGGTGCATTGTTTGGATGTCAGCGATCAAGCTGAAGCGATTGCCGGCATGAAGGCACGCTATGAAGCTCGGTTACAGGAGATTTTCCATGATTGACTACGCCCTACATTTTGGTTTTTTTGCCTTGTCATTGGCCTTACTGATGAATATCTGGCGCGCCATCAAAGGCCCAACTGATATGGATCGCATTTTAGCGGTCGATACGATGGTGATTAACTTAATTGCAGTGATTATCTTGTATGGTATCTACGAGAAAACCACCCTCTATTTTGAAGCGGCCTTGTTATTTGCCATGTTTGGTTTTGTCTCAACCGTTGCCTATTGCAAATTTATTTTGCGCGGCGATGTGATTGAATAATTTGACCAGTTTAAGGAATTACCGTGCATTTGATTCATGAATTGCTTATCTCTGGCCTCATCGTATTGGGTGCTATTTTTGCCTTAGTGGGTTCGTATGGCATGTTGAAGTTCCCCGATCTGATGACGCGCCTCCATGCGCCAACCAAGGCCACTACCTTGGGTGTCGGGGGGGCGTTGGTGGCTTCAATGGTGTATTTCCTCACCTTGGAAGGCCATGTCTCTATCCATGAGGTATTGATTTCGCTGTTTTTATTTCTCACAGCACCGATTACAGCGCATTTCATTGCCAAAGCGTATATGCACAAGCATTTGAAGCCAAAACAGTTGCCCAAAACACAAAGCGGTTGGAGCACCTATAGCGCCAGCCCAGCGGAGCAAAGCCACAAGCACAGCCAATCTTCCACCTCTCATCAGTGATGCCTCATGTCATGGACTGGACACAGTTGCTCTCCACCACCCGTTTTAAAGTACGCGGTGGGCGGGTGTTGCCGGCAAAAAACAATGGCAGCTTGCCCGGCCATGATGGTTTACGCAGCGATTTTCATGTTGATCACGACCGTGTGGTGTTCTCCAGTGCCTTCCGGCGTTTAGGACGGAAAACCCAAGTCCATCCCCTTGCCGTTCACGACCATACCCACAATCGCCTCACCCACAGTGTGGAAGTCGGCTGTGTTGGGCGCAGCCTAGGCAATCGGGTTGGTGCCATGTTGCAAGCAGGGGGACAGCTGCCACCCCACAACACGCCTTTTGATATTGGTAACGTGGTGCAAGTCGCTTGTTTGGCACACGACATTGGCAATCCGCCGTTTGGCCATACCGGCGAGGAAGCCATTCGCGATTGGTTTCGACAACCACGCCATGCCCATTGGCTTGCCAGTTTACCGCCGGCACAGCGGCTGGATATTCAAACCTATGAAGGCAACGCCCATACCCTGCGTATGGTCTCAACGCTGGAAATGTATCGTCATGCAGGGGGAATGCGCTTAACCGCTGCCGCCATTGGCAGCTTAATTAAATACCCTTGGGCGGTAGAGCACGGTGGCAAACGCGGAAAATTCAACCTTTATCAAGCCGAATTGGCGTATTTCCGCACAGTGGCACAAGAGCTTGGGTTACCGGAATATCAACCACGCCGATGGGCGCGACATCCCTTGTCTTATCTGATGGAAGCGGCTGATGATATTTGCTATGCCATTCTTGATTTAGAAGATGCGGTCGAAATGGGATGGCTAGATGCGATTGAATTCGAGCGTTTGCTATCGCCGTTGGTTGATACAGAACGGGTATGGCATGAACCCGATGTACGGCAAAGATGTGCCATGCTGCGCGGCATGGCGGTGGGACATTGTGTTGTCGATATCGCTGACGTGTTTATGCGCCATCATGATCGTTTGTTAGCCGGCGATCTGCCAGCCCACGATTTATTAGAACTGGCCAGCGAACCCGTGGGAGCCACTGTTGCAGCGGCGAAAGACTTTGCCAGCCGCCGCATTTATCGCCATCGCAACAAACAAGTGATGGAAATTGCTGCCTATCCCTGCCTTGCCGCTTTGCTTGATGTATTAGTCCCTGCCGCACATCAGCTCTGCACCAAAGGCGATATTTCCACCCGCCAACGGGCAGAGTTGAGCTTATTAGACTATCCTCTCAATCCAGAGCAAGGCTTGTATGCGGCTTATATGGCGATTCTGGATTTTGTTGGTGGCTTAACCGATAACGCTGCGGCGCGCTTGGCGCGGGATATTTCTGGCCTCGGTTTGGGCTAAAACGCTGCACTGCAACATCTTTACGCCACAAAGCGGCGCAAGGCATTCGCAAAGCCCCGATTTGCTCAGTACAATGGGCGCCATTTTTGTGCACGCTCAACCTGATCGTGTGCGTGGCCTCGGTCATTGAAGGACAAATGACGTGAAGATTCTGATTCTTGGTGGTGGGCAAGTCGGTTCAACGGTGGCAGAAAATCTTGCCAATGACGCCAACGATATTACAGTAGTCGATCAAGATGAAGTCGTGCTTAAACAACTGCGCGACCGGCTGGATATTCAAACCTTAGTGGGTAACGCCGCCCACCCTTCGGTGTTAGCCGCCGCCGGTGCCGACGACAGCGATATGCTGTTAGCCCTCACCCGCAATGACGAGACCAATCTGGTTGCGTGTAAGTTAGCAAAAGACTTATTCAATATCCCCACCAAAATCGCCCGTGTTCGTGCCGCCGATTATATGGAATATGGCGACAACAAAGCACTGAACTACTTTAGTGTCGATACTTCGATTTGTCCCGAGCAAATTGTTACCGACAATATCTATCAGCTCTTTGAATACCCCGGTGCACTACAGGTACTCGATTTTGCCGAGGGGCGTGCTCAATTGGTCGTAGTCAAAGCCCTAAAGGGCGGTTTATTGGTTGAACGGCCACTGCGCCGCATCCGTGAAGACCTACCGCGTGCCGAATGTCGTATTTCTGCCATCTATCGCCGTGATCGTTTGATTATTCCCGATGGCGATACGGTAATTGAACAGGATGATGAGGTGTTTTTTATTGCCTCACGGCGTTTTATTCCCGCGATGTTGCGTGAACTGCGTAAAACGGAAAAACCGATTAAACGGGTGATGATTGCCGGCGGGGGGAATATTGGTTTTCGCTTGGCCTCTCGCCTAGAAAACGATGGCTACGAAGTCAAAATCATCGAAAACCGCACGCCACGTTGCGAATGGCTGACGCAGAATCTGTCACATACTTTGGTTTTGAATGGCGAAGCCACCGATGAGGAATTGCTCGAGGACGAAAATATTGATGAGATGGATGTGTTTGTCGCTATCACCAATGACGACGAAGACAATATCATGTCCTCTCTCCTTGCCAAACGGCTAGGCGCACGCAGCGTTATCGCCTTGGTCAACCGCACCAGCTATGTCGATTTGTTACAAGGCAACCGCATCGACATTGTGATCTCGCCCCATTTATCTACCATCGGCTCATTATTAGCCTACATCCGCCGAGGGGATATTGAAGCTGTCCATCCCCTGCGCCGTGGGGCGGCCGAAGCCATTGAAGCCGTGGTACATGGCAATCGCAAAACATCACGCATTGTCAGCCGTCGTGTCGATGAATTACCGCTGCCACAAGGCTGTTATCTCAGCGCGGTGGTACGCGGTGAAGAAGTATTAATGGCACATCATGATTTGGTCATTGAATCCGGCGATCATCTGATTATCTTTGTCTCTCGCCGCCGCCAAGCGAAACAGGTCGAGAAACTGTTAGAAGTGAAGTTTGGATTCTTATAACCATGCACAAAATCCTGCCGATTGCTCATGTCTTTTCCAAACTGGTGATGCTGTTTTCTTGTATGTTTGTCTTCCCAGTGTTGGTATCGCTGTATTACCGTGATGGCACAGTGGATGATTTTTTAGTGTCAACATTTGTCGGGCTGGCCATTGGCTTATTTTTATGGGCCACCACTCGCCAATATGAACGAGAACTGAAACCCCGCGATGGGTTTATCTTGGTCACTTTGCTGTGGCTGGGTTTCTCGGCCACAGCCACCACGCCGTTTTTATTGCATTTCCCGGGGATGAGTTTTACCGATGCCTATTTCGAGGCACTGTCCGCCCTAACCACCACCGGCGCTACCGTATTAACTGGCTTGGATACCCTGCCACCGGCGATTAACTTTTGGCGACACTTCCTGAATTGGTTAGGCGGCATGGGGATTATTGTGCTGGCGGTGGCGGTATTACCGTTGCTGGGGGTGGGGGGGATGCAGCTGTATAAAGCCGAGATGCCCGGTTTGATTAAAGACAGCAAACTCACACCACGCATCGCGACTACCGCTAAAAATCTGTGGGTGTTATACAGCGCGCTCACGCTGGCATGTGCCGTCTGTTTACATTTTGCAGGCATGAATTGGTTTGACTCGGTGTGCCATGCTTTTGCCGCGCTCTCCCTCGGCGGTTTTTCGACTAAAGACAGCAGCATCGGTTTCTACAACTCGCTGGAAATCGAGTTGGTGTTATCGTTTTTTATGTTGTTGGCTGCCATGAATTTCACCTTGCACTTTGTTGCATGGCGCAGCCGCTCTTTACGCAGCTATTGGCAAGACAGTGAAGTCAAAGCGATGTTGCTATTGGTGACGGGCAGCATTCTTTTGCTCAGTTACTATCTTTACCGTCATGGCTTATACGACTTCCCCACCGCCTTACGTCATGTCAGCTTTAATCTGATTTCGATTGCCACCGATAGCGGCTTTGCCAGTGTCGATTTTGGCGCATGGCCTACTTTAGTACCGATGTGGATTTTGGTGTTGTCCTGTATTACCTGCTGTGCTGGTTCGACTGGCGGCGGGGTCAAGATGGCGCGTAACTTGGTGTTATTACGTCAAACCACCTCGGAAATGCTGCGCTTACTCCATCCAAACGCTGTTGTACCGCTAAAAATCAACAGCAAGGTATTACCCAACCAAATCGTGTTATCCGTATTGGCTTTTGTGTTTGTGTATATTGCCAGCGTGATTGTCTTGGGTTTCGTTTTAATGTTCAGTGGCTTAGACTACATCACCGCCTTCACTGCGATTGTTGCCTGTATTAATAATGCAGGGCCGGGTTTAGGCGAGGTGGGCCCAGCATCGAATTACGGTGGTCTTACTGATTTTCAAACATGGGTCTGTTCCTTAGCCATGTTGCTAGGACGTTTAGAAATTTTTACTCTGCTTATTCTGTTCACCCCCGCCTTTTGGCGTAAATAAAGTTTATCTCCGCCAGCTATGCATAAAATTCTTCCCATCGCCCATGTGCTGTCGAAATTCATCATGTTATTTTCGTGCATGTTTGTTTTTCCGGCCTTGGTTTCTCTGTACTACCGCGATGGCACGCTCGATGAATTTTTGCTGTCTATCTTTGCTGGTTTGGCTGTCGGTTTGTTTTTATGGGCTGCCACCCGCCGTTATGAACGAGAACTCAAAGCCCGCGATGGCTTTATTTTGGTGTGCTTAATGTGGTTTGGCTTTGCGGTCACGGCGACCACGCCGTTTATGCTGCATTTCCCGGGGATGAGTTTTACCGATGCCTGTTTTGAAGCGCTCTCTACCCTCACCACCACCGGTGCCACCACCTTAACCGGACTCGACGACCTACCGCCCTCCATCAATTTCTGGCGCCATTTTCTAAGCTGGTTGGGTGGAATGGGGATTATTGTGCTGGCAGTCGCTGTATTGCCGATGTTGGGTATCGGGGGGATGCAGCTCTATAAAGCCGAAATGCCAGGGTTGATCAAAGACAATAAACTCGCCCCCCGTATCGCCAGCACAGCCAAAAGCTTATGGATTATCTATACCGGCCTGACCATCCTCTGTACCTTCGCCTTATGGATTGTCGGCATGCCGCTATTTGATGCGGTGTGCCATGCTTTTACCACGATTAGCCTTGGCGGTACGTCAACCAAAGACGCCAGCATTGGTTTTTATAATTCTGTCGAGATTGAGATGGTCATCTCATTCTTTATGGTGCTCTCGGCCATGAATTTTGCCCTACATTTCATTGCATGGCGTGAAGGCTCGGTTCGTGTCTATTTTCGTGATACCGAAGCAAAATCGATGTTGGTGTTGTTGGCGGTGAGTATCGTCGGGATCAGTTATTATCTACACCACCACGGCGTGTTTGACTTTATGACCGCGCTGCGTCATGTCAGCTTTAACCTGATTTCAATTGCCACCGCCTGTGGCTTTGCCAGCACTGACTTTGGCGCTTGGCCTACCTTTGCGCCAATGTGGATTTTAGTCATGTCCTGCTTTACCGCCTGTGCAGGCTCTACCGGCAGTGGGATTAAAATGGCGCGCAATTTGGTGTTGATTAAACAGACTACCTCTGAAATCACCCGTTTATTACACCCGAATGCCGTGGTTCCCCTGAAAATCAACGGTAAAATTTTACCGAATCAGATTGTGTTATCAGTGTTAGCCTTTGTTTTTGTCTATATCGCCAGCATCATCTTGCTTGGCTTTATTATGATGATCAGCGGCTTAGACTACATTACCGCCTTTACTGCCATTGTCGCTTGTATGAATAATGCCGGCCCAGGCTTAGGTGAAGTTGGCCCTGCTTCGAATTATTCAGGCTTAAACGATTTCCAAACTTGGATTTGTTCATTGACGATGGTGTTAGGCCGCTTGGAAATTTTTACATTATTGATTTTATTAACGCCGACTTTTTGGCGAAAATAAGCCCATCGCTGATGGCATCCTGATAAAAGAGTTCATTATATGAGTTACCCCCGCTTCGTAATTGGCGCATTGTGGCTGCTACCAACGTTGACCTATGCCAACCCCGCCCTGCTAGCCGCTCGTGATGCAGTCAAAAACAGCGACTATTCCGGTCTTATACAAGCCGAAAGCGAATTACAAGATCATCCACTGCAAGCCTATCCACGTTATTGGTGGCTGAGTAAAAACTTGGGGCAAACCTCGGGTAATGAGGTACAACAATTTCTCACCCGCTACGACAACACCGTGCTCGCAGAGCGTCTGCGAGTCGATTGGCTCAAGCAACTTGGTAAACAAGAACAATGGTCTGAGTTTCAGCGTGAATACCAAAAACTCGCGCCCGTGGCACGCGATAACGAAATTGTGTGCTACGAACTACTGAATAAAACCCAACTTGGCCAAGCCGATAGCCAAGTGTGGGAGCAAGCACGCAAACAATGGTTTAGTGGCCGCGCCAGCACCGAAGGGTGTCAAGCCTTACATGATGTGCTGTTTAATCAGGGTAAATTACTTGAAGCCGATGTGTGGTATCGGGTGCGCTTAGCCTTTTCAGCCAACAATCCTAACCTCGCTCGCCAAATCAGCCAACGCAGCAATACCCCTCTGGCAAGCCAACAGGTGAACAGCCCTAGCTATGATGGCGATTTAAGCCAAGCCCCACAGCGAGAACTGGCGCTCTACGCGGTACAAAAACAAGCGCGACAAAATCCAGAAACGGCGGCTTTACAGCTCAATGCCTTAGAAAAAGCGGGTTTAAGCCGCGAAGCCGCCGGTTATGGCTGGGGACAGTTAGCGTTAATCAATGCCAAAAAATTACGCATGGTCGATGCTTTGGCACAATTTGCACGCGCCGATCAAAAACAACTCAATCGTGAGCAGTGGGAATGGTGGGTTCGCGCAGCATTGCGTGAAGGACAATGGGACACTGTGCAACGCACGATTGATGCCATGCCAGCTGAGGTCGCTGCAGAAGCAGATTGGGTGTATTGGAAAGCCCGCGCCTTGAAAGCGCGTGGCCGCAGCCATGAAGCCAATCCACTGTTTGCGCGATTAAGCCAACAACACCATTACTATGGGCAATTAGCCCGCGAAGAACTCGGCCAAAGTGTCACCGCACCATCGGGCCGCTACACCCCATCCTCTCGCGAAGTTCAAGAGATGCGACAACAGGGCAGTCAAACTCGTGCCCTGAGTTTGTTCGAGATTTCCCGCCAAAGTGCTCGGCCAGAATTGCGTGAAGATGCCAAACGAGAATGGCGCTTTGCCATGCGTGGGCTCAACGATAAACAGCTCTTGGCCAGTGCCGAAGCCGCACAACAAGCAGGGTTTTATGAAATGGCGATTTTTAGTGCCGACCGCACACAAGAATTGCACGATTTCAACTTGCGCTATCTCGCCCCTTATCGCGAGATTACCCGCCGCTATAGCCAAGAGTTCGATGTTGATGAAGCATGGGTGTATGGTTTGATGCGACAAGAAAGCCGCTTTGTGCATATCGCTCGCTCTGGCGTGGGTGCCAGCGGCTTAATGCAGTTAATGCCCGCCACCGCAAAATGGGTGGGCAGCAAGCTCGGCGTCAGCAATTTCTCGGTGAATCAAGTGGATACCAATATTCAGTTTGGTACATGGTATTTGCGCCATGTGCAAGACACGTTGAGCGGCCATCCGGTCCTCGCCACTGCCGCCTATAACGCCGGCCCCGGCCGCGCCAGACAATGGCAAGCCGATCGTGCCCTTGAAGGGGCAATCTACGCGGAAACCATCCCTTTTAACGAAACTCGCGATTATGTGAAAAAAGTTTTTGCCAATGCAGTGTATTATGCGCAGCGTTTTGGTGGGGATACGACGCGGTTAAAAGATCGTCTCGGCGTTATTCCAGCACGTTAATGTGCATTTCATGTCGAAAAACAGCAAAAAAGGAAATGGTATGCAATATAAAAAAATCGCTCTCATTGGGGGCAGCGGTTTTGTGGGCACACAAATCGCAGCACGTTTAGCCAGCGTAGAACGTGAATTGGTCATCCCCACCCGTCGTCGCGAACGTCGCAAAGAAGCCTTAATTCTGTTGACCAACACCCAGATGATCGAAACCGACATCTTTAACGAACAAGAATTAGATCATCTGTTGGCAGGCTGTGATGCAGTGATTAACTTGGTTGGGATTTTGCACGGTAGCCGTGATGAATTTGAAAAAGCCCATGTTGAAGTGCCACGCCGTTTAATTGCCGCCTGTCAGCGCAATGGTATCCAACGTCTGTTGCACATGAGTGCCCTCGGTGCCGACCCGCATGGCCCGTCGAACTATCAAGACACTAAAGCAGCCGGTGAAGCGTTAATCCAACACTCGGGCCTAGATTGGACGATTTTCCGCCCCTCGGTAGTGTTTGGTGCTGATGACAACTTCCTGAATATGTTTGCGTGTTTGCTCAACACCTTCCCCGTATTGCCATTGGCTGGCGCCAGCACGCGCTTCCAGCCAGTATGGGTGCAAGATGTGGCACGCGCTTTTGTCGAAGCCCTCTCCCGTCCAGCGACGATTGGCCAAACCTTGGAATTGGTTGGCCCAGATACCTACACCTTAAAAGAACTGGTGCAATACGTTGGTGAATTGATCGAACGGCCTCGGTTGGTTGTGGGAATTCCGACTGGCGTGGCAATGCTGCAAGCCATGGTCTTACAGATGGTGCCAGGTCAACCGTTGATGAGTTTTGATAATGTCCGTTCTTTAGAACGTGATAACGTCAGCGAAAGCGGCTTCCCAAGCGAGTTGTTAGGTTTTGCCCCTTCCAAATTAGAAGCGATTGCCCCTGTCTATCTTGGTCCCTTGAGCAGCCAAGCTCAGCTCGACGCCTACCGCGCCGGTGCACACCGTTAATTGATTGGGCAATGGCGAGGCATATTCGATGCAAGTGTATATGGTGGGTGGTGCAGTTCGCGATCAATTATTAGGTTTACCTATTCGTGATCGTGATTGGGTTGTGGTGGGTAGCCATGCAGCAGAAATGGTTGCCGCAGGCTATCAACCGGTCGGGCGCGATTTTCCGGTCTTTCTCCATCCACGAACGCATGAAGAATATGCCTTAGCTCGCACCGAGCGTAAAACGGCAGCGGGTTACCATGGCTTTCAATTTCATGCCAGCCCCGAAGTTACGCTAGAACAAGATCTGGCACGCCGCGATTTGACAATCAATGCGATGGCACAAGCGACAGACGGCAGTGTGATTGATCCCTATGGCGGACAAACCGATTTAGCTGCTGGGTGTTTGCGTCATGTCAGCCCTGCTTTTGCAGAAGATCCTGTCCGTATTTTGCGGGTAGCGCGCTTTGCCGCACGCTTTGGCTTTCATGTTGCCCCCGAAACCTTAGATTTAATGCAAAAGATGGTGCAAGCAGGTGAAGTCGATGCTTTGGTACCTGAACGGGTGTGGCAAGAAATCGCTCGTGGTTTACAAGAACCTAAACCTTCGGTGATGTTCGAAGTATTACGGCAATGCGGTGCTTTAGCGCGTATCTTGCCCGAAGTGGATCGCTTATTTGGTGTGCCACAACGCGCAGACTATCACCCTGAAATTGATACGGGGATTCACACCATGATGGTGATTGATGTCGCGGCACAGCAACAACGCTCGCTGGCGACACGATTTGCTGCACTGTGTCACGACCTCGGCAAAGGGCTCACCCCCCCCAGCCAGCTACCCCGCCACGAAGGACACGAGGTCCGAGGGATACGCCCCACCACTGAGTTGTGCCAACGATTGAATGTGCCAGCAGAATGCCGTGAATTAGCCTTATTGACCTGCGAATATCACACACACGTTCACCGAGCGAAGGAACTGCGGGCAGAGACAGTGTTAAAACTGTTCCGCAGTTGTGATGCCCTGCGCCGTCCTCAGCGTTTTCTTGAACTGTTACATGCGTGCGAGGCCGATAGTCAAGGCCGCCTTGGTTTCACTGAGCAAGCCTACCCACAAGCAGCCTATCTCACTCGCTTACTCGCAGCAGCCCGTAGTGTCGATGCTGGTGCAATTGCCCAACAATGCAGCAACCCAAAGCAAATCAGCCAACAAGTCGATGCTGCCCGCATCAACTATATCCAACAAACCAAACAACACCTTCTTGCCGTTTGAGCCAGTCGCCTCTCTTGGCAAACGGATGGTTAAGCATTATAATGCGCTTCTCTTTCGGTCGGAGTGTGGCGCAGCCTGGTAGCGCACCTGCATGGGGTGCAGGGGGTCGAAGGTTCGAATCCTTTCACTCCGACCATCGAATACAAAAAGCCAGCGTACATCACGCTGGCTTTTTTTTTCTGTCTTTGGCAGTCGTCAAACGACCGCCAAAACCGTTATGACTGATGATGCTCCAACATCTGATTAGCATCAAAGCCTAACCGCAACGCCCCCCAATGTTTGCCATTCAAGTAAATCGGCAATGCAATCTCCGACAAAATTTCACCCGTATCACGGATATACGTCTGCAGCAGGAACGGTTGGGTATTTTGCGCTGACTTTAACCCTGTTGGATCGTTAAAGATGCGTTTATCACGGCTATGAACCAGATCTGCCCGTGGGTCGCCCGTCAGGGGATGTGAGTAAAAGCTATTATGCGTGGGCGCGTAGCCTTTGTTGTCCACCAATAGGGCAAAACGCCCGCCTAATGTTTCATTCACTAACTGGTCATACACCGGCTGCAATAGCGACTCTACTTGTTGGTCATAACTGACATGGTACTTTTTCGGATTGGTGTTAGCGACTAAGCGATAATTTTGATCAAACAAATTAAGCTGTTTTTTGCTACTGAATTCATGCAGTAGCTGTTGCAATTGATCGCGATAGCGCCGCGCACGGTTAATCGTGCGGTCAAACTCCCCTTCGCCGACTACAAAACGACTGACCAACTCTTGCACCTGCTCACTTGCAGCCGACAGGCTGCGCGATACGGCCTCGGATTTATGTAATTTTTGGCTAACGGTGTCGCTCAGTTGGTAGATCTTCGACACATTTTTATTCACCTGCTGATTGCTTTCCGCAAATTGCTCCATCGTCAGCGCAATGTGGCTTAGATTTTCAGCTGTGGCACCAAAATCACGTACCATACCTTCAAAATGCTGCGATGCCTTATCCACTGCTTGAGTAGCAATTTGTGTATCACTGGTGATCACCGCCGTTTCAGTCAATGTATTACTCACCAAGCCAAGCATGGCATCGATATTGCCAGAGATGTCTTCTGTCGCCACTTTCACCCGTTCGGCGAGCTTACGCACCTCATCAGCCACCACCGCAAACCCCCGTCCCGACTCACCAGCCCGTGCGGCTTCAATCGCTGCGTTTAAAGCTAATAAATTGGTTTGCTCAGAAATCGCTTTAATCAGGTCGATGATATTTTTGATACTGGCCGAACGCTCATTTAGCCCCTCAACCGTGGTATTAAAATGCCCCACTTTTTCGCTAATCAGCGAAATACGCGATGACACGTCAACCAATTCACGATGAGAAGTTCGTGCCAGTTCCAAATTCAGTAAGGTCGATTCCGAGATATGGTGAGTCTGGTCGGTGACTTGGTTAATGCCTTGTGTGGTTTCATCACTGGCCACCCGCACCTGCTCTGCTAACGAAGATTGCTCTTTGGCACTGGCTAATGATTCATCAACGTTCTTGAAAGAACGGGCCGACTCCATCGCAATCCGCACCGCCATCAGACGCACATTGCTGATAATTTGCCGCATCTTAGCTAAAAAGCGGTTGTACGATTCAGATAACTCACGAATTTCATCGTAAGTCATCACCGGAATATTACGCGACAGGTCACCCTCACCTTGGCCAATATCATTGAAGATGCTGATAATCAGTTTGAGTGGTCGCACTATAAGATAGCGCAGATACCACACCATAAAGCCAATAAATACTAACGAACCGCCCCAAACCAACCATAGCTGCCATAAGAGAACACGAAACTTTTCGTGCACCTCAGCAGCCACACTCGCTTCCAACTGTGCCTGAGCCAAAGTGCGATTGATATCTGCAAAGCCAACATAGACTAAAAATAGAAAAACCAACTGAAATAAACTAATAAAGAAAAAACTACATAATTTTCGGCTTAATGAATTCCAAAACGTTTTTTCTATTGTTTCGTAGAAACGCCAAAAATTGTCCATGCTATCCCCCAATCCAACCAAGATGCCAGCCAAAAATGATTTCATTTGACATTTTTTGTATATTTTTATATTGGCGGCATCGGCATAAAATATAAAAAAGAAACAGAATTCTAATGCAAGAACGGCGAGATGTTTACCAAAAATTTGGCAATTTCTATGCTGCAGCGCAAGAATTCCCTAGTAATCACACAGAATTGATATTAACAACAAGCCTATTGCATATCGTGCAAAGAGCAAGGTATTTTTTATTCGGCACGGGTAACATTAGAGATATTCCTAAGAAATAATAGATATTAAAAAATGACAAAAACTTCTATGTCACGACAACAAAAAACCTTCAACTTAGCTTAGCCAATTTTTCAATACTTGCGCAGCAAGGTCAGGGTCTTCGAGAGGAAACAGATGACTGCCTTCCACTTGAGCAATATCAAGACCAAACTTATGTTGTAGCCAAGGCAAGAAATACGGCTTCACCACATTCGATCCTTTAGCAGCAATAAAGAGGCCAGGTATCGTCAATCGGTTCCGCTCACGGTATAGCGCATGTGGCAAGGTACGATAAATTTGATATTCCACCTGAGGTCGAAAGAACAAGCGCCGGCCTTGTTGATGTTCCTCAGTGCCATAACAAGCATAATCGCGTAACACTTGTGGATGAAACTTCGCAAACACCGACTTACTGGCAAAAAATCGCTGCGCCTCGTCCACCGAGGGCCAATAATCACGCCGGTTTAAGGTGTAACGTCCGGGCGTTAATTTATCTATCCAGCCTAGTTTCTTCGCCAACCATAAACTGCGGCCACGCCACGGTGGCATCAACGGTGAATCTACAATCACCACTTTCGAAAACAAGTCAGGACGTTGTAAAGCCGCCATCAGTGTCAAATAGCCACCCAACGAGTGGCCGACACCAATCACCGGCTGCTGATAAGTCTGTTCAATAGTATGAATCGTCTCAGCCACCAGATGCGGCCATCCATCAGTAATTGGATAGTGTGGGTTGTGACCAATACGATCCAGAAATCCAATGTCGAATTCAGGCCGCAAAGCGGCAAATAAAGCGTGATAGCAACCGGCAGGAAAGCCATTGGCGTGTGAAAAGTGAATAGTTGGCTTCATCAAAACTCCAAACGATCGTTTGAAAGTAGCAACATAACATGCAATATCAGTCAGGTGTAGCCATCTATCTTCATGCGCTTAGAGCCAAGGGCTCAAGTAGTAAAGAACAAGCCCAGCGATAAGCAAAATTTTTTAAAAGTTTTTTTCTTGAAAAATCAAAAAATTAGGCTACATACGTACATTTCTCAGCGGTTTTCTGCTAAAAAATGCTTGCGCTCAAAACCCAGCCATGATTAAATGCAGTTCTTCGCTGCAGCGACAAGCAAACAGCGACGGGTGGTTAGCTCAGTTGGTAGAGCGTCTCCCTTACAAGGAGAGGGTCAGCGGTTCGAATCCGTTACCACCCACCACTGCGGAGTGGTAGTTCAGTTGGTTAGAATACCGGCCTGTCACGCCGGGGGTCGCGGGTTCGAGCCCCGTCCACTCCGCCAACGCTTTGGAGCGGTAGTTCAGTTGGTTAGAATACCGGCCTGTCACGCCGGGGGTCGCGGGTTCGAGTCCCGTCCGCTCCGCCAAAGCACCTTTGCATTGTCTATCGTTTGGGCGGTTAGTCTCAGTTGGTAGAGCGCTGCCTTCACACGGCAGAGGTCACTGGTTCGAGTCCAGTACCGCCCACCAGAATTCAAAACGGAGTGGTAGTTCAGTTGGTCAGAATACCGGCCTGTCACGCCGGGGGTCGCGGGTTCGAGCCCCGTCCACTCCGCCAATCTTGTTTTACCCATCATCAAGCAAAAATTTTAAGGCACAATAGTGCTTTTTTTGCGTTGATAAACCATGCGTTTTTTCCCTTCCATTATTTGCTTATCAGTCTTATTAGGCCTGAGTGCTTGCCATAGCCTCGAAACAGTCCCCACCAGCCAAGCCACCCCCTTTAAGCAATATCGCCACATCACTCAGCAACATATCGCGCAACAACGCCAATTTGATGGTCGTTTTGGTCAACGGTTTGAAATCGAGGCCAATAGCCCACAAGAATGGCGGCCTGCCACAGCAAACCAGCCAAGCCGAGGTATTTTATTGGTTCACGGTTTAGGTGACTCGCCTTTTTCGTTCCATGATATCGGTCAGCAATTAGCCGCACAGGGCTTTTTAGTGCGTACCGTTTTACTACCGGGACACGGTACCAAGGTCGAGGATCTGTTAACGGTACGGTTTGCTGATTGGCAACAGGTCGTCAAACAACAGACTGAGCAGCTACAACGCGAAGTCGAACAGGTTTATCTTGGTGGCTTTTCAACAGGGGCGAATTTGGTGGTGCTCGAAGCACTGCAACGGCATCACACGGCCGGTTTATTGTTGTTATCACCCGCGTTTAAATCCAGCAATGCCTATGATTGGCTCACCCCTTGGGTGGCGCCCTTCAAACCGTGGTTACGCGAGCCAAGTCCAGACCGACCACAACGCAATCCTGTGCGCTATTTCAACACCCCAACCAATGGTTTTGCGCAGTATTACCACAGCAGCCGAGCGGTACGACGTGCACTGGCAGCACAAGCTTATCGCCGGCCAGTGGTGATGGTGGTGGCAGAACATGATTCCGTGATAGATGTCGAATTCTTAGCCAAACACTTTCAACAGTATTTTCCACATTCGTGCAGTCGCTTACTGTGGTATGGCAGACCCGAGACCGCAAACAAGTGGCAGTTCCCCCAGCTCTATTTCCAACCAGACCGCTTACCAGAACAACGTATCAGTCAGTTTTCCCACATGAGCGTTATGTTTTCACCACAGAATTGGGTGTATGGGCGACAGGGCAAAGTCCGGCTTTGTCACAATGGCCAAGCGCCATCACAACAACAGCAATGTGAGCAAGGTGCAGAAATGTGGTATTCCGACTGGGGGTATCGTGAGGCAGATAAAGCACACGCCCGCCTCACGTTTAATCCCTATTTTGATTGGCAAATGCAACACGTGGCGCAGGTTTTCAATAACACCACTTGCTCAATACCAGAAAAATAATCAGTACAACACTCGACTGCGTAAAGTACCGTCTAACGCGGCAAGGGTAGCCAAAGCCGCGTCCGGAGCCTCGCTGTCAGTATCAATCACCACATAACCGATATTGTCGCGGGTCTGTAGATATTGAGCGGCAATGTTGACGCCCGTGGTTGACAGCGCTTCGTTAATCCGCGCCAACATCCCGGGGCGATTTTCATGGATATGTAGCAGGCGTTTCTTGCCACCATGCGCCGGCAAAGACACCTCGGGGAAGTTCACCGCCGTGACAGTGGATCCATTATTGGAGTATTTGAGCAGTTTTGCTGCCACTTCTGCCCCAATGTTGGCCTGTGCTTCGAGCGTCGAACCACCAATATGTGGGGTCAGAATCACATTGCTGAGGCCACGCAACGGCGAGACAAATTCATCATCATTACCCTTCGGCTCGACTGGGAAGACATCAATCGCCGCCCCTCCCAAATGACCTTGTTGTAAGGCTTCTGCCAGTGCAGGAATATCGACCACCGTACCACGCGAAGCATTGATGAGGTGAGCACCTGCTTTCATTTTGGCCAACTCTTTGGCGGCAATCATGTTTTGAGTTTCTGGTGTCTCTGGCACATGCAAGGTCACCACATCGCTCTCAGCCAATACCTCATCCAAACTCGCCTGACGCGCATTGCCCAACGGCAGTTTGGTTTCGATATCGGCAAAAACCACCTTCATCCCCACCCCTTCGGCCAGAATGCCGATTTGGGTTCCGATATGGCCATAACCAATAATACCTAAGGTTTTTCCACGCACTTCGTAAGAACCCTCGGCCGATTTTGTCCAACCACCGCTATGGCACAAAGCGTTTTTATGTGGAATGCCACGCATCAACATAATGATTTCGGCTAACACCAGCTCTGCCACCGAACGGGTATTCGAGAAAGGGGCATTAAAAACGGGGATGCCGCGTCGTTGTGCCGCAGCAAGATCCACCTGATTGGTGCCAATGCAAAAACACCCTACCGCCACCAATTTTTTTGCCTCGGCAAACACCGCTTCGGTGAGGTGGGTACGCGAACGAATACCGACAAAATGGGCATCGCGAATGGCCTCTAACAGCTGTGCCTCGCCTAATGATTTTTTGTGGTACTCGATATTGGTGTAGCCATCAGCAGCAAAGGCATCCAAGGCGGTTTGGTGTACGCCTTCCAACAACAAGATTTTAATTTTGTCTTTGTCCAACGAGTAACGCGGCATGGTGTTTTCTCCAGGTCAATATCCGAGTAATATTCTCAACTATTATCCTCATAGAATCTCAGTTCTGCAATAAGACCGTAAGGAAAATCCGATATGACAACTTCGCATTCGCTTGCTGAACGTTTGGCCACCGCCATTCCTGCAGCGCGCATCGCTACCGATGATGATAGCCTACAGCGTTATGGCCGTGATTGGACACGTTACACCGAACCCCATGCCAGTGCGGTTGTTTTTCCAACCAGCACCGAGGAAGTTGCCGCTTTAGTGAAACTGGCAGCAACAGAACACATTGCCCTCGTTCCCTCTGGTGGCAGAACCGGTTTGTCTGGTGGGGCATGTGCCACCCAAGGCGAGGTGGTGGTGTCGTTTGATCGCATGAACCGCCTGCGTGATTTCAACCCGATTGACCGCACAGTCACAGTCGAAGCCGGCATGATTACCGAAGCTTTACAAAACTTTGCGACGGAGCAGGGTTTATATTTTCCAGTTGATTTTGCCTCGCGTGGATCGAGTCAAGTCGGCGGCAATGTGGCCACCAATGCTGGCGGGATTAAGGTATTGCGTTGGGGCATGTTCCGTGATTGGGTTGCAGGGATTGAATGTGTCACCGGCACCGGTGAAGTGTTACAGCTCAATCAAGGTTTGGTCAAAAACAATACCGGCTACGACCTACGCCATGTATTTGTCGGCTCGGAAGGCACTTTAGGGCTCATCACCGCCGTGACCTTACGTCTCACCCAACCACCGGCCCCTCTAGCTGTGATGGTGCTGGCAATCCCCGAATTAAGCGACATCATGACGGTCTTTGCCGCTGTCCGTGCAGCCTTGCCCTTAACCGCGTTTGAGTTTTTCTCTGAAGCAGCGATGGGCCATGTCCTTGCCCGTGGCCATGTCCGGCGTCCATTCGAGGGTAGTGCACCTTATTATGTGATTTTTGAGTATGAACATGCTCATGATGAGGACGAGGCCGCATTAGCTGTGTTTGAACAACTGCTTGAACAGGGCGTAGTGGTTGATGGTGTGTTAGCCCAATCTGATAGCCAAGCCCGTGATTTATGGCGCTTACGCGAAGACATCAGCGAATCCATTACCCCTCGTACTCCGTATAAAAATGATATTGCAGTGAAAGTGTCGCAAGTACCGGCTTTTGTCGCCGAGCTGGATGCTTTGTTAGCCGAACAATATCCTGATTTTGAAGTGGTGTGGTTTGGTCATATTGGCGATGGGAATTTACACATCAACATCCTGCGCCCAGAAGCGTGGGAGATCGACCGTTTCCGTGTGGCATGTGAGCGCGTCAATGAACTGGTATTCGCCCTGCTGGCACGTTTTAACGGCAGTATGTCAGCCGAACATGGGGTAGGTCTGCTTAAGCGCGACTATCTTCACATCAGCCGTAGTGAGGCGGAAATTGCCCTGATGCGTGGAATTAAAGCGGTATTTGACCCGCATGGAATTTGCAATCCGGGGAAAGTGCTAGCCTAAAACAATGAGGCCATACGATGCGATGGCCTCATTGACTTAATTTAAGCTGTGGTGGCTTCTTGCAAGCCAAGTTTTTCTTTCATCTGATCGCGCATGACGAATTTCTGAATCTTGCCAGTAATCGTCATCGGGAATGCTTGCACAAACTCGATATAGCGCGGGATTTTGTAGTGAGCAATTTGACCGCGACAAAATTCACGGATGTCTTCTTCTGTAGCAGTTTGCCCCTCTTTTAACTTAATCCAAGCGCATAACTCCTCGCCATATTTCTGATCCGGCACACCAATCACTTGCACATCTTGGATTTTGGGATGGCGATATAAAAATTCTTCAATCTCACGTGGATAAAGATTTTCGCCACCACGAATCACCATATCTTTCACCCGACCAACAATATTGCAGTATCCCTCATCGTCTAATACCGCTAAATCCCCAGTGTGCATCCAACCAGCGGCATCAATCGCTTCCGCTGTTTTGGTTTCATCACCCCAATAACCCAACATCACCGAATACCCTCGGGTGAGCAATTCGCCGGTGCTACCGCGAGGCACAATCCGTCCAGCGTTATCGACAATTTTCACCTCAACATGCGGATGCACCTGCCCAACAGTGGTAACCCGTTTTTCTAGGCTGGTGTGGGTTAGGCTTTGGAAGCTGACGGGGCTGGTTTCGGTCATACCATAGGCAATGGTCACTTCTGCCATATTCATTTCCGCCACCACCCGTTTCATCACTTCAATCGGGCATGGGCTACCGGCCATAATCCCCGTGCGAAGGGTAGAAAGTTGGTATTCCTCAAATTCAGGATGGTCGAGCACCGCAATAAACATGGTCGGCACACCGTGCAATGCAGTGCATTGCTCTGCTTCAACCGTTTCTAAAACCGCTTGGGCATCAAAGGCTTCAGATGGGAATACCATCGCTGCACCGTGGGTAATACACGCTAAATTGCCCAATACCATGCCAAAGCAGTGATACAACGGCACAGGAATACATAAGCGATCTTGTTCGGTTAAACGCATCGCTTCACCGACAAAAAAGCCGTTATTTAAAATATTGTGGTGCGATAACGTGGCGCCTTTAGGCTGACCAGTGGTGCCGGACGTAAACTGGATATTGATTGGATCATCAAATTGCAGCAGTGCTGCTTGTTCGCGCAGTGCCGCCTGTTCTTCGGCAGTGGGCTCAGCCAAGAGGCTGGCAAAATTCAATAAACCACGGCTTTGGCCTTCGCCAAGGCGAATCACGATTTCCAAATTGGGCAAACGCTGTGCTTTGAGCTGACCCGGGGTAGCGTTTTTCCATTCCGGCGCTAAGTCGTACAACATCTCTAAATAATCGCTGCTCTTAAACTGTGGCGACACAATCAAAGCCCGACAACCCACCTTATTCAGCGCGTATTCCACTTCGGAACGGCGATACGCTGGGTTGATATTCACCATCACCAGCCCCGCATAGGCGGTGGCAAACTGTGTTAACACCCACTCAACATTGTTTTGTGACCAAATCCCTATCCGATCACCGGCTTGCAAGCCCAGTCGCCGTAAGCCACATGCCATGCGTTCAACTTGCTCGAATAACTCGGCATACGTCCAACGAATGTTCTGATGCCGCACAATCAAGGCCGGACGATCAGCAAATTGTTGGCAGATTTTTGGGAAATAGGTTGCTAACGATTCACCAATTAAAGATTGATCGCTTGCACCGTGGACATAGCTAGGTAAAGGCATGGTGTCTCCTGTATTGTGATGCCTCAGCAAAAAAAGCCATTGAATGCTAGCGCATTTCGCTTACCATTACGTTAACGTAAACTTACCCCATTAAACAAGAGCCCGCCCACCGATCATGGAAAAAACCTACACCATCACCGAACTGGCCGATGAATTCGGCATTACCCTGCGTACCCTCCGTTTTTACGAGGAGCAAGGCCTTATCACCCCGATTCGTGAGGGCCGCCAACGTATTTTTTCGCGGCGTGACCGGGTGCGCCTAAAGCTGATTTTACGCGGTAAGCGACTTGGCCTATCCATCAACGAGATTCGTGAAATTATTGATTTATATGGTTCAAAACCGGATGAAGCCAGTCAATCGCTGAAATTATTGGCCTCGTTATCTATCCGCCGCCGCCAGCTCGAACAGCAAAAGCATGATATTGAAATCATCCTCGATGAAATCGAAAAACTCGAAGCCCATTGCCGCCAAGTATTGACCACCGCCACCACGCCAAACGAGGGGCAAAGCGACACGGCGTAAAGGCAATGGAGGTCATTTTGTTGAAGCCTGCATATTGACGCTTACGTCAACGTAACTTAAAGTCTCACTTACACAACCATTCTTACATCGGATTCTCGGAGGAGACCCATCATGATTAGCCTGCCATTTGATTTGGGTGAAGACTTAGATATGTTGCGCGACAGCGTGCGCCAGTTTGCACAAAACGAAGTGGCACCCCGTGCCGCTGCCATCGATCACGACAATGTGTTCCCAGAAGATTTGTGGAAAAAATTTGGTGATATGGGATTGTTGGGGATTACCGTCGATGAAGAATACGGCGGTGCCAACATGGGGTATCTGGCGCACATGATTGCGATGGAAGAACTGTCCCGTGCTTCGGCCTCTGTCGCATTGTCGTACGGCGCGCACTCGAATTTGTGTGTCAACCAAATCAAACGTAACGGTAATGCCGCACAAAAAGCCAAATATCTGCCCAAACTGATTTCAGGTGAACATATCGGTGCTTTAGCGATGTCCGAACCCAATGCAGGCTCGGACGTGGTGTCGATGAAATTGCGTGCGGATAAAAAAGGCGATCGCTATGTGCTCAACGGCGCCAAGATGTGGATTACCAACGGTGGCGATGCCGACACCTTAGTGGTCTACGCCAAAACCGATGTTAATGCTGGTCCACGCGGCATCACCGCCTTCATCATCGAAAAAGGCATGAAAGGCTTTAGCGCCGGCAGCAAGCTCGACAAATTAGGGATGCGCGGTTCGAATACCTATCCGCTGTTCTTTGATGATGTGGAAGTACCAGAAGAAAACGTATTGGGCGAAGTCGGTAAGGGTGTCAATGTATTGATGTCTGGTCTTGACTTTGAACGTGCCGTCTTAGCGGCTGGCCCATTGGGCATTATGCAATCGTGCATGGATATCGTGCTGCCTTACCTCAATGAGCGTACCCAGTTTGGTCAATCCATCGGTGATTTCCAACTGATGCAAGGCAAATTAGCCGATATGTACGTCACCCTTTCCGCCAGCCGTGCTTATGTCTATGCCGTTGGTCAAGCATTGGATGCCGGCCATCAAGGTCGTCAAGTACGTAAAGACGCTGCCGGTGCCATCTTGTATGCCGCAGAAAAAGCCACGCAAATGGCGTTGGATGCCATCCAATGTCTGGGGGGCAATGGCTACATCAATGAATACGCCACTGGCCGCCTGTTGCGCGATGCCAAATTGTATGAAATCGGGGCAGGAACTTCAGAAATCCGCCGCTGGTTGATTGGCCGCGAATTGATGGCCGAATTGCGTTGATTGTTTGAAGGACACTCCCCCATGCCTATCCTCGAATCAAAACTCAATCCACGCTCGGCTGACTTTCAGCTCAACGCGGAAAAAATGCGCAGCATCGTGGCCGATTTGCGTGAAAAAGTCGCAAAAAATGCTCTCGGCGGCGGTGAAGGCCCACGTGCCAAACACCTTGCACGCGGCAAATTATTGCCACGGGAACGGATCGATCTGTTGTTAGATGCTGGTGCGCCCTTTTTAGAACTGTCGCAACTGGCTGCCTTCGGGATGTATGACGACCAAGCGCCCGGCGCAGGGGTCATCACCGGCATAGGGCGAGTGTCTGGCGTCGATTGCATGATCGTCGCCAACGACCCTACCGTCAAAGGGGGAACTTACTACCCGATGACGGTGAAAAAACACTTGCGAGCACAAGACATTGCTCGTGAAAACCGGCTTCCATGCGTTTACTTGGTCGATTCTGGCGGCGCCTTCCTCCCGCTGCAAGATGAGGTCTTTCCAGACCGCGACCATTTCGGACGCATTTTTTATAACCAAGCCAATATGAGTGCGATGGGCATTCCACAAATTGCGGTGGTGATGGGATCGTGTACGGCCGGTGGGGCGTATGTCCCAGCAATGAGTGACGAAACCATTATCGTCCGTAATCAAGGCACCATTTTCTTGGGTGGCCCACCGCTGGTACGTGCTGCCACGGGTGAAGTGGTCACTGCAGAAGAATTAGGCGGTGCCGATGTCCATACCCGTATTTCGGGCGTAGCCGATCATCTGGCAGAAAATGACGCCCATGCTTTGGCGATTGCACGACAAGTGGTAGCCAATCTTAACCACCGCCGCGCCGACGACCTCACCCGCAGCGCCAGCTTGCCCCCACGCTACGCCAGCGAAGAAATTTACGGCGTGATTCCAGCCGATGCCAAAAAACCGTTTGATGTGCGTGAAATTATTTCTCGCCTTGTCGATGATTCGGCCTTTGATGAATTCAAACAAAACTACGGCACCACCTTAGTCACCGGTTTTGCACGAATTGATGGCTGGCCAGTCGGCATTATCGCCAACAACGGTATTTTGTTCTCCGAATCAGCGTTAAAAGGCGCCCACTTTGTCGAACTGTGCTGTCAACGCGGTATTCCCTTAGTGTTTTTACAAAATATCACCGGCTTTATGGTCGGGAAAAAATACGAAAACGGCGGCATTGCCAAAGATGGCGCGAAACTGGTTACAGCAGTGGCATGTGCCAAAGTCCCCAAATTCACCGTGTTGATTGGCGGTTCGTTTGGCGCAGGCAACTACGGCATGTGTGGCCGCGCTTACAGCCCACGCTTCTTGTGGATGTGGCCAAATTCACGCATCTCGGTGATGGGTGGTGAACAAGCCGCTGGGGTGTTAGCACAGGTCAAGCGTGAGCAATTGGGTGATGCGTTTACAGCAGAAGATGAAGAAAAACTCAAAGCCCCAGTGCGCGAACAATATGAACGGCAAGGCCATCCTTACTATGCCAGTGCGCGTTTGTGGGATGACGGCGTGATCGACCCAGCACAAACACGAGAAGTGTTAGCGTTGGCACTACAAGCGGCGTTAAACGCACCGGTTGAACCGACACCATTCGGTGTCTTCCGTATGTAAGCGAGGGCGATCATGTCATTTGAAACACTCGAAATCACCCAAGACGATGCCATCGCGACGGTTTGGATGAACCGGCCAGCCTTTCACAATGCTTTTAACGAAACGCTGATTAGCGAACTGACACAAGCGTTTAGCCAACTGGGACAGGATGACAGTGTACGTGTCATCGTGTTGGCAGGCCGTGGCAAAAGTTTTTCTGCTGGGGCGGATTTGGACTGGATGAAACGCGCCGCTGGCTACACCATCGAGCAAAATCGAGCCGATGCCGACAAATTAGCCACCATGTTGAAAACCATCTACCGTTGTCCAAAACCGACTGTGGCGCGGGTGCATGGCGCAGCCTTTGGGGGCGGCACAGGTTTAACTGCCGTATGCGATATCGCGATTGCCTCTGATGCAGCGGTTTTTTCCCTGTCTGAAGTTCGTCTTGGTTTGATTCCCGCCACGATTGGCCCGTATGTCGCAGATGCAATTGGCTGGCGACAAGCCAGACGCTATTTCTTGTCTGCCGAAAGAATGGATGCTGCCACCGCCATGCGTATTGGTTTAGTCCATGAAACCGTGGTGGCCGAGGCACTCGATAGCCGTTTACAAACCGTGTGTGCAGAACTGCTCAAAGGCGGCCCAGCGGCACAACATGCGGCCAAAGATTTGTTAGAAGGTTTGCGCCAAGGCCATCCCTTCGATGACAACTTGTTAGAAGATACCGCACAACGTAT
Organism: Aquaspirillum soli; assembly: GCF_054781915.1. Taxonomy (NCBI): domain Bacteria; kingdom Pseudomonadati; phylum Pseudomonadota; class Betaproteobacteria; order Neisseriales; family Aquaspirillaceae; genus Aquaspirillum; species Aquaspirillum soli. Next base: position 389,600 of record NZ_BAAGTM010000001.1, on the reverse strand, counting down.
TGCGGCGATTCGCGCCACCGCAGAAGCCCGTGAAGGCTTAAGCGCATTTTTTGAAAAGCGCCCTGCCGCTTGGTTAGCGTAAGGAACTGTCAGTTATGTTCACAAAAATTTTAATTGCGAACCGTGGTGAGATTGCTTGCCGTGTCATTAAAACAGCACGCCGCATGGGGATCCGCACCGTTGCCGTGTATTCTGATGCCGACAGCGATGCGCTTTTCGTGCGGCTTGCGGATGAAGCCGTGCATATTGGCGGTGCGCCAGCGGCTGAAAGCTATTTACAAGCCGAGCGTATTGTCGAAGTCGCCAAACGCACCGGCGCACAAGCCGTCCATCCCGGTTATGGTTTCCTCTCGGAAAATGAAGGTTTTGCCGAAGCATGTGCCCGTGAAGGCATTGTCTTTATTGGCCCACCCGTGTCAGCAATTGCGGCAATGGGTTCAAAATCAGAAGCCAAAAAACTGATGGAAGCCGCCGGGGTGCCACTGGTCCCCGGTTATCACGGCGATGAACAAGCCCCCGATTTTCTGCGGCAACAAGCCGACCAAATGGGCTATCCGGTGCTGATTAAGGCCAGTGCCGGCGGTGGTGGTAAGGGAATGCGGATTGTTGAAAAGTCAGAAGACTTTATCGCCGCCCTCGAATCGTGCCAACGTGAAGCACGTGCTAGCTTTGGTAGTGACCATGTGTTGGTGGAAAAATACCTACAAAAACCGCGCCACATCGAAATTCAAGTGTTTGCCGATACTCACGGCAACACCGTTTATCTGTTTGAACGCGATTGCTCGGTGCAACGTCGTCATCAAAAAGTATTAGAAGAAGCCCCTGCCCCGAATATGGGCGAGGCACGCCGCCGCGATATGGGTGAAGCCGCCTGTGCGGCCGCACGCGCCGTGAACTATGTCGGTGCCGGCACGGTGGAATTTATTGTCGATACCACCGATGACCGTTTCTATTTCATGGAAATGAACACTCGGCTGCAAGTCGAACATCCCGTGACCGAAATGATCACTGGACTCGATTTAGTGGAATGGCAATTGCGGGTCGCAGCAGGGGAAACCTTACCAAAACAGCAAGCAGAGTTGGTGATTCACGGCCATGCAATCGAAGCGCGGGTCTATGCTGAAGACCCTTATAAAGGCTTTTTACCTGCCACCGGTACCTTACACACCCTGCGCCCACCGGCAGAATCGGCGTATGTACGGGTCGATACCGGCGTGGTCGAAGGCGACACCATCACCCCGTTTTACGATCCGATGATTGCCAAGTTGATTGTATGGGACGAAAACCGCGAGACCGCTTTGGCGCGGATGGAACGGGCGCTGAGTGAATACCAAGTGGTGGGTTTAACCACTAACTTGCCGTTCTTACATCGTTTGGTAACCCACCATGCGTTTGCTACTGCCGATTTAGACACCGGCCTGATTGCACGTTATCAAGATACCTTACTGACCCCACCACCAGCGATCAGTGCCGAAGAATTGGCCTTGTTAGCTGTCGCAGAAGTGTTAGCTGACAACCCCGACAGCCGCCGTGCCAGCTGGCGCCTCAATAGCGTGGCACAACGCAGCCTGCGTTTTGATGATCTTGAAGATGCTGATCGCCATTGGACAGTACAAATCAGCCAACAAAACGGGCAATTTTGTGTCATTGTTGACCAACAGCGTTTTGAATTAAGCGCCGAACGTCAAGGGGCGCGCCTGATTGCCACGTTGAACGGTCATCGCCGCCAAGTCGATGTATTTGCACAGGGGGCACAGCGGGTTTTGTTCAGCGCCACCCGTCGCGTCGCGGTCAATCGCCACAATCCCTTTGCAGTCAATGCCGCAGGGGTCCATGGTGATACCCACTTAAAAGCGCCAATGCCCGGGCGCGTGGTGGCCTTGCTGGCCGAAGTAGGTAGCCGCATTGAAAAAGGCAGCCCGTTGATGATTTTGGAAGCCATGAAGATGGAACACACGATTTCTGCGCCAGCAGATGGTGTGGTACAAGAGTTCTATTTTGCCGCCGGCGATCAAGTCGGTGATGGCGATGACCTCGTCGATTTTATGGCGGATTAACCCTCCCTTCAGGAGCCACTCACTATGCGAGTCAGAATTGTCGAAGTCGGGCCACGCGATGGCTTACAAAATGAAAAACAGCGCATCAGTACCGAGGTCAAAATCGAGCTGATTCGCCGCCTCGCCGCCGCCGGTGTCGATACCATCGAAGCAGGCAGTTTTGTCTCGCCCAAGTGGGTACCGCAAATGGCTGATACCAACGAGGTGTTAGCCGCACTCGATTTACATGGCAATATCAACTACCCAGTCTTAACCCCCAATCAATATGGCTTTGAACAAGCACTTGCCGCCGAAGTGAAGGAAGTCGCGGTATTTGCCGCTGCCAGCGAATCGTTCAGCCAAAAAAATATCAACTGCTCAATCAGTGAGAGCCTTGATCGCTTTTCACCCATCATGCACAGCGCCCAACAAGCCGGCATTCGGGTACGCGGCTATGTTTCTTGTGTGGTCGGCTGTCCGTATGAAGGTGAGATTGCCCCCAGCCAAGTGGCACAAGTGGCCCAGCGGCTATTGGACATGGGCTGTTATGAAATTTCGCTCGGCGACACAATCGGCAGCGGCAATCCGGCTAATGTGGCGCGGATGTTAGATGCAGTGTTAGATCATGTCCCTGCCGATAAACTGGCGGGGCATTTCCACGACACCTACGGCATGGCGATTGCCAATATTTACACCGCCTATCAAATGGGTGTGCGCGTGTTTGACAGTTCGATTGCGGGTTTGGGCGGCTGTCCCTATGCCAAGGGCGCCTCGGGCAATGTCGCAACCGAAGATGTGGTGTGGTTGTTCCAAGGGCTCGGTGTTGAAACAGGGATTGATTTGACACGCTTATTAGATGCCACCGCCTTTATCAGCCAAGCCCTCGAACGCGCCCCAGCCAGCAAAGTTAGCCAAGCGCTATTAGCAAAACGCAAGACACAATAAAAGAGACGAATCCCTATTGCAGGATTCATTGGAGGAGAAACCTACTATGTCCGCCCCGTTATGGCAGCCAAGCGCAGAACATATTCAATCCACTCGTTTATCGGCATTTATCCGCCACACTCGGCGTGAGTTTGCTGACTACCAAGCCCTACACCGCTGGAGTGTCGAAGACAGCGAAGCCTTTTGGCAAGAGGTCTGGCAATTCACTGGCATAATAGGGAACATGGGCAGCGAGCGCTTACGGCAACCCACGGCCATGCCCGGCGCGGAATGGTTTCCCCAAGCCAAATTGAATTTTGCCGAGAACCTCTTGCGGCGGCGTGATGAACGGCAGGCCTTGGTTTTCTGGGGTGAAGATCAGTGCAAAACCCAGCTGAGTTATGCCGAACTGTATGCAGCCGTTTCGCGATTGGCCCAAGCCTTACGGGCGCAAGGGGTGGGTGTCGGCGACCGCGTTGCGGGGATGATGCCGAACATGCCAGCCACCTTGGTTGCCATGTTGGCCAGCAGTGCTATCGGGGCGATTTGGTCGTCTTGTTCGCCTGATTTTGGGGTGGATGGTGCCCTTGATCGTTTTGGTCAGGTCGAGCCAAAAGTGTGGTTTGTGCCAGATGGATATTGGTATAACGGCAAGAAAATTGATATTGCCAGCAAAGTCAGTGCGATTGCCGCCGGTTTACCAACCGTCAGCCGCATTATCACCGTGCCATATATCCATGACGGCACGCTGGCAGGTTTCAGCGATGAACGGGCGCAAAATTGGGATGACTTCCTTGCCCCGTATCCGGCAGGTGAGATTGAGTTTGTCCGCTTGCCGTTTAATCACCCCCTCTACATTCTGTTTTCTAGCGGCACCACCGGCAAGCCAAAATGTATTGTCCACGGTGCCGGCGGCACGCTATTACAGCATGTCAAAGAACATCAACTGCATGCTGATGTGCGGGAAGGCGACCGCCTGTTTTACTTCACAACCTGCGGTTGGATGATGTGGAACTGGTTGGTGTCGGGTTTGGCTTCGGATGCCACGCTATTGTTATACGATGGTTCGCCGTTTGCCGCCGGTGGTAATGTGCTGTGGGATTACGCACAAGCCGAACATTGCACCCACTTCGGCACCTCGGCGAAATACCTTGATGCGGCGGCCAAAATGGGCTTAAAACCCGCACAAACCCACGATTTAAGTGCTTTACGCGCCATTTTCTCTACCGGTTCGCCACTGGTGGCTGAAGGCTTTGATTATGTCTATCGCGACATTAAAGCCGATCTCAATTTGGCCTCAATCTCTGGTGGCACCGATATTGTGTCGTGCTTTGCCCTCGGTTGTGCCAATTTGCCGGTTTATCGCGGCGAATTGCAATGCCGTGGTTTGGGAATGGCGGTCGATATTTTTAATGAACAAGGACAACCGGTGCGGCAAGAAAAAGGCGAGTTGGTGTGCACCAAGCCTTTCCCTTCGATGCCCGTCGCGTTTTGGAATGACCCCACCGGCGAAAAATATCGCAGCGCCTATTTTGGCCGTTTCGCCAATATTTGGTGTCATGGCGACTTTGCTGAATTAACCGAACACGATGGCATGATTATTTATGGCCGTTCGGATGCAGTGCTAAATCCGGGTGGTGTCCGTATCGGCACAGCAGAAATTTATCGCCAAGTCGAACAAGTCCACGAAGTGTTAGAGTCCTTGGCCTGCGGCCAACGCTGGGATGGCGATGAACGGGTGGTGTTGTTTGTTAAATTGCGAGAGGGCATTGCACTGGACGACAGCATCAGCCAACGGATTAAACAGCAAATTCGTGAGGGTGCCAGCCCACGCCATGTGCCAGCCAAGATTCTGCAGGTGGTTGATATTCCAAAAACCATCAGCGGCAAAATCGTTGAATTGGCAGTAAAAAATGTCATTCACAACGAACCGGTACACAACTTGGGGGCGCTGGCCAATCCTGATGCACTGGCACATTTCCGCGACAGAGCAGAATTACAAAATTAACAAAATCTCGGCTTTTCGCCGGTGAACTTAACAGCAATGAAAATGAGCCGAGGGGAGCCACACATTCCCCTCGGTTTTTCTGCTTTTTGACAAAACAGTGCGGCAATACGCTGTGCTACACTGCGGCCCATGTTTGCTTCTTCTCGTCGCGCTTGGCGCATTCGTCCTCTATTTCTTCTGTTGTTGGTATGTGGCTTAGCGCCGTTGTTGTGGCGACAAGAAACCCAGACCAACCAGTTGGCCTTACCTGCTCACTTTCCGTTTAGCCCAGAGCAGCGCATTGCAACCTATCGCGAAACCAGTTTGCCCACCGTCAGCGGTTCACCTTCGGTTCACGCCGCCAGTGCGGTGGCGCTAGAAGGGGGCCAGCTATTGGCTGTTTGGTTTGCTGGCAGCCGCGAAGGCGCCGCCGACGTTGCGATTTGGTCAAGCCGCTTTGATGGTGTCAGTTGGTCAACCCCACAAAAATTAGCCGACCGGCAGAGCACGATGCAGCAAACACAACGCTATGTGCGTAAAGTTGGCAACCCAGTGCTCTACAGCAGCTCAGACGGTGCGTTGCATCTGGTCTATGTCTCGGTCAGTTTAGGCGGTTGGGCCGGCAGTGCGCTTAACCATCGCATTTCCTACGATCAGGGCAAAACATGGCAACCGGCACAGCGCCTGATCAGCAGTCCCTTTTTCAATATCAGCACCCTCGCCCGCGCCCAACCTCTCGCATTACAAGATGGTCGGGTGTTGCTGCCGGCTTATCACGAGTTTGTGAACAAGTATCCACAGTTTTTATTACTGGATAAAGGAACGGTCCAAGGTTCGAGCGCGATTCTACGGGCAGTCGATACCCTGCAACCTGCCCCGCTTGCACTCAATGGGCAACAAGCGATGGCTTGGCTACGTAGCAGCGGGGAAACCCGCAAAGTGCAATTTGTCAGCAGCCGCGACGGTGGCAAAAAATGGAGCCCCCCGCAGGCCACCAATGTCGATAACCCTAATGCAGCGGTAGCCAGTGTGCGATTAGACGATGGTAAAATTTTATTGCTGGCCAACCCATCAACCGGTGGCCGCTATCATCTCGCGGCCTTTCTGTCGGATAACGGCGAACAATTTGAATTTGTCCGCAGCCTAGCCGGCAGCAGCACCCCAAGTGGTGACGAGTTTTCTTATCCCTACTTATTGCAACATAACGGGGTGATTGATTTGCTCTACACATGGCAACGCAAAGAAATTCGCCATGTGCGCTTTAACCGCGCTTGGTTACAAGCAGGCAAGGAGACTCTGCCTTGAATCCGCTTTCTTTAACTGATGCCGTCGGGCTGGCTGGGCAAGCATGGTTATTGGCCGCTTTAAGCAGTTATGGCCTGCGGCAACATAGCCCGGTGGTCGTGCGCTTTGGCATTGGTCTTGTGGTGTTTCTCTTGGCACTATCGCTACCGATTGCGGGTTTGTCTATCGCAGCTTGGTTGCGCGGTCTGTGGGGCGATTTGAGTATCAGCAGCATGTTGGTATTGTTATTCCTACAGCGTCAGCCACCCCGCGATCACTATCAAGGAGAAATTGCTGGCCTAACACGCCCAGAATGGTTAATCGGTTTGTTATTGCCAGCGCTGGTGTTGTATAGCAGTGCGTTGGGGTTTGTGCCGTGGGATGGTTATAGCCTCGGTTATCACACCCCATTTGCTATTGCCGTTGCTGCGGTTGCTTTGTTGTGGCATAGCTTGGGCTATCGCCTTGGCTGGTATTTGGTGTGTGGCTTAATTGCATGGCAGTTAGGGTTATTAGAATCCCAAAACCTGTGGGATTACCTGTTTGATGCAGGGTTAATTTTGGTTGGAGCAGTGCATAGTCTATACCGCTGGTGGCGGCCACTGTCACAGCGGCACGCCTATGGTCGCGGTTGGCTTTAATAATCGACCCCCAAATAGAGATAACCCGTGGCATCGCCACCCTTGGCATGTCCAACGCCCAAGAACAACGGCCCAAGCAAGGTATCGGTTACCACAAAAGCCGATGCCGCTGGAATCCACTCATCACGAACCTGAATCAGCCCTTGGCCTTCCCACACTCGCCCAGCTTCAAGGGAAAAACCCGCATACAAGCCGGTGCCAAACGGTTGTGACATGGCAGCAATTTGGCGATAACTCATTAGGCGTGCAAACGCTAAGCGTGAACCCAGCAGCTGTTTCGGTTTTAACCCCGATAAATTCAAGAAGCCTCCCAAGGCAAAGGCATTGACCTCGGCAGCACGGCCAAATTGTTGTGCATAACGGCCACTTAACCGCCACGTCTGTTTGCCCCAAGTCTGTGCCCAATCTCCGCGAGCCCGTAACACAGTACTGTCTTCACCAAGCAAATGCGCCAGCTCAGCACTGACAAAATAACCTTGGCGCGGCAGGCGTGGGTTATCAAATTGATCGATCAACAAGCGGCTAGAGAATTGGGTTAACCAACCGCGTTCATTAGCAAATAAACTCGGGTCGCCAACTTTGCGTTCGGCACTGATCCGGTTGCGTTCAATCCCTGTTCGCCATTCACCATAATTACCTAAATTAACCCCGACTTCGGCACGCAGATAGTTGCGATATAAGTTATAGCGAGAGTATTCATTGCCATCGATGTCATAGACACTAAATGGCTCGGCATTGCGCCCCGCACCCAAAGCAAAGAAATAGGGACTGGTGTAGCTGAAAGGCTGGAACCATTCAGTCGAGAAACCACCACCGCGCCCCAGCTCGAATTCATTACGCCATTCGCCACCGGCATCATTCAGCCAAATGCGGCGATGGCTGAATAACAAATTAAAGTCGCTGCTGTCGTCGGTATCAGCACGCAGCGATAAGCCAAAGCGCAGGTAGTTTGGTGCTTGTGCTCGTTCAAGTGCTTCAATGGTGAGGATGTTGTGCTGCTCACGTTGATCGAGGCGATAATTCAAGCGGTCAAAATCACCACTGGCAAATAAATGTTCAATTTGCTGGTGCAACTGCGGTTGATCTAACGGCTGCCCAGTTGTCACGGGCAAGGCCTGTTTAATCCATTCCCGATTGGCAATGTCTAACGGCTTGACTTCCACTTGATCGACACGCGGCGCGTGAGGTTGCCATTGTTCGCGGCGTTGTTTCCAAGCTTGATAGGCTTCTGGCGACACCGCAAAGCGTTGCAAGGCTGCCGCCAGCGGTTGAATCGCTTGTTGGCCTTTCAGCGCAAATTCAGTGCTTTTGCGGAAATCAGCAGCACTCAACGGCCCCAACTCAGGACGCAATACCATGTCTGCCGGTGTCAACAACGCCAGCTGCTGGCGTACGTTCTGCATAATGCCGACATTGGTGGTTTGCGCCAGCACATCAAACACTGTCTTAATTTGCTGTGGGGCGAGATTGTCTGAACCAACATCCACCACTAACAACACGTCGGCGCAGCGTTTTTGCTTAAGATTTTCAATTGGCAACTGGCGAGCCAACCCGCCATCGACCAACAAGGTGTCACCCTGCGCCACCGGATCAAACAAGCCCGGCACCGCCATGCTGGCACGCAATGCCGTTGCCAGTTTTCCCTCACGAAAAACCACCGCTTCACCCGTGGTTAAATCGGTAGCGACGGCTTCAAACGGAATCGGTAAACGATCGAAGGCCGCCACTTCAGCATCACGGGTTAACTCACGGATAAATAAATCAATTTTTTGTGAATTGATGGCACCACGCGGAAATTGGAATTGCCAATTACGCACCCCAAGCACAACATCAAAATAATTTTTGTAGTCATCACGTTTGCGTTGATATGGCACTTGTTCACGCGGCACCCGCCCCGACAAAATGCCATCCCAATCCGCCGTGGCAAAAGCACGCTCCATCGCTGGCAACGGCATTCCACTGGCGTAAAAACCGCCAATCAGCGAACCAGCGCTGGTCCCCGCAATACACGCCACCGGCACCCGCCATGCTTCCAGCTGTTTTAACACCCCCAAATGGGCAAAACCACGCGCACCACCGCCCCCCAGTACAAGCCCCAAACGCGGTGGTGTCGTTTGTGCTATCGCCACGCTAGAAAATAATGCCAACACCGCCGCCGTTTTTAGCCAACGCATCACAGTGCCCCACGTTGTGCAGCAGCAAAGACGGATAAGAACGCTGGGGTTAAAGCAGCAGGATGAGCACTGATGCGGAGGAGATGGGCACTGGCAGGATGAGGAGGGCGATGAATTGCAATCCCGTCTTGCCACAATCGCCGCTGAATGGCCTGTGCTTGTTCGACTTGTGGCAACACCACACAAACAAAATTAGTTGCCGAAGGCAACACACAGTAATCGAGTTGCTGTAGCGCCTGTGCCAGCTGATCGCGGAGGGCAATGCTATGTGCAACCAGACCACGCGACCACGCCGGATCAGCCAACGCCGCCAAGGCGGCTAACTGTGCCGGATGAGACACGGCAAATTGGATGCGAATTTGATCTGCTTTAGCAATGACTTCTGGCTCTGCCAACACATAAGCGACACGCATTCCAGCCAAAGCATAGGCTTTGGAAAACGTTCGAACACGCGCAGTATTCGGCAAGATCGTGCCTTGTTCGCTATCTTGATAAAAATCGATATACGCTTCATCAAGCAGCAAGAAGGTCTCGGCCGGTAAACGGGCACGGAAGGCGGCAATCTCAGCAAAAGAATAAACCGAGCCGGTGGGGTTGTCTGGATTGGCTACATACACCAGTTTGGCCTGATGTTGCTCAGCCGCCGCCGCCAAAGCGGTGAGATCGTGTTGCAGGGTCTCAGGATGGTAAGGATATTCAAATAAGCTCACACCACAACCGCGAGCAAAATAAGGGAAAGTGGGATAACTCCCTGCGGTTAACACCACCGCATCACCCACTTGGCAAAACAGACGCAAAAACAGCAATAACAGCGCATCCGCCCCTGCATCAACCGCAATGCAGTCGGCGTTCGTTCCCCATCGTTCAGCCAGTTGTTGCCGCAAATCACGGGCATACGGGTCGGGATAATAGGGCGCACAGTCGGCTAAATTAAGCTGTGCTACGGGATGTGCTGGATAAGGGGGACTTTCATTTGAACCAAGACGAGTTGGAACAGCATGCCCCAATTGTTGTTCTAATGTTCGAATCCCGGGGAAAGGGTTGATAATAGGATGTTGTAGATGTGGGACAAAAGTTGCCATATTGGTTTTCCTATGTTCAAAAGCGGCACAGAGACGAAAGGCAATAGCAAAAGCATAGAGGGCTTGAGTTGGCCTTGCGTTGTGCTAGATTGCCCATCATCTTGCCTCTATCACTTTGCGCGCGGTGCCCGATGCTAAAACCTCTCCGAATTGCCTCATACAATATCCACAAAGGCATGTCGCCGCTCAACCGCCGCCTTCAGTTGCCGAATATGGCCGAGAGTTTGCAACAACTCAACGCAGATGTGTTGTTTTTACAAGAAGTGCAAGGTCGTCATGGCCAACGCGCCTTGCGCTTTGCTGATTGGCCCCATGAGCCACAGCACCACTACCTCGCCCGCCGTTTGCAACACCGTGTTGCCTATGGCTTAAATGCCCACTATGCCCACGGTCATCATGGCAACGCGATCTTATCGCGCTTCCCGATTCAGCAATGGTGCAATCTTGATATTTCAGTCAATCGTTTTGAAAGTCGTGGCCTATTGCATTGTGAATTACAGCTACCACGCTGGCCGGTAACAGTATCGGCGCTGTGTGTTCACCTCAATTTATTGGCACGCGACCGCCGCAAGCAATTTTCTGCATTAAAAGACTATATTCAACGCGCCGTACCTGCCGATCATGCTTTGATTTTGGCAGGGGATTTTAATGATTGGCGTGGCGAAGCTTGCGACCATCTGAGCGAAGACCTTGGCTTGCAAGAAATTTTTCACCATCTCCACGGTCACTATGCCCGTAGCTTTCCGGCACGTTTCCCCTTGTTGTCATTAGATCGCATTTATGTGCGTGGTCTGGTGCCACATCATGCCGAAGTGCTGCGCGGCGCACCGTGGGGTGCCCTTTCCGATCATCTGCCCCTCGCGGCAGAACTGTTACCTCGCCTTTATCTGCACTGATTTTGTGATGGTTCATTCTTGGTATTCTGGCAATCAGGTTGATTTACTCGAAACCGGCAGCGAGTTTTTTCCTGCTTTATTACACGCCATCGAGCACGCCACACAGGAAATTCATCTCGAAACCTATATTTTCCGAATCGACAGTGCCAGCCAGCCGATTGCAATGGCCTTGGCAGCGGCAGCACAACGTGGTGTACGTTGTTATGTGTTGGTCGATGGGTTTGGCTCGCGTGATTTTCCTGAACAATGGCAACAACGCTTTCAAGCCACTGGCGTCGAGTTTTTATTTTTCCGCCCCGAGCGGCTACGTTGGTTACCACGGCGCAACCGCCTGCGCCGTCTGCATCGTAAATTGGCAATGATTGACGGCACGATTGCCTTTGTGGGGGGCATCAATTTACATCACGACTTGGATGATGCCGAACCCCATTTTTTGCCGCGTTATGACTATGCCGTGCGGCTACGTGGCCCGATTGTGTTGCCGATTTATCAAACTATCAAAAAAATGTGGCGGCGAGAACGGTGGTTGCGCGGTTCAATTGCCCCCGTTCCAAGATTGGTCCCCATACAACAGCCGGCTGGTGAGTTAAATGTTCGGTTTTTGACCCGCGATAATGTCCGTCATCGGCAAAGTATCGAAATTGAATACCTCAAAGAAATTCACAGCGCGCGCCGCGAAATCATCATTGCCAATGCCTATTTTTTACCCGGCTTTCGCTTTCGTCACGCCATCAAACATGCGGCACAGCGTGGAGTGAAGGTCAAAATTTTGCTGCAAGGTCGAGTTGACCATGCGATTTTTTACTATGCCACCCGTGTGTTGTTTCGTGATTTTTTGCGCGAGGGGGTCGAAATTTACGAATATCGTGCGGGGTTTTTACATGCCAAAGTGGCCATCGTTGATGGTTTATGGGCCACAGTCGGCTCATCCAATATCGATCCCTTTAGCTTGATGTTGGCACAAGAAGCCAATGTGGTAGTCAAAAACCATCTGTTTGCCGACCATTTGCGTGATCGGGTGGTGACACGCATTGAACAATATAGCCGCCCTGTGCACTTGCTACGACTACGGCATGCACATTGGCTAGAGCGCAGTTTGATGTGGTGTTGTTATGCGTTTGTCCGAGCAGCGGTAGGAATTGCAGGATTGGGGCAGCGTTATTTTCGAGGTTAATGGCTTGTCATGTCGGCGCTATCGCGTTTATTGTATCAATCACGACAACGGCAAAAAGGGAATTATCGCTATGTGGCATCGTGTCTTTTGCATCAGTGGCTTAGCCATGCTGTTCTCACTCCCCACCGCCCTTGCCACTTCGACACCACCGACGCCGCAAATTGTTGCCATGCCACAGCAAAAACCACTGCGTTTACCCAAAGTCGGGAAAAATCAGCAGCTCAGCGGCAATGTGAGCCAAGGACGGGTTCAGGATTACACGTTTCAAGGGCAAGAAGGGCAAGCCTTACGCATTTCACTACAAGGCTCGGATAGTCGCGTGTATTTTCTGTTGTGGCAGATTGAGAAAAGTGCACTGGTGGTGCCCGATACCCGAGATTGGTGGGGCACCTTACCGGAAGAGGGGAAATATCTATTACGCGTGTATACTTTTGAAGATGAACTCAACCCACTCCCCCATCAAGGGAACTACCCGTTCCGCCTGCGGATTCAACAGGCAAAAACTAAGTAAATCCATAGCGCCGCCGCCATAATCCTTCGGCGCTAAATACCAATAAAGCAGCCCAAATCAGGACAAAACCGGTCAGCCGGCCTGCATCGAGTCCCTCACCAAACACCAAAACACCGAGGGTAAATTGGATACTTGGTGACAGATATTGCAATAAACCCAACGTGGCTAAATCGAGCTGTCGGGCGGCGGCGGCAAACAGCAACAACGGCACCGCTGTCACCACACCCGCCCCCACCAATAAACTATTCACCTGCCACGACACTGCCGCACCAAACATCGCTGTGCCTTGCCATTCCTGCCACAACAAATAAGCCAAGGCCGGCAAAACAATCAGCCATGTTTCTAATGCCAATCCTTCTAACGAACCAAGCCGAGCAACCTTACGCAACAAACCATACGCACCAAAACTCGCAGCAATCGCCAATGCAATCCACGGCGGCACACCTGCTTGCCAGCCCATCCACGCCACGCCCATCATCGCCAATAACACCGCCATTTGTTGTGGCCGGCGCAGGCGTTCTTTCAATACGATTGCCCCCAACGCCACATTCAGCAGCGGTGTAATGAAATAGCCCAGACTAGCCTCTACCACATGCCCCGCGTTCACCGCCCAAATGTAAATCAGCCAGTTCGTTGCTAATAAAACAGAAGACAAAGCAAAAGCCTGTAGGGTTTTGCGGTCAAGTTGGGCCAGCCACGCCCATTGCTTACGCCAGCCCAAGATCAGGAATAACAACAGGGCAGACCAGATAATGCGGTGAGCAAGGATTTCCAGCGCGGGAACAGCAGCAAGCGGTTTCCAATAAAGGGGAAATAAGCCCCAAATGACATAGGCCAACAATGCCAACGTCACCCCATTTTCTTTCACATTTTGCGTCAGATTAGGCATAACCTTCTACTGATTAAACAAAGAAAGCCATCTTACGCTTAAACTGTGGTTTAGGATATGCAGCACAACAAAAAAGAACAAATGGTTTTAACAATGAAAAACAGGTAAAAAAAGGGACGCTTTCGCGTCCCTCTTTCATCTCATGCATCAGCGATTACAGCAAACCACGCACAGATTTCTTACGATCATGTTCATTCAGCAAGCGCTTACGAATACGAATCGATTGAGGTGTGATTTCAACCAGTTCATCATCATCGATAAACTCCACTGCCGATTCTAAAGTGAGTTTGATCGGTGTGGTCAAACGAACGGCTTCATCTGTCCCAGATGCGCGAACGTTGGTTAATTTCTTACCTTTAATTGGGTTCACAACCAAATCATTTTCACGGCTGTGAATCCCAATAATCATCCCTTCATACAACTTTTCACCCGGGCTAACAAACATCCGGCCACGGTCTTCTAAGTTCCACAAAGCATAAGCCACGGCTTCGCCGTTTTCTTGCGAAATCAACACGCCATTGTGACGGCCGGGCAAATCTGGTTTCACCGGACCGTAATCATCAAACACATGGCTCATCAAACCAGTGCCGCGCGTCATGGTCAAGAAATCGGATTGGAAACCAATCAAACCACGGGCAGGAATATGATATTCAAGACGTGTGCGGCCATTACCGTCCGATTCCATATTGGTCAACTCACCACGGCGGCGACCAATTTCTTCCATCACTGCGCCTTGGTGGTTATCTTCCAAGTCGATGGTCAAGTTTTCGTATGGTTCGCATTTCTCGCCATTGATTTCTTTGTAAACCACACGTGGCTTACCGACGGCCATCTCAAAACCTTCACGGCGCATATTTTCTAACAGAATGGTCAGATGCAATTCGCCACGGCCAGACACACGGAAAATATCCGCGTCGCCGGTTTCTTCAACACGCAAAGCCACGTTGGTCAGCAATTCTTTTTGCAGACGATCACGGATTTGACGGCTGGTGACGAATTTACCTTCGGTACCGGCCAAAGGCGAGGTGTTGACCATAAAGTCCATCGTCAGCGTAGGTTCGTCCACCGACAACATTGGCAAGCCAACAGGCTGTTCACGGTCACAGATGGTGACACCAATCCCGATGTCTTCCACACCAGAGATGATAATAATGTCACCAGCCTCGGCTTGTTCGACAGGAACGCGTTCGAGGCCTTTGAAACCCAACACTTGGTTAATCCGGCCTTGTGCCACTTGGTCTTCGTGGTTCATCACCACCACGGCTTGACCGGGTTTGATGCGACCATTCAACACACGGCCCACGCCTAAGCGGCCAGTGTAGGTGGAATAATCCAAAGCAGAAATTTGCAGTTGTAACGGCGCTTCAGCATCGCCGGGTGGGGTAGGCACATGCTCGAGAATCACCTCGAACAGCGGACGCATATCGGTTGATTCGTCTTCTAATTCGAGTTTGGCAAAACCATTGAGGCCAGAAGCATACACGATAGGGAAATCGAGCTGTTCATCGGTGGCGCCGAGCTTGTCGAACAGGTCGAAAGTTTGATCGACAACCCAGTCAGGACGCGCACCGGGACGGTCGATTTTGTTAATTACCACGATAGGGCGCAGACCCAAAGCCAAGGCTTTTTTCGTCACAAAACGGGTTTGTGGCATCGGGCCTTCTTGGGCATCGACCAACAGCAACACACCATCAACCATCCCCAACACCCGCTCAACCTCACCGCCAAAGTCGGCGTGTCCGGGGGTGTCCACGATATTGATATGCGTGCCTTGATATTCGATGGCAGTGTTCTTTGCCAGAATCGTGATACCCCGTTCTTTTTCGAGGTCGTTGCTGTCCATCACCCGTTCATCAACTTGTTGATGGTCACGGAAAGTGCCGGATTGGCGTAGCAGTTGGTCAACCAAAGTAGTTTTACCGTGGTCAACGTGAGCGATAATAGCGATATTGCGAAGGTTGCGAGACATGGAAGCTTCAGTGCGTTGAAAAATCGGCGAATTTTAGCACAGCGCTTTTCATCTCGTATGCAAGATTATGTTGCAACAAACAAAATCTAGTGTGGTAAAACCAAATATAAAACAATTGCCAACGAAAAAACCGACAAACTGTTGCCAATGAGCACAATCGATGCCACACGAGCCGGCTCTTGTTGATAGCGTTCCGCAACCAAGTAGTTCAACACTGCCGGCGGTAACACCGCAAACACCCACAGCAAAGCTTCTTGCATTGGTGGCAATGGAAAAGCCTGTAACCATAGCCCAGCCACCATCGCCCCCGACAACGGACACAAGATGCCGCCAATCACTCCGATTTTCCAATCGGCAAAAGAAATGCCAGCCATCCGTACCCCAAGCGCAAATAACATCAAGGGGATGGAAATATCTCCCAACATTTTCAGGGCGATTTGCAATGGTGCGGGAAGAGAGATTTGCCCCAAGCTGACCACCAAGCCAAATATCGTGGCCAGAATCACGGGCTGTTTAAACAGGGCGAATAATTTGGTTTTGTGGTCTAACATCCACAGACCAAGCGAGAAGTGCAACACCATTTCGACTAAAAAGACAATCACCGCCCCCGGCAGCCATTGACTACCAAACGCCAACACCATCACTGGAATCCCCATATTGCCGGTGTTGTTGAACATCATGGGTGGGACGAAGGTACGCCAATCGAGCCCTAACAGGCGCGCCACCGGCCATGCCAATAGCCCAGAGCCTAATACAACAGCCGTTGCGGCAGCGGCGAGGGGCAAATAGGCCATCACATGAAAATCTTTACTCGCCAACGCAGCAAACACCAGCGCAGGCACGAATAAATCCATGTTCAGTTGGTTTGCTGCCAACATATCGGGGCGGCGGAAGCGGCCATACAAGGTGCCGATAGCAATAATCGACAACACAGGAAATAAAATTTCGAGAATTCTAAAAAACATGCCAAACTCACGTTTTGATGGGGAGGCTAGTTTGTTCTTTCACTTCCTCCATCACCACATAAGTGTGGGTTTCGCGCACATGCGGCAGCGAGCTCAACATATCGCCCAACAGCACACGAAATGCTTGAATATCGTTGACGCGGATCTTTAATAAGTAGTCAAAGCCACCCGCCACCATGTGACATTCCAGAATCTCGGGGATGGTTTGAACGGCGCGATTAAATTCTTCTAATACCTCAGAGCTGGTACTGGTCAGCGTGACCTCCAGATAAACCAACATCCCAGCGTCGAGCAGATGGGGATTGAGGCGGGTGACATAGTCGCGGATATACCCTTCCGACTCCAAACGCTTCACCCGCTCCAGACAGGGTGTGGGGCTCAGATGAACACGATCGGCTAAATCAACATTAGAAATTTTGGCGTTGTGTTGTAAGACAGCCAAAATTTTACGGTCGATCAGATCGAGGGGTTTTTTATTTCGATTTCGCTTCATGGTTTTTTCACTGAGTTAGAGCTAAGGTACAGAAGTTATCGCTAGTTGTTTGCCATGCTTTTAGCATTATATGCTTTTTTCCCTGTCTTTACACGAATGTTGCAACGCGAAAAGTTTTAGTATCTACAAAAAAGCAAAAAACTAGATTTTTATCTTGCGATTTTGTCTTAATATGGTCTGATATATTGCATTACATCGAATATTATTGTCAAAAATCTCGAATTCGATGGAGCATCAAAATCATGTCTTTTCCAACGCTTGCCCTACCCCAAACCCCAAGCCGTCATGCCATCACCGCCGCATGGCGACGCGATGAAGGCGAATGTGTTCGCAGTCTGTTGAGCCAAGCCGATATTCCCGCTGGTGAGATTAAAGGGATCCAAGCGTTGGCGAAAAAACTGGTGAGCGATGTCCGCCATAAACGGACCCGCGCCAGCGGCGTCGATGCACTGATGCATGAATTTTCACTGTCGAGTCAAGAAGGGGTGGCCTTGATGTGCTTGGCCGAAGCCCTGTTGCGAATTCCCGATCAAGCGACTGCCGACAAGCTGATTCGCGACAAAATTTCTAAAGGCGATTGGGGCGCCCACTTGGGCCAGAGCCAATCGTTATTTGTGAATGCAGCCACATGGGGGTTGGTGATTACGGGTAAGCTGGTCAATACCCATAACGAAGCCGGACTCTCCCATTCCTTATCGCGCCTGATTGCCAAAGGTGGGGAACCGCTGATTCGCAAAGGGGTTGACTTGGCAATGCGGATGCTGGGCAAGCAATTTGTCACTGGTGAGACCATTGACGAGGCGCTGGCCAATGGCCGTGAGCGTGAAGCCCGAGGTTATCGTTTTAGTTACGATATGCTTGGCGAAGCCGCCATGACCGAAGCCGATGCTCAGCGTTATATGAAAGACTACGAAACGGCCATTCATGCGATTGGTAAGGCGGCGAATGGCCGAGGCATTATTGAAGGCCCCGGCATCTCGGTGAAACTGTCGGCGATCCACCCGCGTTATAGCCGCGCTCAACGTGACCGCGCTTTACAAGAATTGCTGCCACGCTTAAAAGCCCTATTCGTATTAGCCAAAAAATACAATATCGGTCTCAATATTGATGCTGAAGAAGCCGACCGCCTTGAACTGTCGTTGGATTTAATCGAAGCCATCGCCCACGATGACGAGCTGGCTGGTTGGGATGGAATTGGGATTGTGGTGCAGGCGTATCAGAAACGCTGCCCCTTTGTCATTGATTGGTTAATCGAGCTGGCACGGAAAACCGGCCATCGTTTTATGGTGCGCTTGGTCAAAGGCGCGTATTGGGATGCGGAAATTAAACGCGCCCAAGTCGATGGGCTCAGTGGCTATCCCGTCTACACCCGCAAGGTGTATACCGATGTGTCGTATATTGCTTGCGCGAAAAAATTACTGGCAGCACAAGATGCCATCTACCCACAATTTGCCACACACAATGCCTATTCGTTGTCTGCCATCTGGCATTTGGGTCAGGGCAAAGAGTTTGAATTCCAATGTTTACATGGCATGGGCGAAACCCTATACGATCAAGTGGTCGGCCAAGATAAACTCAACCGCGCCTGCCGGATCTATGCCCCAGTCGGTTCACATGAAACCCTATTGGCTTATTTAGTCCGGCGGTTGTTAGAAAACGGCGCCAATAGCTCATTCGTCAACCGCATCGTCGATGAATCGGTGTCGATAGATGAATTGGTTGCCGATCCGGTGGCACAAGCCAAACAACTGGCGGGCAGCCCCCATCCGCGTATTGCCCTACCACCACAGCTGTATGGTGCACAACGGTTGAACTCGAATGGCTTGGACTTAGCCTCGGAAGTCGCGTTGAACGAACTCGACCAAGCATTGACCGAACATGGTCATCAAGATTGGTTAGCCTGCCCTATCATCGCTGGTCAACCAAGCAATCATCCCACTGCCTTGCCCGTGCTCAATCCAGCGCAACATAGCGACATCGTTGGCCGCGTTATTGAAGCCGAATTAGACGATGTGGAACACGCGCTGAGCGCAGCAACTGCCGCCGCAGGTCGTTGGGCCGCAACTTCACCGATTGAGCGCGCCAATGTAATCGAAGCCTTTGCCGATCAATTAGAAGCACAGCGCAGCAGCTTCCTTGCCTTGGCCGTCCGCGAAGCGGGTAAAACCTTTGCCAATGCGGTGGCCGAAGTGCGCGAAGCGGTCGATTTTTGCCGCTACTATGCCTTACAAATTCGTGGGGGCGATGGCATTGTGTTCTCGCCAGAACGCACCCCAGCAGTTGGGCCGGTGGTGGCGATTAGCCCGTGGAATTTCCCGCTGGCGATTTTCGTCGGTGAAGTGATTGCTGCCATTGCCGCTGGCAACCCCGTTTTAGCCAAACCTGCTGAACAAACTGCTTTAATTGCTGCCCATGCGGTGCGCCTGATGCACCAAGCAGGCATTCCACACGATGTCGTGCAATTTCTGCCCGGTCGTGGTGAAACCGTCGGGGCCGCACTCAGCAGCGACCCACGGGTACAGGGCGTAATCTTCACGGGTTCAACAGAAGTCGCTCAAATCATTTCCCGCGCCGTAGCCAAACATGCGCATGATGTGGCGTTGATTGCCGAAACCGGCGGCCAAAATGCGATGATTGTCGATAGCTCGGCCTTGCCAGAGCAGGTTGTTACCGATGTGTTAAGCTCGGCTTTTGATTCTGCCGGCCAGCGTTGTTCCGCCTTACGCATTTTGTGTCTGCAAGAAGATATTGCTGATCGCGTTATCACCATGCTGAAAGGGGCGATGGATGAATTACGCGTCGGGAATCCAAACCGGCTCAGTACCGATGTTGGCCCCGTGATCGACCGCGAAGCACAACAGCAATTGCTCGGCCATATCAGCCAGATGCAGCGCACTGCCAAATGGATGTACCAAATCGCGTTACCAAGCGAATGTAGCGAAGGCAGTTTTATTGCCCCGACGCTGTTTGAAATTGACAGCATTCGCGAGCTCAAACGCGAAGTATTCGGCCCTGTCTTACATATTGTCCGTTTCCAAAGCCGCGAACTGCCCCAGCTGATTCGCGACATCAACGCCACTGGTTATGGTCTCACCCTTGGTATTCACAGCCGCATTGATGAAACCATCGACTTAATCACCAGCACTGCCCATGTTGGTAATATTTATGTCAATCGTAATATTGTCGGTGCTGTTGTGGGTGTGCAACCGTTCGGTGGTGAAGGCTTGTCGGGTACTGGCCCGAAAGCTGGTGGCCCGTTCTATCTGCAACGTCTGACCCGCGCCGCACAATGGCAAGCCCCAGCCAATCTGGCGCAAACTGGCGCACAGTCGGCACGACTGGATCACTTATTCGCCGCATTAACCAGTGTCCCAGAGTTGCAACAGGATAAAACACGGTTAGCTCAGTGGTTGCAAACCTGCCAACAGCTCAGCCTGTTGGAACGCGACATGCTGTTACCCGGCCCAACAGGGGAACGCAACAGCCTGCATTTTGCTCCACGCGGCACCGTATCATGTATCGCTGACAGCGCACGCGCATTAGCCATGCAGCTAATCGCAGCCTTTGCCACCGGCAATCGGGTGCGAATTGCAGATAACGCCGCAGCACAGACCTTGTTACCGCGCTTGCCTGATAGTTTAGGTTTGGCGATTGATGCCTTTGCCTTAAAAGCAGAAGACGTGAGTGCAGTATTATTCTCTGGTAACCAGAGTGAGGCACAAGCATTGCGTAAGGCATTAGCGGCCCGCGATGGCGCACGCGTACCGTTGTTGTTAGCGGAGGAGGATGGGCAATACAACTTGGCACGGTTGGTTGCCGAACGCGCTATCAGCGTCAACACTACCGCTGCCGGCGGTAATGCCAGCCTGATGAGTTTGACCGAGTCGGCCTAATCGCCGCTTTGTGCAGAAAAAATTACGCTCTGGTGACAGGTTTTTAACAAGAAAGCGGATAGTGCTGGAGCGTAAGCAAAAACATCCGGTAGAATCGTTTACAGCGATCTATCAGAGCGCATGATACTGTAATGATCGACTTATCCAGTGAATCATTCGGTTTTTTACTTCAAGGAAAGAGGAAGAACGATGCAAACAAGCAAGTTAGTAAAAATTTCTGCTGCAGTGGCCGCTGCCCTGACTTTAGTTGCCTGCGGTAAAAAAGAAGAAGCCCCCGCAGCACAAGCCGCCGCGCCTGCTGCCCCTGCTGCTGCCGAAGCGCAAGTGGTTAACATTGGTTTTGCCGCACCGCTGACTGGCCCACAAGCCCACTATGGTGAGGAATATAAAAACGGTGTGACCTTAGCGATTGAAGACGCGAACGCCGAAAACCCAACCATCGACGGCAAACCAGTCAAATTCCAGTTGCAAGCTGAAGATGACCAAGCCGACCCGAAAACCGCAACCCAAGTGGCACAAAAATTTGTTGATGCCAAAATCAACGGGATTATCGGTCACTTCAACTCCGGTACCGCGATTCCTGCTTCGAAGATTTATCACGATGCAGGCGTTCCGATGATTGCGATGGCAACGGCACCACAGTTCACCCAACAAGGTTTCAATACCACCTTCCGTTCGATGACCTCCGACACCCAACAAGGTGCGGTGATGGGTAAATTCGTGGTGGAAAAACTGGGTGCGAAGAAAATCGCCATCATTGACGACCGCACCGCTTACGGCCAAGGTTTGGCGGATGAGTTCGAGAAATCGGTGAAAGCCGCTGGTGGCGAAATCATCAAACGTGAATTCACCAACGACAAAGCCACTGACTTCACCGCAATTCTGACCACCATCAAAGGCGCTGGTCCTGACATCATCTTCTACGGTGGTGCTGATGCTCAGTCCGCGCCAATGGCAAAACAGCTCAAGCGTTTAGGGATCACCGCACCGCTGGTGTCGGGTGAAATGACCAAAACCCCAACTTTCTTGAAATTGGCTGGTGCAGAATCGGAAGGCACCATTGCGTCGTTGGCTGGTTTGCCACTGGAACAAATGCCAAAAGGCAACGACTACGCCACCCGTTACAAAGCACGCTTTAACCAAGACGTTGCCACCTACTCGCCGTATGGCTATGACGCGACTCGCATCATGATCGAAGCGATGAAGAAGGCTAACTCGGCAGACCCAGCGAAATACTTACCTGAGCTGGCAAAAACCGAATACGCCGGTGTAACCGCCGCCAGCATTTCGTATGACGAAAAAGGTGATCTGAAAAACGGTACAGTGACCGTTTACAAAGTTGAAGGCGGCGATTGGAAAGTGATGGAAACCATCCAATAATCCTTGTCTCTCCATTTTCTCTCCCTCAATTTGGCCCCACTCAGCAGTGGGGCTTTTTTATGGCGAAAAAAAAACCGCGTTCGAAAACGCGGCTGAGAAAGCAAGGAAATGCCCTGAACGCTTCTGTAGCAATACACAACAGAAATTCAGTGAGTATGGATTCTGCAGGCCATTTCTTAACAAGATCTTAAAATTTTATTTTGCAATGCAACAACTTAACGCTATTTTTCACCAAAAATCGCGCATTGAATTAAAAAAAGTGCAGTGCAATAAAGTAACAGCCTAATTCAGCTAAAATATCGCTTTTGATAACAAAAAATCATTATGCCGGACACTCATCTCTTGGCGGTGTGGTTGGTTGGTTTTCTTGGTGGGGGGCACTGCGTCGGTATGTGTGGCGGCTTGGCCTCTGCTTTAATGATGCAGCTGCCACCACAACGCCGCGCTTGGCCTTATTTATTGGCTGTCAACAGTGGCCGATTGCTGTCTTACACCGCTGTTGGTGCGTTAGTCGGTGGTATTGGTGGTTTAGGGATTGCCAGCCTCAACAGCCTCGGTGTGCAATGGGGCTTATTCTTTTTTGCCCAGAGCTTATTATTTTTGCTGGGTTTATACCTTGCTGGTATCAATGGTTGGGTGGGGCATATTGAACGACTGGGTCGCCCCATCTGGCGTCGCCTACAGCCGTTGTTACACACCATTCTGCCCATCCGCCATCTTGGTCATGCGGTGATTGCCGGCGCATTATGGGGCTGGCTGCCCTGTGGCTTGGTTTATACTGCCAGCCTTTCTGCCCTCGCTACCGCCAGCCCACAGCAGGGCGCGCTGTTAATGTTGGCCTTTGGCCTCGGTACCTTGCCCAATTTACTGTTGATTGGCTGGTTTGCCGACAGTCTTCGCCACACTCTACAAAAAGCATGGGTTCGCCGCGTGGCAGGGCTGTCTATTTGCCTGTTAGCACTCTGGCAGTTAGTGAGTGCGCTACAACACCCACACCTGTTTTAATCCACCACCGATGTTTAAATTCGGGAGTCTTACACTGTGTCTCGCCCACCTATCACACTCAGCGGACAACTTATTAAAGTACCGACCCATCGTTTTATCGTCTCTAAATCAGACTTAAATGGCAATATCACCTATGCCAACCGTATGTTTATGGAGATTTCTGGTTATTCTGAGGCCGAATTATTAAACAATCCTCATAACATTATTCGCCATCCAGACATGCCAAAAGCACTGTTTGCCCATTTATGGAAAACCTTAAAAGCCGGTATGGAGTTTTTTGGTTATGTTAAAAATTGCTCAGCACAAGGTCATGGCTATTGGGTTTTTGCCCACATCGTGCAAGAGCGTGATGCAGACGACAATATCGTGGGCTATAGCTCATTTCGTCGGGGTGCCAGCGATGACGCCATCGCGGTGTTAGAACCGATGTATCAGAAACTGTTGCAACAAGAACGCGCACTGGGCCCAGATGCGGCATGGAAACAATGGGAACAAGAATTAGCCACACAACAACATGACTACGAAAGCTTGATGTTAGCGCTTTATCAAAAAAGCCGTGGTCAACAGCAGAAAGCCAACCGATGATGACGACTCACTCTAGCCGCCGCATTGCACCGATTCCTTTCCTTCGTACCCAAGTCAATATTGCCCACAGTTTTTATGTGTTATCGAGCATAGCCATCGTTGTGTGGATGATTTGGCAATACCAAGCCCCAATTTGGCTGGTGCTCTATCCAATTATCTTGTTGCTGATTATTGTCCCCCACCGTATTTCGTTGCTGCGGGCGATTGCCACCCTGCGCGAAATGCACGAAACGCTTAAGCGTTGTAAAAAAGGGGAATTTCAACATCGCGTTACCGAAACAGTCGGCTTAGGTGAAGTGGGCAAGGTTGCATGGGAACTGAACGAGTTTTTAGACCACGTCGAGGCCTATTTCCATGAGTCCGACTCGGCTTTCCGCCGTGTGTATGATAGCCAACGCGCACGGCCACCGATTACCGAGGGTTTAGTCGGTCAACCTAAAGCCTCGCTCGAAAACATTGGCGTCGCCGTGCAAGCAATTCGTGATAGCCAAAGTGAACAGGCACGCAATACGCTGTTTTCACAGCTGCATGAAATGAATTCGGCAAACTTGACGCAAAATTTGGTCACGACACAACGCGATTTAATGCAAATTAACCAGCATATCGAATCGACCTACCACATTGCCGAACACAATATCGCTGCTTCACAAACTAGCAATGAACAAGCGGAAGCGATGACTGAAAACATGCAAGTGATGATTACCGGTTTACGGGCGATTCATGAACGTGTGCAAGGTTTGGCCGCCGACAGCAATGCCGTGATCCAAGCGCTGGGTACGATTACCGATATCGCCGAACAAACCAATTTATTGGCGCTCAATGCCGCAATTGAAGCAGCACGGGCGGGTGAAGCGGGGCGCGGGTTTGCGGTGGTGGCAGACGAAGTGCGGCTGTTAGCGGAGCGCTCAAAACAAGCGGCCAACGGCATCAGCACCACCATCGAAGGCTTCACCGCCCGTACTGGCCATATCAGCAACGAATCACAACAAGCCGCCACCCAAGCCGACGCTTTACAAACGCGAGTACAAGCCTTCCGCGCCACGTTCAAAAATCTATCGACCTCCAGTCAACAAACGTTGGAACAACTTTCGTATGCCCGTGACCGCGCCTTTGCCTCGTTAGCGAAGGTTGACCACATTGTGTATAAACAACGTGCCTATCTAACTATCCAAAACCCACAACAACACCAAGAAGAAGCCAAAGCAGTGGCCGTCGATCACCATAACTGCCGTTTGGGTAAATGGTATGAAGAAGGCGTTGGTAAACAACGCTTTGCCGGTACGCCGAGTTATAGCAAACTCGACCGCCCCCATAGCGCCGTACACAGCGGTGTGCATCGTGCCGTGCATTTAGCAGAAGGAGATTGGATGCACAATGCTGAGCAACGGACAGCGATTGTCGCCGCGATGCAGGGTGTCGAGCACGCCAGCGGTGAGGTGATTGAATTATTAGATCGTTTGGTTGACGAGCTACATGCTTGAGGACTCTCCCCTTGCTGGTGGATATTTTCCACTCCGCAAGGGGGAAACCGAGGTTAGACGGTGCGGAATTGACCAATCGCCTGTTCTAATACCGCTGACAACTCGCGCAACTCCCCAGCCAATCGCGCCGCTTCACCTGCAGCATGATAATTTTCACTGCTCATCGAGGCGATGGTTTCAACATGGGTAGCGATTTGTTGGCTCGACTCGCGCTGTTCTTGCAAAGCTTGGGCAATATCCGCGATTTTTTCCATTGACTCGGTGTAGCTGGTGCGAATTTCGGTTAATGCTGAGGCGGTGCGTTTGGCCAAGGTTTCACCGTGAGCAATCAGTTCATCCGCCTGCCGCATATTGTCCACCACTTGGCTGGTATCGCCTTGGACAGCACGGATTTTGACATCAATTTCTTGTGTGGCCGTGTTGGTACGTTCGGCCAATTTCCGCACCTCATCCGCCACCACCGCAAACCCGCGCCCGGCTTCACCTGCCCGCGCTGCTTCAATCGCAGCATTGAGCGCCAATAAATTGGTTTGCTCGGCAATTTCACGAATAATCATCACGATATTACCAATCTCAGTTGAACGCTGATCGAGCGTCGCCACCACATTGGCCGAACCCAATAAATGCTGTGCCGTGCGGCTGATTTCTTTTGCCGTTTGTTGTGCCAGTTGCTCACCCTCGGCGGCGGTGTCGTTCATATTACGCGCCCGCTGTTCTAAGGCATTGGCACTGTCTGTGACATGGCTAAAACTGACCGACAGTTGTTCAATGGCGGCAGCGGCACTCGAAGCTGCATCGGCCTGTTGTTCTGCGGTAGAAGACACTTGATTTGCCACACCAGATAAACCACCGGCAGAATCAGCCGCATGTTTTGCATTGTGGCCGGCTTCGGCAATCAAATTACGCATGTGTTGCACTAAGCGGTTAAAAGTCGCCGCCACCGTGCCAATTTCATTGCGACCCAAATCAGGGATGGTATGAGTCAGGTCACCGCTTTGCCCGACATGCGCCACCGCCTGTTGTAATACCGACAGTGGCCGATTGATAGAACGCACCATCACCCACTGCGCCAGCAAGCTAAACACCACCGCCACCGCTGCTAAGACAGCCAATACCAATAAAATCATCTCCGTACGCTGTGCTAATTCAGCTTGGCCTTGTTCCAGTTGGCGGTTGCTTTCGGCAACCGCTTTAGCCAGCGCCAACTCCATATCGCTCACTGCGCTTTTATACCAAGCCAGTTGCTGATTCAGGTTTTCCGCATCACCAATTTCACCGCTGGCCAAGCCGCGATAAATTGCCTCAATCCCTTTTACATAGGCTTCAAAACGCGATTGCAACAAAGTATCTGGGCGGCCATCGTCTTGTTTAAGTTGTAAGGTGGTTAAGGTTTGCTCGACTTTTTGCCGTTCGTTATCCCATGCTTTTTTTGCTTCATCGCGACGGCTAGACGTTGCATAATGAATCACAATGTCTTTTTCATGGGCACGAATGGCGCCGATATGTTGGCGTAAATCGCTGACAGCATGTAAGGTGGGCAAATGTGTCCGGCTGAGTTCATCAACCTCGTATTGCATCCGTTTCACCCCCAACCATGCCGCTACCGCCGTCACAATCAACAGTAACAACAGCAACAGCTGGCCCAGCGCCAAGCGGGTTTTAATAGAAATATCAGCAAGTAGGTTCATACACGGGACGTCCTCTGATCAAGAGAACACCATCGCGCCACGAAGTGTTGGACGCTGGCGGAAATGGTGCGGTAATAAAGGGTGAGAGATTGTAGCGATGAATAAGCAGGTTTTATTCCAGTTATACGCCACAAAACAAAAGATTTCCGCAAGATAGCCGATTTTTGTTTATACATTGCGCTAATTTTCATAGCTCATTTAGCATAAACAACTTTTTTATATCGCACACTGATAAATTTGATCTATATCAGTGCAAGCCCGTAAGATACGGTGAGATTTAACACTCATGTTTTGGCACTGAAATCATAAAAAATGAGAGACAACATGACTTTGCAATCGCGTTTGTTGCGCCTCAATCGCATCTGGTATGGCGCTTTATTGTTGCTGGCAAGTGTGGTGTTTGGCTTGAGTTCAGCGGCATTACAAACCCCTGAATGGTCGCCGCATGGTGGCTGGCAAGTGTTGTGGGGCGGGCTGATGTTGTTGAGCTTTGCGCTACAACTGCTCGCGCTCGCCGGCTTGATGGTCAAACGCCGCCGCTAGCGGCTAATCGCTTGCTTTTACTGGTTTTTTTGTTGACGAGGCTATCGTGAATGATTAGCCTCTGCCCCTTTTTTTCTCAATGAGCTTTTCCATGTCTCGATCTCCCGAACTGTTATTACCCGCCGGTTCTCTCGACAAAATGCGCGCTGCCTATGATTTTGGTGCAGACGCCGTTTATGCCGGCCAACCCCGCTATTCTCTGCGCGCTCGCAATAACGAATTCAAATTAGAAGAACTGCAAACCGGCATCCGTGAAGCACATGAACGCGGCAAATTGTTTTATGTTGCCAGCAACTTATTGCCACATAACAGCAAAATCAAAACCTATCTGGCGGACATGGCACCGGTGATTGCCATGAAACCCGACGCCTTAATCATGGCCGACCCCGGTTTAATTATGATGGTGCGCGAGAAATGGCCAGAAGTCCCGATTCATCTGTCAGTGCAAGCCAACACCGTCAACTATATGGGGGTGAAGTTTTGGCAAAAGCTCGGCATCAGCCGCATCATTCTGTCGCGTGAACTGTCGATTGAAGAAATCGCCGAAATCCGTCAGGAATGCCCTGATATGGAGCTTGAAGTGTTCGTTCACGGTGCGCTGTGCATTGCCTATTCTGGCCGCTGTTTGTTATCGGGTTATTTCAACCATCGCGACCCCAACCAAGGCACCTGCACCAACGCCTGCCGCTGGGATTACAAGGTACACGACACCACCGGTGATCAATCGGGCGATGTGGCACCGCAGGTCATTCGCTTTGACATGAACCAAGCATTGGAAGAAGCCAATCAAAGTTTTGCCGCCTGTGGTGGGGCAGAGCGTCATCCTTTGGCCGATAAAACCTATTTGCTTGAAGAAAGCAACCGCCCGGGTGAGCTAATGCCGATCATGGAAGATGAACACGGCACCTACATCATGAACTCAAAAGATCTCCGTGCGATTGAGCAAATCGAAAAATTGGTGGCCATTGGGGTGGATTCACTGAAAATCGAAGGCCGCACTAAGAGCTTGTATTACGTTGCGCGTACTGCACAAGCCTATCGCCGTGCCATTGATGATGCAGTGGCAGGCCGTCCGTTTGATGTGACGTTGTTGGCTGATTTAGAAGGGTTGGCCAATCGTGGCTATACCCCGGGCTTCCTCGAACGTCATCAGACCCAAGATTATCAAAACTATTTATATGGTCATTCACAAGCGAAAAAGAGCCAATATGCCGGTGATGTGATTGGCGTGGATGAACAGGGCTTGGCGATTATCGAGGTGAAAAACCGCTTTGCCGTCGGTGACACCATCGAAGTGATTCACCCCGAAGGCAATCGGATGGTGCCATTACAGCAGTTATATAGCGGTAAAACGGGTGAGGCGATTGAAGTGGCCGCCGGTAATGGGATTCGCGTGAAAGCCAATCTGGGTCAACCTGTTGCAGGTGCTTTGCTGGCACGTTGCTTTTAAGTATTAGGAAAGAGGGCAAATGGCCGGTTTACAACTTGGGTATTTATTAGGTGGCATCGGTTTATTTTTATTGGGCATGACCTTAATGACCGATGGCCTAAAATTGGCAGTTGGGCCGGCCTTGGGTAAATGGCTAAAACGATGGACGGCAACGCGGCTACGAGGCTTGCTGTTTGGTATGGGTGCCACCGCGTTGGTGCAATCTTCCACCGCTATCACCGTTGCCGCCATCGGTTTTGTCAATGCCGGTTTATTGCCCTTAAGCCAATCGCTTTGGGTATTTTTTGGCTCGAATGTCGGTACCACGTTCACCGGCTGGCTAGTGGCGATTTTGGGATTCAAGATTAAACTTGATGCCGCTGCTTTGCCGCTGATTGGCCTTGGGATGTTATGCAAACTTACCGGCCCAGAAACGCGCCGAGGGGCATTAGGCGGTGCCGTGGCTGGTTTTGGGATTTTGTTTCTCGGCATTGGCTTTTTACAGCAAGCTTTTGTTGCCGATAGCAGCAGCCTCGATCTGAGCCAATTATCGGGATATGGCTTCTGGTCGGTGTTGGCCTTTACGCTGGCAGGGATTGTGCTGACCGTGGTGATGCAAGCCTCGGCAGCCGTATTAGCGGTGGTGTTGACCTTGGCCGAAGCAGGGGTGTTACCGCTGAATGAAGCTGCCGCCGCCGTGATCGGTGCCAATATTGGTACCACCGCCACCGCCGTGTTAGCCGCCATCTCAGCCACACCCAATGCACAGCGCGCAGCCTTAGCGCATGTGATGTTTAATTTGTTGACGGGCATCACCGCGCTGGTGTTATTGCCAGCTTTATTACAACTGATTGCCAACATTCAACAATTGCTAGAATTGACCCCTTCCCCCGCGATGAGCCTTGCGCTATTTCATACCTTGTTTAACTTACTTGGGGTGATATTGATGTGGCCGCTGACTGAACGCTTGGGCAAATTTTTAGCGCAGCGTTTCACCACTCAAGAAGAAGAGCAAGGTCGCCCCCGCTATATCGACCGCAACGTGGCCGCCGTTCCATCGTTGGCTGTTGATGCGTTATATCGGGAGGTGATTCGTTTGGGAGGCATGTGCTTGCAGCAAACCCAAGCCATCTACCACCCCACCCATGTTGCCAATCCGCCGCTTAAGCTGGATGCAGTGCCGATGTTGTCGCAAAGCATTGTCGATTTTGTGAATACAGTAAATCAGCATGTGATGCCACAAGATACATCGCGCCATCTGGCCGCCTTGTTGCGTATCCACCGTTACTACGAGGTCTGTTATGAGTTGGTGCGTGAGGCCACACCATTACGGCCTCATGTCGCCAAACTCGCCGCTACACCGAATCCGCTGTATCACGATCATTTGTTGCCGTGGTTAGAGCAAGTCGGCTGTGTCCTACAACAACTCGACCCCACGCAAGCGGATTTTCTCGAGCGCCCGATTGCTGGCATTGAGGCAATCGAGGAAGGGTATCAAACCCTGAAAGTCTATTTGTTAGAACAGGGGGCATCGGGGGGATTAAGTGTAGAGAAAATGGATGAGCTCATTCGTTATTGCAGCGATTTGCGCCGCTTGTTAAAACAAGCCCACAAAGCCGCCCACACCTTAAATAGCGTTCATCCACATCAAGAAAACGCACCGCAATTTGATTAAACCGTCTCAACATTGAATCAACGACATAAAAAAACGGGGCTAAACTAACCCCGTTTTTCTTGCATCAACCCAATAACAATCAGCTATTGTTTTGCGCCCCGACAGCAGCCAAGGCCACCATGTTCACAATACGACGTACCGAGGAAATTGCGGTAACGATATGAACAGGTTTCGCTGCACCCATCAAGATTGGCCCGATGGTGACGCCGTCGGCAGCCGATACGCGCAACAAGTTGTAGCTGATATTAGCCGCTTCAACATTCGGCATAATCAACAGGTTGGCGCTGCCTTTTAAGGTGTTGGAAGGCAATGCCTCGTTGCGGATATGTTCAATCAAGGCGGCATCGCCTTGCATCTCACCGTCCACTTCCAAGTTTGGCAACCGTTCTTGAATCAGATCCAACGCCTCACGCATTTTGCTGGCCGAGTCGCTGTCGCTGCTACCAAAGTTAGAATGCGACAACAACGCCGCTTTTGGCACGATACCGAATTTCTTCATTTCGGTGGCGGCCAATTCGGTAATGTCGGCGATTTGTTCAGCAGTCGGATTCGGATTGACATAGGTATCCGCAATAAAGATGTTCCCTGTTGGCAACATCAACGCATTCATCGCGGCTAAGGTTTTCACCCCTTCTTTCATCCCAATCACATCTTTGATATAGCCCAGATGTAAGTGGTAAT
Organism: Aquaspirillum soli; assembly: GCF_054781915.1. NCBI lineage: Bacteria > Pseudomonadati > Pseudomonadota > Betaproteobacteria > Neisseriales > Aquaspirillaceae > Aquaspirillum > Aquaspirillum soli. The sequence continues at coordinate 358,215 of NZ_BAAGTM010000001.1, read as the reverse complement.
GACCGAAGCTACCGCACACCATCGCATCCGCTTCGCCTTTACGAATCAACAACGCACCAATCAAGGTTGTACGGCGGCTGACTTCGCGGCGGGCGACTTCTGCCGATACACCACGGCGTTTCATGATTTCGTAGTAGTCAGTCCAGTATTCTTTGAAACGAGGGTCGTTTTCGTTGTTGACCAGTTCAAAGTCAATGCCGGGGCGAATTTTCAAGCCTAAGCGGTCAATCCGGCTTTGCACCACCGAAGGACGACCAATCAGGATAGGGAAGGCCAAACCTGTCGAAACAATTTCTTGGGTTGCGTGCAGGATGCGCTCATCTTCACCTTCCGCCAACACCACCCGTTTTTTATCCGCTTTTGCCGCAGCAAACACCGGTTTCATAAACAGGTTGGTTTTATAAACATATTGCGTCAGCTTATCGACATAGCTATCGAAATCGGCGATAGGACGTGTGGCCACGCCGGAATCCATCGCTGCTTTGGCTACCGCAGGGGCGATTTGAATAATCAAACGTGGGTCGAACGGTTTTGGAATCAGATATTCTGGGCCAAATTTCAGTTCTTGGTTTTCGTACGCACTGGCCACCACATCGCTTTGCTCAGCCATCGCCAAATCAGCAATCGCACGCACACACGCCAATTTCATTTCTTCATTGATGGTGGTAGCGCCAACATCCAACGCCCCACGGAAGATGAACGGGAAGCACAAGACATTGTTAACTTGGTTAGGATAATCAGAACGGCCAGTACCGATGATGGCATCAGGGCGCACTTCTTTCACCAACGGCGGCAAAATTTCTGGCTCGGGGTTGGCCATTGCCAAGATCAGCGGATGTGCGGCCATGCTCTTGACCATGTCTTGGGTCACCAATTTTGGCCCCGACAAGCCCATGAAAATGTCTGCACCAACCATGGCATCCGCTAATTTACGTTGGCCGTTGTCAACAATCGCATAGCGTTGTTTCGACTCGTCCATCTTTTCATCGCGGCCTTGGAAAATCACGCCTTTTGAATCACAGACGGTGACGTTAGTACGCTGCACACCCAAGGCAACCAATAAATCCAAACATGCAATTGCCGCTGCACCCGCGCCAGAACACACCACGCGCACATTGCCAATTTCTTTGTTGACCAAGCGCAGGCTATTTAACACTGCCGCCGCTGCCACAATCGCGGTACCGTGTTGGTCATCGTGAAACACCGGAATATTCATGCGTTCACGGCATTTTTTCTCGATGTAAAAACACTCGGGGGCTTTGATATCTTCGAGGTTGATCCCGCCAAAGGTCGGCTCAAGGGCACAAATAATGTCAACCAGTTTGTCTGGGTCGTTTTCATCGACTTCTAAGTCGAACACGTCGATCCCAGCAAACTTTTTAAACAGCACCCCTTTCCCTTCCATCACTGGCTTACCTGCCAAGGGGCCGATATTACCCAAGCCCAACACGGCGGTGCCGTTGGAAATCACTGCCACTAAGTTGCCGCGTGCGGTCAGGGTGTTGGCTTCGGCAGGGTCTTCAACAATCGCTTCACACGCTGCTGCCACGCCGGGGGAATAGGCCAGTGCCAAGTCGCGCTGAGTCGCTAAGGGTTTGGTGGGGGCAACTTGAATTTTGCCACCCGTGGGAAAACGGTGATATTCCAGCGCGCTCTGACGCAATTGCTCGTCCATTCGGAACTCCTAGGTTTCTTCTCTGATTGATTGTGGGAGGAAGACTTATTATGTTGGTATACGCGATTCGGTCGCTGCAGCAAGAGGCCGGATTATAGCCCTGTCAGATTATTGCTGCAGGCCGATGGCGCAGGTTTGCAAAAGCATGACGCGACTTTAGACTGAAAAAAACGCATCTGGCTGCGTGCAAGATGCGTTTTTTGGCAGAAAGTTGCTTACATACCTAACATATTTGGCAACCACAACGAAATAGCAGGGACGTAGGTAATCAACATCAAGTAACCAATCATCACCAAAATCCACGGGGCGCAGGCCTTGGTCACATCAGTTAAGCCCATTTTTGCAATCCCAGAGGCCACATAGAGATTTAATCCAACCGGTGGGGTAATCATGCCGATTTCCATATTCACGGTCATGATAATCCCAAGGTGAATCGGGTCGATGCCTAATGCCATCGCAACAGGGAACAAAATCGGTGCAGTAATCAACAACACCGAAGACGGCTCCATAAAGTTACCCGCCAACAGCAACAACAAGTTCACCACCAACAAGAACATCCACGGGCTCAGCCCCATGTGGTTAATCCAGTCAGCTAAGTTTTGTGGGATGTTTTCACTGGTCAACAAGAATGAGAACAACACTGCGTTGGTGATGATATACAACAACATCGCCGACATATTGGCCGAATCTAACAACACCTTCGGCACTTGTTTCCAAGTCAAATCTTTGTAGATAAACAAGGCGACGATAAAGGCATACACCGCACTCATCGCAGCAGCTTCGGTTGCGGTGAAAATACCGGAATAAATCCCGCCAATCACCACCACAATCAACAACAAGCCCCAAATCGATTCGCGTAAAGCCGCTAAACGCTGACCCCAGCTGGCTTTAGCCATCCGTGGATAATTGCGTTTTTTCGCCACTGCCCATGTCACACCCAACAACACCGCTGCCAACAACAACCCCGGCACAATACCGGCGATAAACAATTTACCAATCGAGCTGTTGGTCGAAACGGCATAAATCACCATCACAATCGAAGGCGGAATCAAAATCCCCAAACCGCCAGATGTCCCGATCACCCCAACACCAAACGATTTTGGATAACCTTGTTTCACCATCGCAGGCAATAAAATCGAGCCAATCGCCACCACGGTTGCCGGAGATGAACCGGACACCGCTGCAAACAAAGCACACGCCACCACACCGGCCAGCGCCAAACCACCGTGCCAATGTCCGACCATCGAGCTGGCAAAGTTAATCATCCGCCGCGCCACACCACCGTGGGTGAGGAAATTACCGGCCAAGATAAAAAACGGAATCGCCATGATTTCGAATTTTTCGATGCCGGTGAACAGCTTTAACGCCACCGATTCAATCGGTACCTCGGTCATGGTGAACAAGAAAGTCAGCACCGTCAGGCCGAGGGAAATCGAAATCGGCATCCCTGTCAGCATCAACACTGCCAACAAGGCAAAAATAATCATGCCATTCATGGTTTAGCCTCCGGTTTTCTTGTTCTTGTTGTGTTGCAATGCTTCAGGATGCCCAGCATGAGCGTGTTCGATTTCTTCTGCTGCTTCAATCGCTTCGCCAACGGTGGTAGGCACTTCCTCTTCCAAGCCATCGACATGACCATGATCGTGATGAGGCAATTCGCCGGTGCGTAAAAACTCAACGAACACTTGCATAAAGCGGAAACACATCAGATAAGAACCGAGGGGGATGGCCATATAAACAATCCATGTCGGCCATTCCAAATCGGGGGTGACGGGGCCTTCGTAGATATCGACCACTTCCATACCAAAGGTGGTCAACACCGCATAATTCATCCCGTTATGCCATACAAAATGGCTGCCGAGGGAACCGACAATAAAGGTAAATAAAGCACCAGCGGCTAACCCTAACAACACAAATTTATTACGCAGGGGGGTGCTTAATTTATTGATCAACACATCCACACCGACGTGAATACCCGTCCGCACACCATAGGCAGCGCCGAATTTCGCCATCCACACAAACATCAAAATACACAGCTCTTGCGCCCATGCGAGGTTGATACCCGCAGCAAACTCACCAAACATTTCCGTGGTCGCGGCAAAACGGTGTACAACCGAAACGAAGATAATCACAGTGGCCAACGCAATCAGCGTCGCCACCAGTGTCTCTTCTAACCGGTTGAGTAATTTCATCAACATGATAATAACTCCGAAAAAAACGCCCGTTGGTCATGACTTAACTACCGACACGACAGCAACAGGCGTTTTGCGACAGGGAGGATTACTGCGCGGTAAAGCCAGTCTCTTTGTAAATCGACTGAATCAAATCAGCCCCGATCCGGCTTTCCATTTTCTTGTGCACCGGCACCAATGCCGCTTTCAATGCCGCTTTCTCAGCTGGAGTCGGGGTGTAAATCGTGGTTTTGCCCGATTTCTTCACCGACTCGAGATCACGCAGGTTTTGTTGTTCTGCAATTTGGTTAGCGTATTTCGTTGCATCAACCATCGCACCTTCTAAGGTGGTACGCACATCCGCTGGCAAACCGTCCCAGAATTTCTTATTCACAATCACCGCATAACCTAAATAGCCGTGGTTAGACAGCGTCAGGTGTTTTTGCACTTCGTGCATTTTTTGGGTGTAGAAGTTAGAAATCGGGTTTTCGGTGCCATCTACCACGCCAGTTTGCAAGGCTTGGTACACTTCGGAGAACGCCATCACTTGTGGCAAGGCACCCAAGGCGCGCACTTCTTCTTCCAATACTTTGGAAGATTGAATCCGCATCTTCAGGCCTTTGAAATCAGCGGGTGCTTTCAAAGGTTTGTTGGCCGAGAAAGCTTTGAAGCCGTTATCCCAAAACGCTAAGCCAGTGATACCTTTGGTTTGCAATTTACCCAACAGTTGTTTACCGACTGGGCCTTCGGTGACTTTATGCAGGTCTTTGTAATCATCAAAGATGTAAGGTAAATCGAAGACTTCGAATTCTTTCACCCCCAATGGGCCAAATTTGGCCAAGCTTGGTGCCAACATTTGCACCGCGCCCAATTGCAAGGCTTCCAGTTCTTCTTTGTCTTTATAGAGCTGGCTGTTTGGGTAAACTTGCACTTTCACTTTACCCTTGGTGCGTTCTTCAGCCAGCTTTTTGAAATGTTCAGCGGCTTTGCCTTTTGGCGTATCTTGGGCCACCACATGGCTAAATTTGATGACAATTTCAGATGCCATCACCATCGGTGAAGCCAACACGCCAACGGCCAAGGCCAGTGCACTTAATTTGAATTTCATCTTGCGTTCTCCTCTGTGACATTTTGTTGTGAGATAGCTCAACCTTAGCTTGCTCTTGCCATGCCCGCTATTAGGGAATTCCGCATTAGGGAAAACCCTAATTAAGCACTATCGTGATACCGAGACCGCGCAAAATGGGCCATGATGGGCACAGCCATGAAGCACGAGAAAGCAAAATCGCGATGAGAAAGCCATTAACAGGGCGTTGGTTATGGTGGGGGCCAGCCTTTGCCGTAGTGGGGTTGTTGGTATTGTTCAGTTTGCTGATCGCTCTGATTTATCGCGACACCCAAGACGAACGGCGTGATGGGCTGATTCAAGATATTTTATGGCTGGAACAAACCTTGCGCCTCCATTTCCAAAGCCATCAAGATTGGGCGGCGGCGGTGGCACAAGACCTTGCTCGTGACAATATCAATGCCGTGCATTTCAAATCTGCTGCCCGTTTGTTGCTACGGGAAAACCGCGAACTGGTACAAGTCGATTATCTCGACCCCAAACACCAATTGATTTGGCACGTCAGCCGCGTCAGTGATGAAATCACCGCCAACGACAGCGCCAGCGAATTTGCCCAACAAGATGCCCTCAATAGTGGTCGCAAAATGCGTAGCGCCGCCTACAGCACCCTCTATTTACCCAGCAAACGGCCTATGGTGGATATGGTGATGCCGATGTATCGCCAAGGGGAATACGCTGGTGCCGTCCGGCTGACCTATTCCCTCAATGGGTTGCTCTACCATCATGTGCCGTGGTGGATTGCACAAAAATATCAAATTAGCATCGTCAATCTCGATGGCACGGTGTTAGCCAGTAAATTCAATATTGGCGAACGTGCCGCCGCCCTGAGCCATGAAATTGACTTCACTCCACCCGGACATGGCTTACGCCTACGCGCCACCGCTTATCGTGTGGGGTTGGGACTGAGCTTGCCCTTATTAGGCGGGGGGATGTTGTTATCCTTGGTCTTTCTACTGTTGAGCCTGTGGCGTGTGCGGCAACATATCCGCCATCGGCAGCAGGTCGAAGCCCATTTACGGGCAGAAATGGAATTGCGCGCCGCCATCGAAGACACCATGCAAAATGGTTTATTGGTTTTAGATGAACAGGGACGAATTGTGCGGGTGAACCGCGCCTTAGGTGATATGCTGGGGTATAGCCAAACCGAACTGATTGGCGATGCCCCTCCCTATCGTTTTGTTCATCCAGAACAATATCCTGCTTGGCACAGCGCGCTGAATGCCATTCAAGCTGGTGAAGTGCCAAAATTTGGTTTTGAATTGCGCTGTCAACATCGGCAAGGTGAAGCGCTCGATATTCGTCTGTATGCCGCCCCGCTCCCGCCACAAAGTCGTGGCCGAGGGGTGTGGTTGGCGTCGTGTTATGACATCACCGAATTAAAACGTAAACGGGAGGCAATTCAGCTGGCGCATAGTCGGTTAGAAAATACCGCCCGTTTGGTGGCATTGGGCGAAATGGCATCGAGTTTGGCGCATGAGCTTAACCAGCCTTTGGCTGCAATCACCACGTATTCCAAAGGTTCGCTGCGGCTATTAGAACAAGAAGCAGGCCATACTAAACTGCGTGAACCGTTGGAAAAAATGGTGGCGCAATCACAACGGGCAGCGGATATGATTCGTGGCATTCGGGGATTTGTGAAAAAACGGGCGCCCCGTTTGCAACTCAGCGAGCCGGCCCGTGTCATTCAATCGGCGTTAACCCTGACCCATTCCTTGCTCACGGAACGAAAAGTGCAAGTTGACACTCGATTGGATGCCGTTCCTGCCTTAGAAATGGATCCGGTGTTAATTGAACAAGTGTTAGTGAATCTATTACGCAATGCCATTGATGCGGTCAGTGCAACAGCACAACAAGAACGGCGGGTGCATGTTGCCAGTTATGTCGAGGCCGACCATTGGCGAGTTGAAGTCGCAGACAATGGCCCGGGGTTGAGCGCAGAAGCGCGTCAACAACTGTTCACCCCGTTTTTTACCAGTAAAGAAGAAGGCATGGGGATGGGGTTAAATATCTGTCGGTCGATTATTGAACACCACCGTGGTCAATTTGCTTTGTATGACCTCGATTGCTTACCTGCTTGTGGTTTCAGGGGTGCCTGTTTTTATTTCACCTTGCCGCTGCAAGCAAACACCACCGAGCCATGCCAAAGCACAGCAACGGCATGTTAAAATTATTTTTTGCCCACCCCTTTTGGAGTAAAACCTGAATGAGCGCCTCTTTGTTTGCCGCCGTCGAAATGGCCCCTCGCGATCCTATCCTCGGCTTAACCGAAGCGTTTAATGCCGATACCCGCAGCACCAAAGTCAATTTGGGCGTGGGCGTGTATTACGACGACAACGGCAAAATTCCGCTGTTGGCCGCCGTCAAAACCGCCGAAGAAGCGCGTCTGAAAGCCGCCCCACCGCGTGGCTATCAGCCTATCGAAGGCAATGCTGCCTACAACACTGCCGTGCAAAATCTGTTATTTGGCACAGGTTCTGAATTGGCAACATCTGGCCGTGTGGTAACGGCGCAGGCACTTGGTGGCACTGGTGCCCTGAAAATTGGTGCAGATTTCCTCAAACGCTTAAACGCTGATGCCACCGTGTATATCAGCGATCCTTCTTGGGAAAATCACCGCGCTTTGTTTGAAGCTGCTGGTTTCCCTGTTGATACCTACCCCTACTACGATGCTGAGACCCGTGGTGTGAACTTTGAAGGCATGAAAGCCAAATTGTTGGCGATGGCCCCCGGTTCGGTGGTGATTCTGCATGCGTGCTGCCACAACCCAACCGGCGCCGATTTAAGCGATGCCCAGTGGGATGAAGTGGTTGAGGCTTGCCGTGAGCGTGGTTTGGTGCCGTTCTTAGACATGGCTTACCAAGGTTTTGCGGATGGTATCGACGCGGATGCTGTGGCCGTGCGTGCTTTCTCGGCATCGGGCTTACAATTCTTTGTATCTAGCTCGTTCTCGAAGAGCTTCTCTTTGTATGGTGAGCGTGTCGGCGCCTTGTCGATTATCACCGCTGATAAAGAAGAAGCCGGCCGCGTGTTGTCGCAGCTGAAACGCGTCATTCGTACCAACTACTCCAACCCACCCATTCACGGTGGTGCAGTGGTGGCTGCGGTGTTGGGTAGCAGCGAACTGCGTCAAATGTGGGAAGATGAATTAGCCGGTATGCGTGATCGTATCCGTGCCATGCGTAGCAGCTTGGTCGAAAAACTGGCGGCTAAGGGCGTGAATCAAGACTTCTCGTTCGTGGTAAAACAACGCGGCATGTTCTCGTACACCGGTTTAACCTCGGCACAAGTCGATGTGTTACGCAATGAATTTGGCATCTATGCCGTCGGCACTGGCCGCATTTGCTTGGCTGCTTTGAATAGCAACAACATCGATGCGGTGGCTGATGCTATCGCCGCTGTTGTGAAATAATTTTTCACTCGCACAGTTATCACACCGCCGGCATAGTCCGGCGGTGTTTTTTTATGCAAAACAAGGCGACAACGCCGAAAAAATACACTATGTAAAGAAAGGAGCCTTTGTTTAGATTCGCCATTTGCTTTTGAGAGGAGTTGACGCCATGCCTAGTTATTTTTCTCGCCAAGCGTATTTCAACGATACGGTGATGCTCACGCTGACTCATGGTCATGCCAATACGTGGACACCCGATGTTATCCACGCCTTTCAACAGCAGTTAAGCGAGTTACAACACCAGATTAGCGAACCCGATGCACCGTGGCGGGTGTTGATTATTACTGGCGAGGGTGAACGCTATTTCTCGGCGGGTGCCGACCTCGATCAGTTGGCACAACAAAACCAAAGCGAGCGTCAAGCAAGCCATGCCGCTTTTGCTGAGTTATTACAACAACTGTTGCAATTCCCCCTGCCAACGATTGCCGCTATCAATGGCTATGCACTGGGTTGGGGATTAGATTGGGCATTGGCGTGTGATGTCTGTGTTGCAGAAACACCGGCCCGCTTAGGCTATCCCGAAGTCACCCACGGTTTAACGCCCTATTTTGCTTCGGCCTTACTGGCTAGGCGGGTCAGTCCCATTTGGCAACAACGTTTGATGATCAGTGGACAAACACTCAGCAGCCAGATGGCGCAACACATTGGGCTGATTGAAGAGAAAGTGGAGAGCGGGTGCGCCAAAATTGCCGCACTGAGCTTGGCACAAGAATGGCGGCAAGGTGCACCGCATTTACAGCGCCAGCTCAAACAACAATCGCTCAACACCATGCCAGCGTTTCACCTGCTGTTTAATGCGTGGCCTGAATCACCACAAGAGGCAGAACAAGGCCTGCAAGCCTATCAGCAAAGGATGGCACCGTGGTGGAGGGAAACAGACGATTAAAGCCATCACCGCACAAAACAAAAACCCCAGTCATTGCTGACTGGGGTTGGTGTTCTTGGCTCCTCGACCTGGGCTCGAACCAGGGACCTACGGATTAACAGTCCGGCGCTCTACCGACTGAGCTATCGAGGAAAAGATGCGTTGCATCGAGGAAGCGAATAATAGAGTAACCCGCCTCCGCTGTCAACAGGGGATCAACAAAAAGTTCATCCCCTTTTTCGCTTAGCCTTGCGTTTCGACTTGCACCAACGGTGTGGCAGTTGTCGCGGCAGCGTTTGGACGCGCCACATCGCGGCGGCGCACCACATTTACCGGTACAGGCTCAACCATCACCACAGCAGGCGCAACCGAGGTTTCCACTTGCTGCAAGGCAGCAGGCGCACTGGTAGAGGCAGGTGCCGTAAACCATTGTGCTCGAGCTGTACGCCAGCCAGCGGTGGGTGCTGGTGCTGGTGCTGGTGCTGGTGCTGGTGCTGGTGCTGGTGCTGGTGCTGGTGCAACAGGCTCCGGCATTGCCTCAACCGCCGCAACAGCTGCCACAGGTGTATTGACCGCTTCTGGGACAGTCATTGCTACAACTGTCTCAACCTCCACCACCGGCTGTGGTTCGCTGACCTCGGCGACCACTGATGCCACAGTTTCAATCACCGCAGGTGTCTCAATCACAACCGGCGTGACAATCTCTACCGGAGCCGGTGCGGGAACCGGTGCAGGCAGTGGCTGTTCCACCATTGGGGTAGATTCCACCACCACAGGGGCAGGCGCAACAACAACGGGAGTAGATTCAACTTGCGTTGCCACCGGTGTCGTTTCAATTTGCGCCATCACAGGAGCCGCTACCACAACCGCAGGCGGCGTAGGTTCGACAACCACGGCCGGCGCGGTTTCTACTACCGGCGGCGTTACCACAGGCTCAACCACGGCAACAGGGGCAGGGGCTTCCTCTACTGCTGGGGGTAAATCAGCCGTGGTGCTCATCACCGGTGCCGGTGCTGCAACAACTTCAGCCACAGGGGTAGGGACGGGCACGGGCACGACAACCGGAGCGGGTTCAACCACAGGCGCCACAACGGGTGTCGCGACCACCGGAGCAGGTGCAGGTGCTGCCGGCGCGGCTTCAACCACAGTCGGTGCCGCCACCACGTTAGTCGGCACAACGGGGGCTGTTGCTACCACCGGCGTTGCCGCAGATTCTTCAGCCGCCACCGCAGTTTGGTTTTGTGCATCGTCACGACGCTCACCACGGCGATTACGACGGCGACGGTTTGGCCGTTCGCGTGTTTCCTCAACCCGTTCTTCATGCTCTGGTGGCAAATCGGCAGTGGTCATGGCCATCATCGGCGCAGGGGCAGGTGTTGCCACCGCTTCAGGTGCGGTATTAGCAGCTTGAGCCGCTGGCGCAGGGTTAGGCTCACGACGAGGACGACGACGTTCGCGTGGCGCTTCCACCATCTCGGCCGCTTCTTGCTCGACTCGTGGCGCGCGACGGTCGGTTTGACGTGGCTCACGCGGTTCTTTGGTCTCTTGCGGCGTACGACTTTCGATGGCAGGAGAAGGTGGCCGACGACGTGATTCGCGCGTTGGTTCTTCTGCTACTGGCGCAGCTACGGGACGCTCTGGCCGTGGTGGGCGGGCAGCAGGCGCTGGACGACGAGGCTCTCGGCGGGGCGGCGGTTCGCGCTTCACCGGCTCGGCCACGGGGGGTGCAGCCACAACAGGAGTCGGTTCAGGCGTACCTTTGAACCATGCCACAATCCGATCAATCAAACCCATTGGCCGTGCAACAGGCGCAGGGGTGGGCGCAGGTGCGGGGGCGGGTGCAGCAGCTTGATCGCGGCTCGAGATCGGCGCAGGTTGGTCGGGGGTAATCCCTTGCACAGCGGCTTGTTGCCGCGCTGGTCGTTCACGTTCTTGTGTATAACTCGCAGCAAGCGAATCCATCGGTTTAGCCGCACGACGATAGCTCGGCAGATTTTCGTCTGCCTCATTCATTTCATCGTGACGAATACGAGAGATTTGGTAGTTAGGTGTTTCCAAGTGCATATTGGGGATCAACACCACACTGACACGCAAGCGTGCTTCAATCCCAAACAATTCTGCCCGTTTTTCATTTAATAAGAACGTCGCTACATCCACCGGCACTTGGGCATGAACCGCCAAGCTATGGTCTTTCATCGCTTCTTCTTGAATGATGCGCAGAATATGCAAGGCCGACGATTCTGTACCACGAATAAAACCGGTGCCATGACAACGCGGACATGGCATGTGGCTGGTCTCACCAAGGGAAGGTTGCAGACGTTGACGCGATAGTTCCAACAGGCCAAAACGGGATAATTTGCCCATTTGTACCCGCGCCCGATCGGTTTTCAGCGCATCTTTTAAGCGATTTTCGACTTCACGTTGGTTTTTTGGGTTGTCCATGTCGATAAAATCGATCACGATCAAACCACCCAAATCGCGCAAACGTAGCTGACGAGCAATCTCTTCTGCCGCTTCCAAGTTGGTATTTAGCGCCGTGGCTTCGATATCAGCGCCCTTTGTTGCACGGGCTGAGTTGACGTCCACCGACACCAAGGCCTCGGTATGGTCAATCACAATCGCACCACCAGAAGGCAAAGCGACTTGGCGCGAGTAGGCGGTTTCGATTTGGTGTTCGATTTGGAAACGCGAGAACAGCGGCACATCATCATGGTACAAGCGTACCCGTGCCACATTGCCCGGCATCACATGGCTCATAAATTGGCGTGCTTGTTCGTACACTTCTTCAGTGTCGATCAAAATTTCGCCAATATCAGGCTGGAAATAATCGCGAATGGCGCGGATCACCAAGCTGCCTTCCTGATAAATCAAGAAAGGTGCTGGCTGTGCACCCGCAGCGCCTTCAATCGCGCTCCACAGTTGCAAGAGATAGTTTAAATCCCACTGCAATTCTTCGAGCGAGCGACCAATGCCAGCGGTGCGAGCAATCAAACTCATGCCGCGTGGCGTCGAGAGCTGACTCATCAATTCGCGCAGTTCGTTACGCTCTTCGCCTTCAATGCGGCGCGATACCCCACCGCCACGCGGGTTATTTGGCATCAACACCAAATAACGACCGGCCAAGCTGATATACGTGGTCAGTGCAGCGCCTTTGTTACCGCGCTCGTCTTTTTCCACTTGAACAATCAGCTGCATGCCTTCGGACAACACATCCTGAATGCGTGCATCACGACCTGCATCTTGGGTATGGAAATAGGCGCGAGAGATTTCTTTAAACGGTAGAAAACCGTGGCGTTCAGAACCGTAATCGACAAAGCACGCTTCTAGCGAAGGCTCGATACGGGTAATGATTGCTTTATAAATGTTGCCTTTTTTTTGTTCTTTGCCGACGGTTTCAATATCTAAATCAACCAGTTTTTGTCCATCGACAATCGCCACTCGCAGTTCTTCTGCTTGGGTGGCGTTAAATAACATACGTTTCATCATGTGTTCCTTGCGCGACACACACGCAAGGACGCAGCGAGTATTTGACACGTTCTGTTTCCGTTCAGAACGATAGATCGATCAAAAGATTTTCAGTAACAGACAATAAAGAGCAGGATCGAGGGTAATTTAGCGAGCCGCCAGCCTTGTTCACAGTTTTTTTGGGCTATGGCGCAGGGCTTCAACGCGGGGACTATTCCTATGTTGGGTCAAACTTTGCTGCAATGCCCTTGTCGATTCAAGACAGGGGACGGAAATCTCGTGAGTGCGTGTCGCGTATAAATGCTTTACCATCGCTGCTTTTCGGTGAGCGAATACAACCGAGAACTGCCTAAACGATCACAATGAAGTTGGCAGGCCAAAGCATCAGGTCGATGAAACGGGAGGGAAAACCACTCTGTCATCGCCGGCTTTGTGTCGAGGTGTCGGCAGTTCTTGCATCATTGTGCATCACCCCAACCGCCAGATCGCGGTTTGCTTTTTTGCCGCGCCAACAGGGCAAAGGCAAGCGAAAGCCAACGAAGTATAAGCAAGATGACCCTCATAAGCAAAGACTCTGTCACATTGTTGACACTTGATGACAACGATGCCGGACAACGCATCGATAACTTTTTACTGCGCCACCTCAAAGGGGTGCCAAAAAGTCATGTCTATCGCATCCTCCGCAGCGGCGAAGTCCGCGTTAATAAAGGCCGGATTGATGCGAGTTATCGCCTTCAGGCCGGCGATATTGTCAGAATTCCGCCGGTGCGCGTGGCCGAACGCAGCCAAACTGGCCCTATCGCGCCAGCCCAACAATTTACCGTGGTCTTTGAGGATGACGCTTTATTGGTCATCAATAAGCCATCTGGTGTTGCTGTGCATGGCGGTTCAGGGGTGTCGTTTGGTGTGATTGAACAATTGCGTTCAGCCCGCCCTGAAAGCCGCTTTTTAGAGTTAATTCATCGCCTCGACCGTGAAACTTCGGGTTTGTTGATGATTGCGAAAAAGCGCAGTTGTTTGGTGAAAATGCACGAAGTGATGCGTGGCCCACGGATTGATAAACGCTATTTGGCGTTGGCCTGTGGTCAATGGCCCGCTAAGCTAAAAGATGTAACCTTACCGTTGCATAAGTATTTGCTGCCAGATGGTGAGCGGCGGGTGCAGGTACAGAGTGATGGCAAAGCCGCCCATACTCGTTTTCGCATTATGCAACCGTATGCCGATTTCACTTTGGTTGAAGCCCAGTTAAAAACCGGCCGAACCCATCAAATTCGGGTACACATGCAATCTTCTGGCTATCCGATAGCAGGGGATGATAAGTATGGTGATTTTTCTCTCAACAAACAGTTAGCCAAACAAGGCCTCAAGCGCATGTTCCTCCATGCCGCTCGCCTGCAGTTGAAACACCCGCTTACCGACGAGCCGTTAGTGCTAGAAGCGCCACTACCGGATGATTTAAGCCGTTTTTTAACCGAGTTACAGCCATGATTGCCTCTCAATTTCGCCTTGTAGTGTTCGATTGGGATGGAACCTTGATGGACTCCACCGCCCACATCACCCGTTCGATTCAACTCGCTTGTCAAGATTTAGGCTTGCCCATTCCCTCCCGTGAGCGCGCCAGCCACGTGATTGGGTTGGGATTGGTTGATGCACTACAACATGCTTGCCCCGAACTTAAACCAACACAGTACGCTGAGATGGTCGCAGCGTATCGCCATCATTATTTGGCACGCGATACCGAAGTGGCATTATTTGATGGCGTGGAAGCCGCTTTGGCGCATTACCAACAACAACCAGATATTTTTCTGGCGGTTGCCACAGGGAAAAGCCGGATGGGATTGGATCGCGTGTTAAATAGCACTGGCTTAGACCGCGTGTTTCATGCCACGCGGACGGTAGACGAATGCCAATCTAAACCTCATCCACAGATGTTGTTAGAGTTGATGGCTTATTTCGCGGTTGATGCAACAGAAACGGTGATGATTGGTGATACCACACATGATTTATTGATGGCCCAACACGCGAACACCCACGGTATTGGTATTGCCTCTGGTGCACATCCTGCCGATGCCCTACAACAGACACAGCCACTGGCTTGTTTTTCTTCTTTTGTTGAGTTTGACCAATGGCTACGCCCTCGGCTCAGTGGCTCTGCAGCAGCGACAATCTAAGCGAGGGTGGGCTTGGCATGCGCTTTGAAGTCGCAGGACAAGCTGCTTTTGCCATTCGCTATCAAGGCCATGTGTATGCCTACTTAAATCAGTGTCGGCATATTCCGGTTGAAATGGATTATCGTGATGGTGATTTTTTTGATTTATCAAAACACTATCTTATCTGTGCGCTACATGGTGCGACTTATCAACCAGACACCGGATTATGTGTGCGAGGGCCATGCCGTGGCAGCCGGTTACACTCGGTCAAGGTTGAAGAACGTGATGGGCAAGTCTATCTGGTACCGCCCGCTTGCAATGGAGAGAATTCGCGATGAATGACCCAAATTGGGAACGCAGTGTATTAGAACGGGTGGCGCTGGCTGCCGTTACCGAACAACGCCGTGCCCGTCGGTGGCAAATTTTCTTTCGTTTTGTGTGGCTAAGTTTGATTGCTGTGCTGGTATTTAGCAGTCTATTTGGTACCAAACCAGAACACCTCGCCAGCAGCATCAACGGCCACACGGCACTGATTCGTTTGGAAGGCGCCATTTCCAGCGAAAACCAAACCGCCGATTATCTGATTGAAGGGCTCGACAGCGCCTATCAAGACAGCAACACCAAAGGCATTATCATCCAAGCCAATAGTCCGGGCGGCAGTCCAGTGTTGTCAGGCCGTGTCTTTGATGAAATCCGCCGCCAGCGACAAAAACACCCCGAGATTCCAGTGCATGTGGTAGTTGAGGAAGTCTGTGCTTCGGGGTGTTATTACATTGCCAGTGCTGCTGATAAAATTTTCGTTGATAAAGCCAGCATTATCGGTTCGATCGGGGTGTTGTCCGATGGCTTTGGCTTTACTGAAGCCATGGCGAAATTAGGCGTGGAACGTCGCTTGCAAACCGCCGGCAACAACAAAGCCTTGGGTGATCCGTTTTCCCCAAGCAAAGAGAGCGATCAACAATGGCGGCAACAACTGTTAAATGGCATTCACAACCAGTTTATTCAGGCGGTGAAACAAGGTCGCGGCCAGCGTTTACGCAACGACCCTGATTTATTCAGTGGTCTGGTGTGGTTGGGTGAACAAAGTATTCCGCTTGGATTGGCAGACGGCTATGGCAGTGTACAATCGGTGGCCCGAGAGGTGATTAAAGCGGAAGAAGTGGTCGATTTTTCGCCTCGTGGTGATTTGGCGGATCGCTTTGCGAAGCGCTTTGGTGTTGAGTTTAGCAGTGGTGTGCACAGCTATCTAAATCAGCTATTCAGCCCACAATTGCGTTAATCGTTGCTTGAGGAGATCCAACATGGCCCGCCGTCGTCAAAACACGGAAGAACACGAAAACCTAGAACGTTGGATGGTGTCGTATGCCGACTTTGTTACCTTGTTATTTGCGTTCTTTGTGGTGATGTATGCCATCTCCTCGGTCAACGAAGGCAAATACAAAGAACTGTCAGCGGCGGTGATTTCAGCGTTTCGTGATGGTTCGATTACACCAACGGTGTTGCAACAAACGGGTCAGGCGGCTAACTCGATGGTGGCAATTGAAGACCCGAAAACCATCGCTGAGCATGTCAAAAGCAACACGGAAATCGAACGCCAAGAGCGTATTGCACGGCTAAACCGTGCGCTGTTGGCGGCACTCGACCCCTTGGTCAAAACAGGCCAAGTGAAAGTCACTCAAGATAAGTTTTCAATCGCGGTGGAAATCAACGACAGCGCGCTGTTTGAATCGGGCCGCGCGCTGCCACGCGGCATGTCGGCGGATATTTTAGGGCAAGTCGGGCAAATTCTTGCGAATGACGATCATCCCGTACGGGTCGAAGGGTTTTCCGACAATATTCCCATCAGCACTGCCCTCTATCCTTCGAATTGGGAGCTTTCAGCGGCTCGCGCCGGCAGTATTGTGCGACTGTTCCAAGAAAGTGGTGTCCCCCCTGCCCGTTTAGTGGCAATTGGCCGCGCTGAAACACGACCGATTTCCGACAATCACACCGCAGAAGGCCGCGCCAAAAACCGCCGTGTCGCTATCAGTATTCTGCTCGACCGCCGCAATGACAGCTCGGTGCCCATTGATGCCCTTAGCAGCGTTGACCGCAGCGAATAACCTCTTTTCTTTTTTTTGATTGTATTGCAATGAGCATGCTTTATTCTTTGCTGCGTCCCTTGCTGTTTCGTTTAGATCCTGAGCAAGCGCATGAAGTCAGCCTCAATGGGCTGCGCGTCTGTAATAACTATGGCCTTGATACTCTCTTTGGCTCGCGTCCGGCACCGCTGCCGATTGAAGTGATGGGGATGACCTTTCCTAATCCAGTGGGGATTGGCGCGGGTTTGGATAAAAATGGTGAGTATATTGATGCCTTGGCCGGCCTTGGTTTTGGCTTTATCGAAGTCGGTACGGTTACCCCTAAACCACAGGCAGGTAACGATAAACCGCGTCTATTCCGCTTTCCGGGGGCAGATGCCATCATTAACCGAATGGGATTTAATAATCACGGTGTGGATGCGCTGCTGGAAAACCTGAAAAAGACCCGCTATCGCGGTATTTTAGGGATTAACATCGGTAAAAATGCCACCACACCGATTGAATCAGCGGTGGACGACTACCTGATTTGCATGAATAAGGTATATCCTTACGCAAGTTATATCACCATCAATATCTCTTCACCGAATACCAAAGGTCTGCGCGATCTGCAAAATGAAGCAGCCTTATCGGTGTTGCTGTCTCAGCTCAAAATGCGTCAGTTAGAGTTGGCCGATCAGACGGGCCGTTATGTGCCGTTGGTCGTAAAAATTGCCCCCGATTTGACCACCGAGGCAATTGCAGGGATAGCGAAATTATTTATTGAACATCGGATTGATGGTGTGATTGCCACCAATACCACCTTATCTCGTGATGGTTTAATGCACCTGCCGGGGGCAGAACAGCAAGGCGGGATGAGTGGGGCGCCGCTGAATAGCAAATCGACACTGGTGATTCGCGAGTTGGCGTTACAACTCGAAGGTGCGGTGCCGATTATCGGGGTCGGAGGCATTACTCGCGGCGGAGATGCGTGGGAAAAAATTGATGCCGGTGCCAGCTTGGTGCAAATCTACAGTGGTTTGATTTTCCGTGGCCCAGTGTTGGTTAGCGAATGTGTCGAAGCTGCCCGCCCCTTCTTGGCTGAATTAGAAGCCAAACGGCAAAAACAGCGTGCGATGTGGCAACAGGCCCGCGCCGAAGCCGAAGCGGCAAAAGCAGCAGCAGAAGCACAGGCGGCTAACGCGGCCACAACCGACAGCCAACCTCCCGCAACGGCTTAAATCGATCCCTCTAGCCGTTGCCAACGGCCTTGACTGAGGCGCTCTAATGGCTGGAAGTTGGTTTTATAAGCCATCTTCCGGCACTCTTTCACCCAATACCCTAGATAGAGATAGGGTAAGCGCAGGCGGCGGCAGAGTTCGATTTGCCACAGTACGTTGTACGTGCCAAAACTTGCATTTGTCGGCTGGGGATCGAAAAAGGTATAGACCGCTGACAAGCCATCATCTAGGCGATCAATCAAACTGACCATACGCAAGGTTTGGTCTGGCTCACGAAACGTCGCTAACCAGCTCTCCATCGTGCTTTTGAGAATAAAATCGCTATATTGTTGGCGATCGTCTTCTGCCATGCTGCCGCCATCATGCCGTGCCTGTTGGTAGCGGTTGTAGAGCTGATAATGTTCTTCATCAAAATGCAGATTGTGCAGTTGGGCCTGTAGCGGCTGATGCCGGCGCCACAATTTGCGCTGGGTACGACTGGGTTCAAATTCTGCCACCGGCACCCGCACCGAGATACATTTCACACAGTCATCACAATAGGGCCGATAAATAAAATAGCCACTGCGGCGAAAACCACTGCGTACCAGTTGGCTATAGGTGTGGACATCCATACCATCGCTGGGCACCGCCACTTGTGAACGTGCTAGATGGTCGTCCAGATAGCTACACGGATAGGGTGCAGTCGAATAAAAATGTAGGCTGGTTAAGCGATCAGGGGCACGATGGGTCATGAGCGAATTCCTTTTCCCACAGGCCAGCAGGCGCTTCCTGTTGTGTGGCAGTCGCAAGATGTTGCAAAAAACTTGCCCGAGGGATTAAACGCCCCCCCATACGGGCTAAATGTGGGGTGTAGATTTGACAATCTATCAACAAAAAACCGGCTTGTTGCAAATGCTCAGCCAGACACACTAATGCTAGCTTAGATGCGTCTGGTCGCAATGAAAACATCGATTCTCCGTAAAACATGCGCCCGATTGCCACCCCATACAGGCCACCAACGCGTTCACCCTCCATCCATGTTTCTACCGAATGGGCATACCCAAGGCGATGCAACTCGGTATAAGTCGCGATCATCTGCGGTGTAATCCAAGTGCCATCTTGTCCCGGGCGTGGCATCGCTGCACAAGCGCGCATCACTGCCGGAAAGTCAGTGTCAAACGTCACCCGCCACGGCCGGTTACGGCGTACCTTGACCAAGGCACGAGACAGATGCAGTTCATCGGTATACAGCACCATTCTTGGATCGGGAGACCACCAAAGAATTGGTTCACCGGCAGAGTACCAAGGAAAAATGCCTTGCTGATAAGCGCGTAGCAAAGTCGTAGGCGACAGCGCCCCTCCCGCCGCCAACAAACCATTTGGCTGTGTTAGGGCCCGTTCGGGCGAAGGGAAGGGCGCTTCAGGCGACAAAAACGGAATCATGTCGCGTTGTGTTGCAAGTGCTCACAGTCGGTCTTGGTACATTCTGCATACAGATACATGGCATGTTCTTGAATGCGGAAGCCATGTTTAGCGGCCACTTTATCTTGTAAAGCTTCAATCTCCGCGTCAAAGAACTCAACGACACGGCCACATTGCACACAAACCAGATGATCGTGATGATGGCCTTGATTGAGCTCATACACCGCTTTACCGGTCTCAAAATGATGTCGAGTTAAGATGCCAGCTTGTTCAAACTGGGTCAGCACTCGATACACCGTGGCCAAACCAACGTCGATATTTTCTAGCAGTAACTGACGATAGACATCTTCTGCCGACATATGACGCAGTTCAGAGGTTTCAAAAAGGTTTAAAATTTTGAGCCGAGGGCCGGTTGCTTTTAAACCAATGTCTTTAAGATGATGTGCTGGGTTCATAACGAGTGTGTCGCAAAGTCAAATCATTCGGTTATGATACAGCCCTTCACCGCCAGTTGCCTAATCACAGGCAGGCGCCCATGCTGTTGCACAGGACTGTCATGCGAATTTTACTTTCTGTTTGCCTTGCCGCTGTACTTGGCGGCTGCAGTATCTCTCAGCTACCCACTTGGTTATCACCACATGCCATCGATATCCAACAGGGTAATGCCATCACGCAAGACCAAGTTGATAAACTGCGTCCCGGTATGACGCGACAACAGGTACAAGCGATTGTCGGCACACCGTTGTTAAAAGATATGTTCCATGCCAATCGTTGGGACTACACCTATCAGCACTATCGTAAACATCAGCTGATTGGCAAGGCCCACCTGACGTTGTACTTCAAAGGTGAAGTCTTGGAACGAATCGAAGGGCAAGCTTTGCCTGATAGCACACGTCAAGACACAACCCCTCAGTCGTAATTTTTCTTTTTAAGCTGTGAGAAAATTGTTTATGCAACGTCGTATTGTGATTGCAGGTAGCAGTGGCCGCATGGGACGGACCCTGATTGAAGCGGTATTTAGCCACCCCGACGCGGTGTTACATGGTGCGCTAGAGCGCTGTGGTAGCGAGTTTATCGGTCACGATGCCGGGATGTTGGTTGGTCAACCTTGCGGTGTGTTGATTTCTGATGATGTCGACGCTGTGTTAGCTGGGGCAGATGTCCTGATCGACTTTACCCGTCCCGAAGCCAGTTTGACCTATCTGGCAGCGTGTCAGCGTCATCAGGTTCAGCTTATTTTAGGCACGACTGGGTTTGATGATGCCGGTAAAGCCGCTATTCGTGCTGCTGCCGAACAGATTGGAATTGTCTTTGCACCGAACTTCTCGGTTGGGGTCAATCTGACTTTCAAATTATTGGAAATGGCAGCCAAGGTATTAAACGATGGCTACGATATTGAAATCATCGAAGCCCATCACCGCCACAAAGTCGATGCCCCGTCGGGTACTGCATTGCGAATGGGCGAGGTGATTGCCGATACCTTAGGCCGCGATTTGAAAACGTGTGCGGTGTATGGCCGTGAAGGGGTAACGGGTGAACGTGATCCAAATACCATCGGCTTTGCCACTGTGCGCGCTGGTGATGTGGTCGGCGACCACACCGCGTTGTTTGCCACTGTTGGCGAGCGCGTGGAAATCACTCATAAAGCCTCTAGCCGCATGACTTTTGCCAGTGGTGCTGTCCGTGCCGCGCAATGGTTGGCAGATAAACCCCACGGTTTATTTGATATGCAGGATGTGTTGGGTTTGCGCTGATTGTTGGCTTTATCACGCGGTAGGCGTTTTGCCATCGGCTTATTGTTGTTATTGAGCATCAACAGCGCCTACCTCTTGCTTATCCATACCGACGCACTGCCACAGCAAGCCATCACCGACATTGTGTGGCAGCTACGTTTACCACGTTTGCTGACTGCGATCAGTGTCGGGGCGATCTTGGCGGTGTGTGGCACAGCCATGCAAGCCCAATTTCGTAACCCACTGGCCGACCCGGGGTTGGTGGGAGTTGCAGGTGGGGCGGGTTTAGGTGCGGCCTTTGCAATTGCCCTACATAGTCCAGCGGCCGTGGTTGCCATCGCTGCTTTTGCTGGTGCGCTCGGTGCCAATGTGTTGGCTCAGTTTCTCAACCAACAACAGCAACCGCAGTCTCTTCTCTTAGCCGGTGTCGCTATCAATGCCCTAAGCGGTGCAATTTTAGCGGTGTTGTTTAGTCTGGTTTCCGATCCGGTGTTACGCAGTATCCAATTCTGGTTGTTAGGCAGTTTTGCCTATACCTCACTCCCCCAAGCCATCATGCTATGGGGTATCAGTGTCGCGGTGTGTGGGTATTTTTTACGCCGCGCTACGGCGCTGAATGTATTGCTATTGGGCTCGGCACAAGCCTACGCCCTCGGCTTGGATGTTAAACGAGAACAACAGTCCCTTAATTTGGTGGTGGCTTGCGGTGTGGGAGGGGCGGTTGCAATGACAGGGATGGTAGGTTTTATCGGCCTGATGGTGCCCCATATCCTCCGCCGCTGTGGAATCGGACATCACCGCCAGTTGATTCCGCTGGCTGCCCTCGCGGGTGGAAGCCTTGCCTTAGCCGCTGACACAGTGGCGCAATACTGTGCACCTCCGTTGGATTTGCCCGTTGGCGCGATGACCAGCCTCGCAGGTGCGCCATTCTTTCTTTACTTGCTACGCCAACAACAACGACCATGTTAAGTTGCCATGCTTTGAGTCTCGATCAACGTTTACATGATATTGACGGGGAATGGCACACTGGCCAAGTGACCGCCATTTTGGGGCGCAATGGGGCGGGTAAATCGAGTTTATTACACCTGCTTGCTGGGGTGTTGACGCCCTCGCGTGGCCGTGTGACGTTGCGTCAACGCCCCCTCAACGCCTATTCCCCTGCAACACTGGCACAACACCGCGCGCTGATGTTGCAAGACGCCACCCCCATTCTTGGTTTAACAGTGACAGAAGTATTGGAAACAGCCACTTTTGCCAAACACCGCCCACCCACACCACAACAAATCGAACGTGTATTAACCGAATTAGACTTATACCCTCACCGACAACGTCCACATCAACATCTGTCAGGAGGGGAACGCGCTAAGGTTGCATTCGCTCATGCGGTGTTACAGCTGCGCTGTTCGGATGCAACACCGCGTTATTTGTTGTTAGATGAACCCTGCGCCGCCCTCGATTTGGCCGCACAAGAACAGTTGTTACAGTATTGTCAGCAGCTCGCCCAACAAGAACAAATTGGGGTGGTGATGGTGTTACACGATCTCAATCAAGCCATGCGTTATGCGGATGCGGTAGGGGTATTACAAAATGGCCGCTTAGTCGCCTATGGTCCACCACAGCGTTGTTTAACCGCCTCGCAAATTCATGCTATTTGGCAACAAGAGGTGGTGTTACTGCCTCATCCCCAACCACCGCACCGGCCGATTATCGTGCCCACACAGACGCTTTCAGCCTAAAAAAGGCGCTGTGCTAAAATGGCTGCCGTATCGTATTCCTAATCATTTGAGGACAACATGGCAGGTCATTCTAAGTGGGCCAATATCCAACACCGCAAAGGCCGTCAGGATGCAAAACGCGGACAAATTTTCACCCGTTTGATTAAAGAGATTACCGTTGCCGCCAAAATGGGCGGGGGTGATGCAGCCATCAATCCCCGCTTGCGTTTGGCTGTCGATAAAGCACTCGACGCCAATATGCCAAAGGACAATATCCAACGGGCAATTGATCGTGGTACCGGCAATTTAGAAGGGGTGAACTACGAAGAAATGCGCTACGAAGGCTATGGCATTGGTGGCGCAGCGGTGATGGTGGATTGTCTGACCGACAACAAAACCCGTACCGTAGCCGATGTGCGCCATGCGTTTAGCAAACATGGTGGCAATCTTGGCACCGATGGCTGTGTCGCCTTCCAGTTTACCCATTGTGGTTACCTTATCTTTGCCCCCGGCATCAACGAAGACGCGCTGATGGAAGCCGCGTTAGAAGCCGGTGCCGATGATGTAATTAACCATGAAGATGGTTCGTTAGAGGTTATCACGCCACCGTATGACTTTGTCAATATCCGTGAGACGTTAGAAAAGGCTGGCTTTAAAGCTGAAATGGGCGAAGTTACCATGCGGGCACAGAATGACACAGTGTTAGAAGGTGATGATGCTGTCAAAATGCAGAAACTTTTAGATGCGTTAGAAAGTCTGGATGATGTGCAAGAGGTTTATACCTCTGCCGTGTTTGACCAAGCCTAATTGTCGATTGAATTAAACAAGAAAGAAATACCATGTCTATCGCCCATCCTGCCTCGGTTTATCTTCATCGCCGACAACATCTCTTGCAGCAGGTGGGCGATGGTGTGGTGGTGTTGGCCACAGCGCCAGAGCGCCAGCGCAATGCCGATGCCCACTACCCCTATCGCTTTGATAGCAATTTTTACTATCTCACCGGTTTTACCGAACCCGAGGCGGTGGTGGTACTGGATGGCCGTACCGGTAAAAGCATTTTGTTTTGTCGCAGCAAACACGAAGAACGTGAAATTTGGGATGGTTTCCGCTATGGCCCTGCGGCAGCGGCGGAAGAATTTGCCTTTGACGAAGCACACCCCATTGAAGAATTAGCCAACCAGATGCCCACCTATCTGGCAGACCGACCAGCGATTTACTACCCATTAGGTCAATGTGCCAGTTTTGACCGGCAAGTGTTAGATTGGTTAGACCAAGTCCGTAGCAAAGCACGTTTAGGCATTCAAGCCCCATCGCAGCTGCATGACTTACAGCCTTTATTGGCAGAAATGCGTTTGTTTAAGGATGAGCACGAACGCACCTTACTGCGCCAAGCCGCTCGTATTTCAGCCCAAGCCCACCGCCTTGCGATGCAAGCCAGTCGCCCCGGTCGCTACGAATATGAAATCGAAGCAGTGTTACTGCATCATTTTGTTGCCAGTGGTGCACGTGCACCAGCGTATGAATCCATCGTTGCCAGCGGTAAAAATGCCTGCGTTTTGCACTATGTCAGCAACCGTGACCGCTTGCGCGATGGTGAGTTGTTGTTAATTGATGCGGGGTGTGAATACCACGGTTACGCTGGTGATATTACGCGAACATTCCCGATCAATGGCCGGTTCACCCCAGCTCAACGGGCGGTGTACGATATTG
Source organism: Aquaspirillum soli (assembly GCF_054781915.1). Lineage (NCBI taxonomy): Bacteria > Pseudomonadati > Pseudomonadota > Betaproteobacteria > Neisseriales > Aquaspirillaceae > Aquaspirillum > Aquaspirillum soli. Next base: position 333,458 of record NZ_BAAGTM010000001.1, on the reverse strand, counting down.
TGTTGGCTAGCCAACAAGCAGCGATTGCCGCCTGTCAGGTCGGTGCAAGTTGGGACACCCCAGCCAATGCGGCTCTCACCATTTTGGTACAAGGCTTGATCGATTTAGGCTTATTACAAGGCAGCGTTGACGGCAATATCGAAAACGAAAGTTATAAACGGTTTTACATGCACCGCATTGGCCATTGGCTGGGCCTAGATGTCCATGATGTCGGGGCCTATAAGCAACAAGGTGTGTGGCGTCCGCTACAAGCAGGGATGGTAACCACCATCGAACCCGGCTTATATATTCGCGCTGGTGACGGTGTACCGACTGAATTCGCCAATATCGGCATCCGTATTGAAGACGATGTGTTAATCACCGAACAGGGACATGAAGTATTGACTGCGGAAGTCCCGACTGATCCGGTGGTGATTGAGACATTGATGGCAACCACGAAGGGATAACCCATCATGCAAAATACCAGCCATGATTTTGATGCCATCATTGTCGGCGCCGGCCCCGTGGGGACGGTCATTGCCCTACAACTGGCAAAACAAGGCCGGCGGGTCGCCGTTGTTGAAGCTCGCGCCAGCCGTGTCAAAACCGACAGCACGACACAAGATCCTCGGATTCTAGCGCTTTCACGTTTGAGTGTCGATTTACTACAACAAGCCGGTGTCACCCTTCCAGTCAAGCAACTGACTGCGATTCAACAAGTCCATGTCAGCCAAGCCGGTGCCTTTGGCCGCACTTTACTCAGTGGGGCCGATATTGGTGTGACTGACTTGGGCTATACCATGGCCTATCACGATCTCGACCAAGCGGTGGGACACGCACTTAACCAAGCGCCCATCCATTTGTTTCAAGGGTGGCGTGGGGAAAAAATCGGTAATCTTGCTGCGTATGCCAGCTTAACCATTCGTCACCCTGAACAGGGTCAACAACTGTTGACCAGTAAATTATTGATCGCAGCCGAGGGCGGCAGCGTCTTACAGCAACTTCCCAGTTTGCATCATCATGTTCATGACTATGAACAATCGGCCCTATTGTGCCGTTTAGCCCTCGCTGAGGGTTATCAACACCAACACATTGCCTATGAACGCTTTGCCGAAGGTGGGCCTTTTGCCTTGTTGCCGGTGGGGTCGGAGATGATGTTAGTGTGGACACGCCGCCATGCCGCTGCGGAAGCCTTGCTTAACAGCACCCCAGCTGAGTTTCTTGATGCGCTGCATCAAATTTGTGGTCATAAGCTGCGTTTTGCTGCCTGTGTCAGCCCACCGCAGGCCATTCCTCTGCGCTTAAAATTAGCGAACAAACTGCATGCCGGACGAGTGGTGTTAGTGGGAAATGCAGCACAAACCTTACACCCAGTGGCAGCACAAGGCTTGAACCTCGGCTTGCGTGATGCAGATACTTTATTACCTTTATTGGCACATGCTCGCGATATTGGTGCACCGGCATTGCTGCATCGCTACCAACGCCAACGTCAACGTGACCGCCTAACGATTACTGCGTTTACTCACAGTCTAATCGGTCTGTTCGATCATCACGATCCTATCAGCCGTCTAGGGCGTGGCATTGCGCTTTCTGCTTTGGACATGCTGACTCCACTACGACAGCGATTTACACATAAATTAGTCTTTGGCTTGGAGTATTGAGCGATGAATACAGCCCATTATGATGTAGTAATTCTGGGTGGCGGGTTGGTCGGTGCAAGCTTGGCGTTAGCGTTATCGCGCAAAGGATTACACGTCGCCGTGATTGAGCCGCATCCTCCAAGCGAACGCCAGATTACACTCGATGATGACACCGAATGGGATGCGCGGATTTACGCTATCAGCCCAGCCAATCGCCAATGGTTAGAACAAATAGGGGCTTGGCCACAGGAACACCGAGTGGGGAATGTGCACGCCATGCAGGTAAAAGGCGATCACGGTGGCGAAATTATGTTCGATGCCCACGACGCTAAACAAAAACGGTTGGCATCGATTGTCGAAAACCGTTGGTTGTTGCACAGTATTTGGCAGCAGTTGTTGGTATCTGAGGTTTCGCTTTACACCCCTGCTCAAGTCAGTGCCTTTGTCCGCGAACCAGATCGCGTGTTGCTTACCCTGCAGGACGGTAGCCAGCTAGAAGCAGCTTTGCTGGTTGGATGTGATGGTGCCAATTCATGGGTTCGTGAACAAATTGGCATCAAGGCCAAAATCAAACCCTATGGTCAATCCGGCGTCGTGGCAAATTTCCATTGTCAATACTTACATGGTGATATTGCCCGTCAATGGTTTGTCGGTGACAGCATTTTGGCGTGGTTGCCATTGCCACAACAACGCATTTCGATAGTTTGGTCACATGCCAACCCCGACAGCTTGCTGTCATTATCCCCCGAAGCATTAGCCGAAAAAGTTGCCGCCGCAGGCCAACATGCCCTCGGGCATTTCACCACCCTCACCCCCGCACAAGCCTTCCCTCTGCGGTTAATTCAACCCGAACACATGATTAGCCAACGGGTAGTACTCGCTGGCGATGCCGCCCACACGGTGCATCCGCTCGCCGGACAAGGCGTCAACCTAGGGTTTGGTGATGCTCGCGAATTAGAACGCTTATTGGGCAATGCCAAGGGCAGCGATGTAGGTGAATGGCTGTTATTGCGGCGCTATGAACGTGCCCGCCGTGAAGCCGTGCTGGCAATGCAACTTGGATGTGATGCACTGCATCAGTTGTTCCATACCCAACTACCGTTATCGCGTTGGGTACGCAACACCGGACTCAACCTCACCAACCATATCGGCCCAGTCAAACGCCAGTTGGCACGTTACGCCATCGGCTTTTAAGGAGTGTATTTTGTTTGCTATTCCCCGCCACTTTTTGCGCACCACTACGTTACTGACCCTGAGCGCAACCCTGCTCGCCTGCCAAGCGCAAGCGGCCGATGAAAGCCAAACGGTCAAAAAATTGTTTAGCCAAAAGTTTCCACAACGTGAAGTGGTGCAGGTGCAAGCCAGCCCAGTCAGTGGGGTGTATGAAGTGGTGTTAGCTGGACGGCAGGTGGTCTATACCGATGCCAAAGTTGCGCACATGTTTGTTGGTGAGTTAATCGATATTGAAGGTCGAGTGAGCCTCACCGAGGAACGGGTGGCAGAACTGTCCCGTGTTGATTGGAAAACCTTACCTCTCCAGCATGCCATTCAAGATAAACGTGGTAACGGTCAGCGGAAAATCGCGGTGTTTTCTGATCCAGATTGCCCGTTTTGCAAGAAGTTAGAAAAAGAAGGCCTCGCCAAGCTCGATAATGTCACGATTTACACCTTTCTCTATCCATTAGAGCAATTACACCCGGATGCAATGCGTAAATCGGCACAAATTTGGTGTTCAAAAGATAAGCTACAGGCGTGGGCACAAACCATGCGCAATAACCAAGCCACCAGTGGCAGCAGCGATTGCAAAACACCACTGGCCGAGATTCAAGCCTTAGGCCAGAAATTGGGCATTCAGGGCACACCGGCGTTGATTTTTGAAAGCGGTAAGTTGGTTGCTGGCGCAATTCCGGCGGAAGATATTGAAAAATTGTTGAGCCAGAAAAAATAATCAAACGACTGTTTGACAGCATCCATAACGGCTGGCACAATCAGTCCATCTCCTGATTTCCACCAAGGGAAAGATACGATGTCTGATTTGGCCTCTTTGTTTGCCCAAGCTCAAGCCGATGTGAAAACACTGGCAGAAAAGCCAGACCCACAAACCCTGTTACAACTGTATGCCTTGTTTAAACAAGCCAGCAGCGGTGATGTCAGTGGCGAACGCCCAGGGATGATGGATTTCATCAATCGCAGTAAATACGATGCTTGGGAAAAGTTAAAAGGCCAATCTTCAGATAGCGCGATGCAAGCATATATTGACTTGGTCAATCGGTTGTTAGGTAAGTGATTTCTGCTTCTCTCTCTTCACCCGCACAATGTGCGGGTTTTTTTATGGGTGCGCCCTATTGAGCGCACCCATAAAAAAACAGCCTCTATCGCTAGAGGCTGTTCAAGTAGAGCCACACCCAATTTGACTGCACTACAGAGATCACACCTTAGAAAGCAAAGTGATCTTCTTCTAAGTCCATCAACGGCTTAGCACCTGCTTTCAAGGTCACAATCAAGCTATGAATTTCAGGGAACAACTTGCTGAAATAGAATTGTGCTGTTTTCACTTTCGCCTCATAGAAGCCAGTCTCAGCGCTGCCAGCGTCTAATTTCTCAAGCGCCACTTTCGCCATCCATGCCCAGAAATAACCATACGTCAGATGGCCCACCAAACGCAGATAATCTGTGGCTGCCGCGCCAGCTTCATCTTTATTCATCATCGCCCCCATGCCAATTTGCATGGTGATTTCAGCCATTTGCTTGTTCAAACCATTTAATGGCTCAAGGAATGGGGTTAAGCGGCTGTCGGCACTGTTTGCTTCGCAGAATTTGTGGATGCGCTTAGTAAATTTACGCAATTTCTGCCCTTGATCCATCAACACCTTACGGCCTAACAAATCAATCGCTTGAATCCCGTTGGTACCTTCATAAATTTGCGAGATACGGCAATCACGCACCAACTGTTCCATCCCCCATTCGCGGATAAAACCATGACCACCAAACACTTGCATCCCTAAATTGGTTGCCAGATAACCGTTATCGGTCATAAAAGCCTTTGCCACTGGCGTCAGCAAGGCCACTAAATCTGCGGCCTCTTGGCGAGCTTCGGCATCGGGAGATTTTTCTTCAATGTCCAACTGCAAGGCCAAGAAGGCGGTAAAGGCACGGCCGGCTTCGGTATATGCTTTTTGCGTCAACAACATACGGCGGACATCAGGATGAACGATGATTGGATCAGCAGCTTTTTCTGGTGCTTTTGGCCCATTCAAAGCACGCATTTGCAAACGCTCTTTAGCGTATGCCAAGGCACCTTGGAAAGCAGCTTCACCCAAACCTAAGCCCTGCATACCACACCCTAAACGTGCGGCGTTCATCATGGTGAACATACATGCCAAACCTTTGTTCACTTCACCAATCAGATAGCCTTTAGCACCATCCAAGTTAATCACCGCAGTGGCGTTGGCTTTAATGCCCATTTTATGTTCCAGTGCACCACAGCTCACCGGATTACGTTCACCTAACGAACCATCTTCGTTAATCAAAAACTTCGGCACAATAAACAGCGAAATGCCCTTCACATCTTTCGGGGAATCAGGCAAGCGTGCCAATACTAAGTGAATGATATTGTCGGATAAGTCGTGTTCACCTGCCGAGATAAAAATTTTGGTCCCTGTAATGAGATAGCTACCATCTGCAGCAGGTTCAGCGCGGGTTTTTAATAAACCCAAGTCAGTACCGCAGTGGGGTTCGGTCAAACACATGGTGCCGGTCCATTCACCGGAAACCAATTTAGGCAAATAAGTGGCTTTTTGTTCAGGGGTACCGTGGGCATGGATAGCCGAGTAGGCACCATGACTCAAACCGGGGTACATCGACCATGCAACGTTGGCAGAACATTGCATTTCCATGATCGGGAAACCGAGAGTTTTTGGCATGCCTTGACCGCCGTATTCGGGATCACAATCCAAGCCAGTAAAGCCCAATTCGCAGAATTGTTGATAGGCCTCTTTAAAACCAGCAGGCGTAGTCACCGATTTGGTAGCAGGGTCGTACACACAACCGGCTTCGTCGGCAGCGCGGTTGATGGGTGCTAATTCATTTTCACAAAACTTGGCGCCAGCCTCGAGATAAGAGGCAAATACATCGGCAGTGGCTTCTTCATAGCCAGGCAAGGTTGGAATGATATTTTGGACTTCAATCAACTCGTTGAGGACAAAGTCGAAATCGCGCAGGGGGGCTTTGTAAGCAGGCATGATGTTTCTCCGATCCGTGGGTCAGGACTGTGTCGTCCTGTTAGCAGTTAAGCAACGGGGTGAAGCGTATCGCCCTTTTTTGTAGAACGCAACGATTTTTCAAACGATTGTTTGGAACGGTTGTTTGTTGCATGGCAACAACGCAACGAAAAAGTGGCTTGAACAACATCGAAAAATCTGCGTCACGGCACCACTTCAGAGCTACGACGCGCCAAGAGGAAAACAGTTCATGTCCCGCAAATGGTTAAAAGCCAATCTTCCTAGTTCAGAACATATTTCACAAAATCGCTATTTACGCTGGATGCAGCCTTGGTTAGCAGGCCATTATCTTTGGACGTTACACCGCCGCAATATGGCGCGGGCAGTGGCGATTGGCTTGTTCGCGGGTCTGATGCCGGGGCCAACACAGATGTTAACCGGCGGGGTTATGGCCTTGTTATTGCGAGCAAATTTACCGCTTACTTTATTTGTGACGCTCTACACCAACCCACTGACTATCGTGCCATTATATCTATTAGCCTATCGCTATGGCGCATGGCTATTAGGCACTGATACACAAGCCAATATCAGCATGGCACCCGATTTTTCACTCGCCACATTTGGCAGTTGGCTGGCACAAATGGTAGATTGGGCGGTTTCTTTAGGCCCTGCTTTATTGGTAGGCTTGCCGGCCTTGGGTTTGTCATTCGCCGTTGTCGGTTATCTATTAGTCATCATCGCGTGGCGGGGGTTTATCGTGTATTTATGGCATCGTCGAAAGGTGCAACGTGCAGCTCGCTGAACAAACGCTGACTTCATCCATCCTTGCCCAAGGACATTTTTTGACCCTTAAACGCGATACGGTCGTGCTTCCCAATGGTCAACATGCTGAACGCGAATACCTTGAACATCCCGGTGCCGTGGCAGTGTTTGCCTTACCTGAGCCAGATACGGTCTTGCTGGTCGAGCAGTTTCGTTATCCCCTACGCCGTACTTTTCTCGAAGTCCCTGCCGGAAAGATCGACGCGGGAGAAACGCCACTCGCCACGGCACAACGAGAGTTACAAGAAGAAACGGGCTATCAAGCCGCTAGGTGGTATGCCCTCGGTGAAGCACATCCCTGCATTGGTTATTCCAATGAGCGAATCGTTTATTTCGTCGCAGAAGACTTAACGTGGGTCGGACAAAATTTGGATGAGGGAGAGTTTGTGAACGTCAAACGTTACCCCATCGAGACACTGCAACAACTCGCCCTACAAGCCACAATCAGTGATAGCAAAACCATCACAGGCCTATTTTGGTTAAATGCCTTTTTATCTGGAGCATTAGCACGTGAGCGCCTTTGAACGCCATCGCGATCGCCGAGGGGAACTTCGCGTTCCTGCCCATTGTCCAGCACAAGTGCGTGTGTTGTTGACTCAAGAGACTTTTGAAGCACGCTGCTTTAATGTCAGTGCCGGAGGGATGGCGTTGTTTTGCACGTATGTCCCTCGTTTTGAAGAACAACTCGAAGTGATTGTGATGCCACCATCCATCGGTGGCCGTGCAGCAGAACCGCTACGAGCACGAGTTGAAGTCAAACGGTGCGAACGACTCGAACGGGGCGATCTGTATGAAATTGGTGTCAGTATCGTCGAAGTATTACCGTATTACTGAGTATTAGCTGGTCTGTTTCCTCTCAATCTTTCCTGCCTCTTGCTGTTTTTTGCCCCTAAAAATCTAAAAGCATACAATTTATTCATTTTTTAGCCTGTCGGCGAAATTTATTGTGCTATACCAAAAGTGCGGCCCGTTGACATCACACCGCCCATTGGCCTTACGAAGGAGCACCATGATGAATGCCGATATCTTTAGTCGTTTCTCTGCCCGATACGATAAGTCGCGTGAAGAAGAGTTCTCCTTGCAGGAGTATCTGGAGATTTGCAAAAACGATCCCAGCGCGTACGCCACTGCAGCAGAACGGATGTTGACTGCCATTGGGCAACCAGAGCTGCTCGACACACGCAATGACCCACGCCTGTCACGCATCTTTGCCAACAAAATCATCAAACTCTATCCCGCTTTTCGCGAATTCTATGGCATGGAAGAAGCCATCGAACAAGTCGTGGCCTATTTCCGGCACGCAGCCCAAGGCTTAGAAGAGAAAAAACAAATTCTTTATCTGCTCGGGCCAGTCGGTGGTGGTAAATCCTCAATTGCTGAAAAGCTAAAAGAGTTAGTCCAACATGTTCCGTTCTATTGTCTGAAAGGTAGCCCAGTCAATGAATCTCCACTGGGTTTATTTAGCGATCAAGAAGACGGTGCCTTATTGGAGGAGGAATATGGTATTCCCCGCCGCTACCTGCGCACCATTCCCAGCCCTTGGGCAGTCAAACGACTACACGAATTCAATGGTGACATCAATCAATTCCGTGTGGTGAAACGCTACCCATCGGTTTTAAAACAATTGGCCGTTGCAAAAACAGAACCTGGGGACGAAAACAACCAAGATATCTCGTCTTTAGTTGGTAAAGTCGATATCCGTAAGTTGGAAAAATATGCACAAGACGACCCCGATGCTTATAGCTATTCGGGTGGACTGTGCTTGGCCAACCAAGGTTTGCTTGAATTTGTTGAAATGTTCAAAGCACCGATTAAGGTGTTACACCCCCTACTAACAGCCACACAAGAAGGCAATTTCAAAGGGACTGAAGGATTTGGGGCGATTCCATTTGATGGGATTGTTCTGGCACACTCGAATGAATCGGAATGGAAGCAATTCCGTAACAATAAAAATAACGAAGCCTTTTTGGATCGTATTTATATTGTCAAAGTGCCTTATTGCCTACGCGTCAGTGATGAAATCAAGATTTACGAAAAACTGATTCGGCACTCCTCACTTACCCAAGCTCCATGCGCCCCCGGCACCTTAAAAATGATGGCGCAATTTGCCATTCTGTCACGGCTAAAAGAACCGGAGAATTCAAACTTATTTAGCAAAATGCTGGTGTACGATGGAGACAACCTAAAAGATACCGACCCAAAAGCAAAGTCGATTCAGGAATATCGGGATTTTGCTGGGGTTGATGAGGGGATGACTGGCTTATCCACTCGTTTCGCTTACAAAATTTTGTCGCGTGTTTTTAACTTCGATCACGCCGAGGTGGCAGCGAATCCTGTTCATTTGTTGTATGTGCTAGAACAACAAATTGAACGTGAGCAATTTCCACAAGAAGTAGAGCAAAAGTATTTAACCTTTTTGAAAGAATACTTAGCGCCAAAATATGTGGAATTTATTGGCAAAGAAATTCAAAAGGCGTATCTAGAAAGTTACTCTGAGTATGGTCAAAATATCTTTGATCGCTATGTCACCTTTGCTGATTACTGGATTCAAGACCAAGAGTATCGCGACCCAGACACAGGAGAGATTTTCGACCGTAATTCGCTCAATAGCGAATTAGAGAAAATTGAAAAACCAGCAGGGATTTCTAATCCAAAAGACTTCCGTAATGAGATCGTTAACTTTGTTTTGCGAGCACGCGCAAACAACGCTGGACAAAATCCACATTGGACAAGTTACGAAAAATTACGGCAGGTTATCGAGAAGAAAATGTTCTCGAATACAGAAGAACTGCTACCTGTGATTAGCTTTAATAGCAAGGCAAGCGTAGAAGATGTGAAAAAACACGAAGATTTTGTCAATCGCATGGTAACCAAGGGTTATACACCAAAACAGGTCCGGCTATTATGTGAATGGTACCTCCGCGTACGTAAATCTTCTTAAAGCAGTTTTGGCGCGTCCTCATTGCCTCATTTTATCTGGAGTTGACCATGGCCCATTTAATAGACCGCCGTTTAAACGGAAAAAATAAGTCAGCCGTCAACCGTGAGCGTTTTTTGCGTCGTTTTAAAGCACAAATTAAACAATCGGTTGCAAAGGCGATAAAAGGACGCGCCATCACTGATATTCAAACGGGTGAGAAAATCTCTATTCCATCAAAAGATATTTCTGAACCGGTGTTTCAACACGGATCAGGAGGGATTAAAGAGATGATTCACCCTGGCAACCAAGATTTTATTCGGGGTGATCGTATTGCACGACCACAAGGCGGAGGAGGCGGTGGTGGGGGCGGCAAGGCGAGCAATCAAGGCGAAGGAGAAGATGATTTTGTCTTTGAACTTAGCCGCGAAGAATTCATGAAAGTCTTTTTTGAAGATCTTGCTTTACCTAACTTAGTGAAAACACAGTTGCTTGGTACGCACGAAATGAAAAGTGTGCGGGCAGGTTTTATTAACGATGGTACGCCGACCAATATCAATATTGTTCGCTCATTGCGAGGGGCACTTTCTCGGCGTATTGCACTATCAGCACCTATTTTATCGGAACTGACACAAGCCGAAGAAGAATTAGATGAACTACTTGAACTGGCTGACGAACAGTCTTTCAGAGTAAAAGATCTGCGAGAAAAAATCCGTCACTTACGCAGCCGGCTGTATACCATCCCATTTATTGATCCTTTTGATTTAAGGTATAACAACCGTATTAAGCGGCCTTTTCCAACCAGTCAAGCAGTGATGTTTTGTATCATGGATGTCTCTGGCTCAATGGATGAAAATAAAAAAGATATTGCCAAACGATTTTTTATTTTGCTTTATCTTTTCCTAGAAAAACAATATGAAAAAATAGAGCTGGTGTTCATCCGACACCATACCAGTGCAACAGAAGTCTCTGAGCATGATTTCTTCCACTCCCGTGAATCAGGTGGGACAGTGGTGTCTTCTGCCTTAACATTATGTTCAGAAATCATTCAAAAACGCTATCCAACTGAAGATTGGAATATTTATGTTGCTCAAGCCTCGGATGGGGATAACTGGGACAGCGATTCTAGTCAATGTAGCTCTATTTTATTAGAGAAAATTTTACCTTGTGTGCAGTATTATGCTTATATTGAAATCACACAGGGAGAACCACAAAACTTATGGCATGAATATCAAAAAGTTGCTGAGCAGATTAAACACTTTGCGATGCAAAAAATAAAAACTGCTGCAGATATTTATCCCGTTTTCCGTGAATTGTTTAAAAAACAACCTCATACTGTTACATAGCTAACAGTATCGGAAAAAGATAAGGACTTCTGGCCATGAAACCGACCCCTATTTCAACTTCGTCAGAATGGTCTTTTGATCTGATTGAAAAATACGACCGAGAAATTATGAAAATTGCCTGTGGTGAATATCATCTTGATATTTATCCAGTACAACTCGAAATTATCACAGCAGAACAGATGATGGATGCCTACTCTTCTGTTGGAATGCCAGTTAACTACCATCATTGGTCATTTGGCAAACAATTTGTTGCAACAGAAAAAAGTTATAAACGTGGGCAAATGGGTTTGGCCTATGAAATAGTGATCAACTCTAATCCTTGTATCGCTTATCTGATGGAAGAAAATTCCATGATGATGCAAGCATTAGTCACAGCACATGCGGCTTATGGCCATAACAGTTTTTTTAAAGGCAATTATTTATTCAGAACTTGGACAGACGCAGAAGCAATCATTGATTATTTAGTTTTCGCAAAAAACTACCTTGCTGATTGCGAGCGAATGTATGGCATTGATGCAGTTGAGGATCTATTAGATTCATGCCATGCCTTGATGAATTATGGTGTCGATCGCTACAAGCGGCCACAAAAATTGTCATTAGCAAAAGAAAAAATCCGCCAAAGTGAGCGTGAGCATTATTTACAGCTGCAGGTAAACGATTTGTGGCGCACCATTCCGCGACGAAATACAGATACCGAGATCAATGCTCCAGCTCGTTTTCCTACAGAACCACAGGAAAATATCCTTTATTTCATTGAAAAATCAGCGCCCTTATTAGAACCTTGGCAACGCGAAGTCATTCGAATTGTGCGAAAAATCGCCCAGTATTTTTATCCACAACGCCAAACCCAGGTCATGAATGAAGGGTGGGCAACCTTTTGGCACCACACCATTCTAAACCGACTCTACGAAAAACAGTTGGTGACGGATGGTTTTATGATGGAATTTCTGCAATCACACACCAATGTTGTACTACAACCACCGGTACATAGTCACTGGTATTCAGGTATCAATCCCTATGCGCTTGGATTTGCTATATATCAAGATATTTGTCGGATTTGTCGTGAGCCAACAGATGAAGATAGGGCATGGTTTCCCGATTTAGTTGGCCAAGATTGGCGTGAGAGTATTGAATTTGCCATGCGTAATTTCAAAGACGAGAGTTTTATCTCACAATACCTTTCACCAAAGGTCATTCGTGATTTTAGATTATTTGCCGTGAGAGATGATGATAAAGACGATAAACTTCTCATCCCTGCTATTCACGATGAAACAGGGTATGCTGAGATTCGTCGTACGCTATCTGAACAATATAATTTAGGTTCGAGAGAGCCTAATATTCAGGTATGGTCGGTTAATCTACGCGGGGACCGTAGTTTAACTTTACGCCATTTTATGCATCAAAGACGGCCATTGGGAAAAACCACCGACGAAGTATTAAAGCATGTTTGCAGATTATGGGGGTTTGATGTGCGTTTAGAATCTGTTGACCAGCAAGGGCAAATATTACAAACTCACGAATGCAAAGCCCCCGAGCACAACAGCTTATTCTAAAAAAACTGTGTTGATAACGCCTTAACGAAGTTGTTAAGGCGTTTTTATTGTTGAGAGCAATTGCAACATTGCCTGAATATTTTGCTCATAAATTTCACCAATAACATGAGCGAATGCTGGTATAGAGAAATATAAAGCAATAAAGCCAATTGTCAGTGTTAAGGGGAAACCAAAGGTAAAAATGTTGAACTGTGGTGCAGCACGAGTCATCACACCAATCGCCAAGTTAGTAATCAGTAATGCCCCCACAACGGGAATAGACAATAAAAACCCTAGGGAAAATATGTTAGCTCCCCATTCAGCTAACACTTTGAAACTGGCTTTAGGAATCGACTCTAAACCAACAGGCAATATGCGAAAACTATCGACCAGCGCAGAGATTAAAACCAAATGGCCATCCATCGCCAAAAAAAGTAAGAAGACAAAAGTGGATAAAAATCGAGAAAGCGCGGGGACTTGTGCACCAAATTGTGGATCAAAAAACATGGCGAAACCCAAACCCATTTGCATGCTCATCAGCATGCCAGCCATTTCTACCGCAGCAATTACCAATCGCATCACCATGCCCATTGCGGCACCAATAATGACTTGATAGAAAATATTAGCGAGCCCCTCAGCGGAAATAACCGGTGCTTCTGGCATCGCAGGTAATAACGGTGCAATAATAATCGTTAATGCAATGGCAGTAGCAACACGAACTTGTCGGGGAATTGTTCGTGTCCCAAAAAACGGATCGACCATAATAAAACCGGCGATACGGCAGAATGGCCAAAAAAAGCCTGATAACAGTAATGCAATCTCTGTATCAGAGATTTCTACCATACCCATATTTTGGCTTTCATTTAACCAATCATATTTGGAATACCGCTAATTAAACGCACGGTAAATTCCATCATTGTCCGCAGCATCCAAGGACCGGCTAAAATAAGCACCACGAACATAGCCAACAACTTTGGAATAAAAGTTAAGGTCATTTCGTTAATCTGGGTTGCTGCTTGCAACACGCTGACCAAAAGACCGATGACCAGCGCCACAGCAAGCAATGGTGCTGAAACAATAATTAAGATAAACAGCGCATTCTGAATTAGATTAATGGCCAGCTCTGGACTCATGGTTTTTCCTATGAAACATAAAAGCTTTGTACCAAAGACCCCATCAATAGAGTCCACCCATCCACTAGCACAAATAGCATTAGCTTAAAAGGGAGTGAGATAATAATTGGCGAAACCATCATCATACCCATTGACATCAAGACTGTTGCTACAACTAAGTCAATAATTAAAAATGGAATAAAGACAAGAAAACCAATTTGAAAAGCAGTTTTGATTTCACTAATCACGAAAGCAGGTACTAAGGTTTTTAAACTAATATCTTCTGGTCCATTGGGTTTTGGACTACGAGAAATTTCAACAAAAAACTCTAGATCTTTTTCTCGAGTTTGTCTCATCATAAACTCTTTGAATGGTTTACTTCCTCGCTCAAAAGCCTGATCCATAGTCATTTTATCTTCAGCAAACGGCTGCCAAGCATTTTTATAGGCGTCATCAAACACAGGTGCCATGATAAAAAAAGTTAGAAACAATGCTAATCCCAATAAAACCTGATTTGGTGGTGATTGCATTGTCCCTAGGGCTTGTCGCAGTAAAGCAAGCACAATGACAATACGAGTAAAAGAAGTCATCATCAATATCGCTGCAGGGATAAATCCTAATGCAGTGATAAACACCAACATTTGCAATGATAATGAATAGTTTGTCCCACCGCCTGCAGTGGGAGTGCTATTCATCAGAGGAAATGAAGGTGTCGCAAAAACGAATTCAGCTAACCCAAACAGTAAGGGTAAACAGAACAACCATGCTTTTTTATTCATGGGAAGAACGATTCTGATCTTGGGCATGAGAAGCAGGCCCTTTGATATGAGTAAGCGCAGTACGGAAACGCTCGGCAAAAGAAACCGGAACAATAGTATCTGCGTCGGCAGGACGCGGTAGAGTGTGCAGGACATTCACTGATCCCTGCGCCACCCCTAGCACCAACCAAGATTGGTCTATCTCAACAATCACAACCCGCTCACGCGGTCCTACCATGACATGGCCCACGACCTTAGCATGGGCAGGCAGACCAAATGCAGATTGACCACCAAGCTTTTTAAGTGCCCATGCCATCAAGAAAATCAGGCCGAGTACAAATAATAGGCCAAAAGCCGCTTGGGCGAACTGTGACATGGGAGAGGTGAGCAACGATGAGGTAGGTGCACTCTCTTGTGCTAGGACAATAGAAGAGAAAGATGTAAACAGAAGCGCTGCCACAAAGGACAGCGCTCTGTTAAACCAACACACAACGGTCTGTATCACTTCTGTAACCGACGTAAACGTTCAGCAGGTGTAATAATATCGGTTAAACGAATACCAAATTTATCGTTTACCACCACCACTTCACCTTGAGCAATCAAACAGCCATTGACCAACACGTCCATTGGTTCACCAGCCATACCATCTAATTCAACCACTGAGCCTTGAGCCAATTGCAACAAGTTACGGATGGCAATTTTTGTTCTACCCAGTTCAACCGTCATATTAACGGGAATATCGAGAATCATATCCAGATTACCGCCTGCAGCGGTTATCGGATCAGAAGGGGCAAGCTCTTGGAACAGGCCTGTGGCCAAAGTGGGCCCAGATTGAGCAGGCTCTGCAGGAGCAGATTCGTGATCGGAATCAGTTGATTCCTGTTGTTCCGCCATTGCGGCTGCCCAATCATCCATACTTACTGGTTCGTCACTCATTTTAAATTACCCACAAAAAATTGGCCTTGGCAGTGACTGTTATTTAGGTCACCCGACACGCCATCCAAGTTTAAATAGCATCGCTTCCTAGGCTGCTGACATCACTGATTTCTTGTGCACCAGCAAGTACCCGATCCACCTTCAGCGCATACTGCCCACCCACAACACCATATTTACACTGTAAAACGGGAATACCCGAAACATCAGCGACAATCGTTTCTGGTATTTCTAGTGGAATAATATCGCCTTCTTTTAAGGTCAGAATGTCACGCAGCGTAATTTCTGTTTCAGCCAAGTTAGCAACTAATTCCACCGCTGCTGTTTGTACTTGGCGAGATAACAGATTTACCCACCGGTTGTCCACCTCGGTACGGTCAGCAGCCATCGTACTCGATAATAAGTCCCGAATGGGCTCGACCATCGAATATGGCATACAAACGTGGAAATCACCACCGCCGGCACCCAGTTCGATTCGGAATGTCATCGAAACGACCACTTCCGTCGGTGTTGCGATGTTAGCAAACTGTGTGTTCATTTCTGAACGGATGTAATTGAATTCTATTTCATATACTGGCTGCCATGCTTTTTGATATTCCAAAAAGACAACATCTAAAAGACGACGAATAATTCGTTGTTCAGTTGCCGTAAAATCACGGCCTTCAACCCGCACATGATAACGACCATCCGAACCAAACAAATTATCGACAATCAAGAAGACTAAATCGGGGTCGAAAATTAGCAGTGCAGTCCCGCGCAGGGGTTTGACATGGCACAGGTTAAGGTTAGTAGGTACAACAAGATTACGAATAAATTCACTATATTTTTGTACTTTAACCGGACCTACAGAAATTTCTGCATTACGGCGGATAAAGTTAAATAGACCAATCCGAAGGTTACGAGCAAAACGCTCGTTAATAATCTCCAAGGTTGGCATCCGGCCACGAACAATGCGCTCTTGACGACCAATATCATAGTTGCGTACTGGGGTTCCCCCCAGTCTCGCCTCGTCATCATTGTCATCCCCAGTGACCCCGCGCAGCAGGGCATCAACTTCTTCCTGGGAGAGAATATCGTCTGCCATATTCGCCCGTTACTGATTCTGAACAATGAAAGAGGTGAAAACCACGCCAGTCACTGGTGCAGAAAGACCAGAATCTGACACAGACTCATTAATCACTTGGCGAATCTGATTTTTTAATTTTGCTTTGCCTTCTGGTGTCGCCAGTTCTTCACTGGTTTTTGATGAAAGCAACATAATCAGTGCACTGCGAATTTTTGGCATATAGGCTTTAAGCACTTGAGCATGGCCACCGTCGGCAAGTTCTGCTTGAAACTCAATTTGCAGCATGCCACCGCTACCGGCCAAATTCACCACAAACGTATCAATTTTTTCGAAGACCGGCAATTCAGAGACTTTTTTTGGAGCGGCTCCCCCATGACCTTCTTCTTTTTTACCTAAAAAGAGATAGGCAACGGCGCCAGCCAGCGCTAAAACGACGACTAATAAGCCTGCAACCAGAATGACCATTGTTTTTTTGTTACCGCTAGGTGCTTTTTCTTCTGACATAACTTTACCCATGCAATTTGAAACAGAATTTTAAAAGGCCACTCTTCACAACACAAAATGTACCTTTGCTAAATAGCAGAGGACATTCTAGAGAGAGGGCCGTTTGTTCACAACAAAGGCCCTCAATATCGGCTGCCACTGGATATTACCCCAAAAGCAGGGGTTCCGAACATTACGCGTAAACACTCAGTTGATCATCACCATCAACAGATTTCACTGGAGCAGGTGTCACAGGCGGAGAAACAGGGGCAGCAGTCGGCATACCATGAACAGAGAATTTTGGTGCAGATTCATCTTGGCGAGACGATTGATTTTGTTGCATAAAAGCCATCTGGGCTGCTTGACGCTCTTGAGAGTCACCAGAAGACACTTGAGCACCATTCAATTGAATACCATTATCTGCCAGCATCGCTGCTAAACGTGGTAAGTGTTGTTCTAAGGTATCTTTAGCTTGTGGTGTTGCTGCAACAAATAGAACGCTCGCTTGATCTTGATGCAAGCGGAGAGAAACTTCGATAGGCCCTAAATTGGGTGGATTCACCTGCATCTGAGCCACATCCATCTTGGTATTGACCATCATCAATAGATTTTGGCCTAATTCCTTACCCCATTTTGGATCAGGAGACATCGGGGTGTGAACGTGTAAGACCTTGGCTGCTTCTGATGACTGCATGTGAGGTTTTTCTTGGGGCGTCAGCAATGACGTCACGACATTCGGAGCAACAGGGGTAGAAGCAGTTTCATCGGCAAATGCCGGCAAAGAAGTGTCAACCACCGGCAAATTTTTCTGTGGTTGAGCCACCTCGGTTGATAGAAACAATTTGGCTGCCAAAGGATCTATCGATGTAGTAGCAGTCGCAGCAGGTGCTAATGCAGTAGACGGTTGCTTATCTAAAGAGATCGGAGAAAAGGGAATGCTTGTCGGAGCAGTTTTCTGCTCCATCGACATCAACAAATCAACAGGATCTTCTGCTGAGTTTGTTAGCGCTGCAAACGTTTCTTTAGATAGGTTTTTTTCTTCCTTGCCGAACAAACCAGAAGCGAAATCGATTTCGTCTAAGAGATTCTCGTACATCCCATCCAAAGCAGGATCAGAGGATACAGCTGTTGCCACAGACATTAGAGATTGATCAGGAGGCGTCAGAGCTGCCTGATCTAATGTTGGTGTTTTTTGTGCCGGGGTATTATTTTGATTTCTTGTCAAAACGGGATGAGAGGGCACCCCGATCATCATCAGATTTGTAATAGCAGCTTGCAAATCTTTTGATAAGTCTTGTTCTTTTTGTGTGCCCTCTTTTGTGCTCAGGCCAGTTATCTCTGATGTTTGAGGACTGGCAGCAAGTGCTGATGAAACTTTGCTATCAATAGATTTTGGGTCGGAAACTAAAGCTTCCGCTGCTTTATCTGCAGACAGACGTTCACCCAATAATTGTGAAAACACATCCGAAGCTTTTTCCTGTTGAGGAGAAAGAGGACTGCTTGAAGTAGTAGCAGGCGGTGCACTGCTGACGACAGTAATCGCCATAATCAGCTCCTGAGAAGAAAGAGACAAGTGACAAGATAAAGCAACTTTTGCACCATGCTCTTTTCACGAAATTGGTTACTGAGAAAGCGAACGCACAGTAAAGGCACGCGTTGCCAATTCATCAGTCTGTTTTTGCTCACGCCGCATTTGTTGCTGCAACAACCGTTGTTGCTCTGCAGTATGTAAAGTTTCCATTGCTTTGAGATGTTGGCGGGCAGTCTGCCATTGGTCTCGTGTTTCTGCATATATCACTTCACACGTTTTCACTTCTTGTAGTTGGACTTCCACCGCAGATTCCAAACGCTCTAAGAAACGTTGGTAATCCAACCACTGGGCCACGCCAATCCCAACCGCACCCCGTTCTATACGACGGTTACGGTACTCGGCTAAAAATGATTCAACTTGTTGTAACTTACGTTGCGCGGTGGACAAGCTCTGTTGTGCCATTCCCATACGATTCGCTGCAGCATCAAGTTTTTCTTGTGCCAAACGAATCAGAAGTTGGTACTTGCTGACAGGTGGCATCAGTTGGCTCCATTCACCAGTTGAAACAGATTGCCAATACTTTCCTGATAGTCATGCGATTGCCGCATTTCTTGCATTAAAAACTCTTGCATCACCGGATGCAACTGAATCGCCTTATCTAACATTGGATCAGAGCCGCTCATATAGGCACCAACGTTGATTAAATCACGATTGCGCAAGTAACGTGAGTAAAGCTGTTTAAAGTAGCGGGCGGCTTGCAGCTGATCGCGAGACACAATGTCATTCATCACCCGACTAATCGATTGTTCAATATCAATTGCAGGATAAACCCCCGACTCAGCAATTTGCCTAGATAAGACAAAGTGACCATCTAAGATAGCTCGGGCCGAATCAGCAACAGGGTCTTGCTGATCATCACCTTCAGATAACACGGTGTAGAAGCCAGTAATCGAACCACCCCCTGCTTTACCATTACCCGCTCTTTCGATCAGTTGTGGCAATTTCGCAAATACAGAGGGGGGATAACCTTTAGTCACGGGTGGTTCACCAATCGCTAGGGCAATTTCACGTTGTGCCATGGCATATCGAGTGACTGAATCCATCAACAATAAGACATCTAAGCCTTGGTCACGGAAATACTCTGCCAAAGCTGTCGCATAGGCGGCGCCATGCAGTCGCATCAGCGGTGGCATGTCCGCTGGTGCTGCCACCACAACCGAACGTGCTAACCCTTCTTCTCCAAGAATTTCTTCAATAAAGTCTTTTACCTCGCGCCCCCGCTCACCGATCAAGCCCACTACGACCACATCAGCTTTGGTAAAACGCGCCATCATGCCAAGCAATACCGATTTACCCACACCAGAACCGGCAAATAAGCCTAAACGCTGGCCACGTCCCACGGTTAGTAAACCATTGATCGCACGAACGCCGACATCCAACACATCTCGTACAGGTGTGCGATCAAGAGGGTTAATGGGTTGACTGTACAAGGGATAGAAATCATCTGGCTCTAGCGGGCCGGCGTCATCAAGGGGGCGGCCAAGTGAGTCGAGAATTCGCCCAAGTAACTTATGTCCTACCGGAACTTGTCGGCCATATGGCCCCTGTGGGCAAACTGCCACATTTTGCTGGCCATAGCGTGGTGGATGATAGGGACGTAATGGCGCAACAGCAGTGCCTGGAACCAAACCTTGAACATTCGACACTGGCATAAGATACATATTATCTGCTGAAAAACCTACGACTTCTGCCTCAACATGTCGTCCTTCAGGTAATTCAACGACACAAGCACTCCCTACCGGCAAACGGACGCCAACCGCCTCCATCACCATACCAGTCACCCGTGTAAGTCGGCCTTTAATCAACCATAACGGAGAATGTGTAATCGTCTGTTGGCATAGAGAAAGATAATCCAGCCATGGTTTAATTGGCGCTGACATTGCCAGTTCCCAAAGCATTAGACAACGCTTGCCAGCGTTGTTGTAAGGATAAGTCAATGCTCAGCACAGGGCTATCGAGTAGGCATCCACCACGATCTAACGCAGGATCGGGAATCAATTGCCATGATTGAGACAAGCGCTCTTCACTCAGATAGTGTTTCATCACTTCAATATCATCTGGATGGAGCCGTAACTTAGCCTGTTGAATCGAGTCAGGTAAGGTAGAAAGCGCTTGTTTTAAAACATCTAACACAGCATCTTGTTTGATTTGAATGTGTGAAGCAACGATCTTTTGTGCACAGGATAAGGCCAGCTGCAACAATGCAGGCGCAATACTCTGGTCAACATCGGTCACAGAAACTTGCAAACGCTGTTGAATATCAAGAAACTGTTCATAAGCCTGATTGAACTCCGTGCTTGCCTGAGTATGACCAGCTTGCCACCCTTCTTTATGGCCGGCTTCAAATCCTGCCGTTTTACCAGCCTCAAAACCCGCTTGAAAGGCTTCTTGATGAATGGCTTCAATTTCTGCGGCAGTGGGATAAATGCGAGCGGGTTCGATCTCAACGGTTTCGACAACAACCGGATCTGAATCCTCTTCTACAGTAGAAGAACCCGAGGCGTATTCTGAGGTCGTGGCATCAGGCACACCTTCATTGGTCGTAGTCGATGTGGTGGCAACAGCCTCTTCAAGTTGATGTAAAGGCGACAAGGCCCAAGGCGTCCACTGGACACCTTCTTGGGCAGAAATAATCTTACTCGACAACGCCTTCCTCTCCAGCCTTCGTCAACACAATCTGGCCTTCATCGGCCAATTTGCGCACAATTTTCAGAATCTCTTTCTGCTCTGCTTCAACCTCAGACACTTTAACTGGCCCTTTGGCTTCGAAGTCATCCTTCAGCATTTCAGCAGCACGCTGAGACATATTCTTGAAGATTTTTTCTTTGAGTTCCTGACTGGTACCTTTAAGCGCAATGATAAGAGATTCGGACGAAATCTCGCGCATGATGACCTGAATCGAGCGGTTGTCCAATTCGATAAGGTTTTCGAACACAAACATCTTGTCTTGGATTCGCTGAGCCAATTCCGGATCGTACTCGCGGATAGCACCCAAGGCCGATGTCTCAACACCACTGCCCAAGAAGTTAAGAATCTCAGCAGTAAGCTGTTCGCCACCCATTGCGCTTTTCTTGACGCGATCAGAGCCAGACAACAACTGAGTCAACACCTCATTCAATTCACGCAGGGCTTGTGGTTGTACGCCTTCCAAGGTGGCAATCCGCAAGAGAACATCATTACGCAAACGCTCTGTGAAATGCTGCAGGATTGCACTGGTCTGGTCTGGTTCTAAGTGCACAAGAATGGTTGCAATAATCTGAGGGTGTTCATTACGAATCAGATCTGCTGCATTCGATGGATCCATCCATTTCAGGCTCTCAATACCCGCATGGTCATTACCCTGCATGATCTTATCAAGCAGGTTGGCAGCCTTGTCTTCACCAAGTGCTTCTGTCAACACATTGCGTAGATATTCGTCAGATGCACCGACAGAAGCACGCATTTGCGCTTCTTCACGGAACAGATTTACTGCTAGATCGATTTCATCAAAGCTCAAGTTAGAGATTTGAGTCATCACAGTACTGATTTTTTGCACTTCTTTTGGACCGAGGTATTTAAAAACCTCGACGGCATCAGTTTGCCCCAAACTAAACAGTAATACTGCACTACGACGAACACCGGCATCACTCATCGCCACTCACCCATTCTTTAATGATTTGTGCCGCCATCCGTGGATCATTTCTCACGATTTGACGTGCAGCCTCAAGGTTGGCCTCATATAGACGTCGTTGGATTTCACGTTCATCCAGTGGTTCACCGGTAATTTCATCTTTCGGTGCAGCCCCAGCTTCTTCGGCCCCCTCCATGCCAGGTAAAGGCGGCGGCGGATTAAGAATATCGCGCACGATTGGACGAACAATCCACAACAGGAGATACAGTAACAATAGACCGACCAAGGCATATTTGATCAGACTTTCTGCATTCTCTGTGGCATAGGTAATAAAGCGATCTTGTAAGGTTTGGGTTTCTAAATTCTCTGCAAAAGCGGTGTTGACCACGTTCAAAGAGTCGCCACGATCTTGGCTATAGCCCATTGCTTCACGAACAAGATTATTGATTTGTTGCAGTTCATTGGCACTTAAGGGAACAAATTTGGCATTGCCTTCAGCATCCACCTGACGTTTGTAGTTAACCACCACCGCTGCAGATAAGCGTTTCACTGTTCCTACAGGCGATTTGGTATGTTGAATAGTCCGGTCAACTTCAAAATTCGTTGTCGTTTCCCGATTAGACGCCACAGGAGGGGTATTACCAGCCTGCTGACCGCCAGGTAACAAACCAGCTTGAGTGCCAGGGGGAAGCTGAATTGGCGCAGCAGCTGCATTAGGCGGTTGGTTAGCCAACGCACCGGGGACACCACCGACTTGATCAGTTTCGCGTTTTACACTTTCAGCCGTTTGTTGGCTACGAATGGCAGACTGATTGGGTGGCGAATTCGGTGTATAAATTTCGGCAGTTTGTTCAACTTCAGAGAAATCGACCGCCGCCGTCACCTCAGCACGAACATTTTCCTTACCAAAAATGGGTTCTAGGATGGTTTGGATACGCTTAACAAAATCTTGCTCTATTTGTCTAACATAGGCGAGTTGGCGTTTATTTAAACCAGAATTGTCGTTGTTAATATCTGACAAATTGGATAGTAAATTGCCTTCCTGATCAACGATGGTAATGTTTTTAGCAGGTAATCCGGGAACACTGGAAGACACCAAATTAATCACACCAGAGATTTGACCTGCATCGAGCACCCGACCAGGGAACAGCGACACCATGATAGAAGCAGTCGGTTTTTGTTGTTCACGCAAAAACACGCTGTTTTTTGGGATGGCAAGGTGCACACGCGCAGATTCAACAACGTTGAGTGATTCAATCGTACGAGCCAGTTCACCTTCAATTGCACGTTGATAGTTAATTTGTTCCGCAAACTGGCTGATACCAAATTTTTGGTTATCCATCAGTTCAAAGCCAGCGCCACTTGCCTTGGGCAAACCTTGGGAAGCAAGTTTTAAGCGTGTTTCATAGACGTTTTCGGTTGGCACCGAAATCACTCCACCAGGCCCAAGCTGATAGGGCACGTTCATTTGTTGGAGCGCAGCGGTAATTTGACCGCCATCTTTATCAGAAATGTTGCTAAACAGGACTTTATATGCAGGTTGTTTATTCCATAACACCAATGCAATGATGATTGCCACGATTGCAGCAAGCCCTGCAAAAAGCAGTATTTTTTTATTGGAAGGGAGGGTTTTGTATCTCTCAACCGCTTCACGGATCCGTGTTTGCAGGGTCATCGAATTTTGCTCTGCCAGTTCAGCCATATCATCAGGGAATTTTTTGCACGTTGAGTCCTGCCGTACTGAGATTACACTCAGCACAGGCACAAGGTCGTATTATCATACGAAAACACGATTATATTTGTGTGTTCATCACTTCCTGATAAGCAGAGACCAATTTATTACGCACTTGCACCATGGTCTGGAATGACAAGCTGGCCTTTTGTAAAGAAATCATTACATCATGCAGATTGACAGTTTCATCGCCTAGCTCAAATTTCTTCTGTAACGATTGAGAGGCTTGTTGCAAGCTGTTCACATCTTTCAGTGCAGAGCCCAGCACATCAGAAAAGTCAACGCCAGGAACAGATTCCTGACCGGCGATGGGGGTTGCTGGTTTATTTGTCGCTAGCGCGGAAACCGCGCGTAACTCGCCAAGTAATTGGTCAATACCTTGCGTGCTCATAATGTATTCCTCAATGTGAAAGCGAGCTATCAGGGGGGGTTAAGGCAGAAGAAGGAAGCGCTGTTTCCTCTGTATCGTCCATCCGATATCTTTGCAATTTGTAGCGCAACGTCCGTTCGCTAATCCCTAAGCGTTGAGCTGCAAGTTTTTTGACGCCACCCACAGAAGATAGGGTATCAAGGATATGTTGCCGCTCCAAGCTACGAATGTCTGATTGCACTGTCTCTGACCCAGACCGCAAAGCTGATATTTTGTTTTCTTTATTCGTCAACATCAGATCAGCCGCATGAATCACACCACCCGATGCAAGCACACATGCTCTCTGCATCACGTTTTGTAACTCGCGGATGTTACCGTCCCACGCATGGGCAGTCAAACAATGCGCAGCATCTGCCGATAAAGACCAAGCATGTCCTGTGCCAGATAAAAAAGCTTTGGCCAAAGGCAAAATATCTTCTTTTCTTTCTCGCAAAGGCGGGATAGAAACGGGAAAGACATTTAAACGAAAGTATAAATCTTCTCGAAATCGACCTGCAGCCACTTCTTCTTCAATGTGGCGATTACTGGTTGAAATGACTCGAATATCCAAGCGGATTGCGCGCTGACTCCCCAAGCGCTCTAGTTCTCGCTCTTGCAAAACTCTCAGTAATTTTGCTTGAAGTTGCAACGGCATCTCGCTGATTTCATCCAGTAACAGTGTACCACCTTGAGCCTGTTCAAATTTGCCTACAAAACTCTGGCTGGCACCGGTAAACGCGCCTTTTTCGTGTCCAAATAAAGTCGATTCTAACAAGTGCTCAGGAATTGCCGCACAGTTGACGGCAACAAATGGGCCTGTTGCCCGTGGCGAATGCTGATGCAGAAAGCGCGCTAACACTTCTTTTCCAACACCACTTTCACCATGTAAAAACACGCTGGCATCACTGAGCGCAACCTTACCTAACAGAGCCAACAACGCTTTCATTACTTTGGATTCGGCAATGATACCCATTGCTGCCTCAACCTGATTGATGACAGAGGAAGCATTACTCGCTCTTCCAATACAGCGAGCGACTTCATCTAACAACACATCTGGTTCAAATGGTTTTTGTAAATAATGCGCGGCGCCAGCTCTCAACATTTCCACCGCTTTATCTAATTCACCGTATGCGGTCATTAAGATAAATGGAACCACTAAACTTTTCTGTTTTAATGCTGCAAATAAAGCATAGCCATCCATCGGCTGCATCTGTGCATCTGATATGACCAAAGCAACTTTATGTTGTTTGAGAATATGTAGCGCCGATCTTCCCTCTTTTGCTGTCAAAGTTTCATATCCTGCCAAATGCAGAGTATCGACAATGGCTTCTAACAAAGCATCATCATCCTCAACAACAAGAATGGGTAGCGTTGGCTTAGACATCTTTATCTCGCAATATGAGCTGTTTGCTGTGTCAATAAACCTAATAACCGTGGTGCAATGTGTTCAATCGATAACACTTCAGCTACACCACCAAGGGCAATCGCTTCTTTTGGCATACCAAACACCACACAAGACGCTTCGTTCTGGGCAATCGTATAGGCGCCGGTTTGCCGCAACTCTGCCAGTCCCCGTGCGCCATCTCGTCCCATCCCAGTCAATATCACACCAATTGCTGCAGCACCCAGCATATTAGCACCTGAACGAAATAGCACATCCACCGAAGGCCGATGGCGATTGACCTCATTACCACGGCTTAGGGCAACAAAAAATTGCATACCACGCTTCTGCAACATCAAGTGAGCAAAACCAGGTGCGATATACACATGGTTTGCCTTGATCATTTCACCCTCTTCTGCTTCTTTCACCGTCAATTCACATTGCGTATTGAGTCGATCTGCGAACGATTTGGTGAATACTTCCGGCATATGTTGTGCGATCAAGATAGGAGGAAATTGAGCAGGCAGCGCAGTCAACACCGCTTTGATTGCCTCAGTTCCCCCTGTTGAGGCACCAATTAACACCATCTTTTCTGTCATGCGGCTGTTACAACAACAAGGATGCAGAGGGAGAACCACATCAGCAGTATAGCTTGGCGTCAGTTCAAAGGGTTTTTGTGTCGCAGGCTTTAACATAGGGAGCAATCAGATAGAAAAGAGACTCACACAAGCACATCCTTGCCTCGCCAGATCACATATTCAAACAAGGTTAACCACAACTCTAGCAGGAAACAAGGCCTGTACGCGAAAAATCGCAACAAACAACAAAAACAAAATTCACTCTTGCTTTATACCCTAAAAGATGCCTGATGAAAACCGCGTAAAATATGAAGAAAAATTGCGATAAACACATAAAACAAAAATTTGTCTGATAAAAAATAAAAGCGCCTGTTACGGCGCTTTCCAGACCTAATCAGAAAAATAATCTATTAAGGATTAACTAATTCATTAATTGGAATGTCTTCTTCTGCTTGTGATGGCAACCCGACTTTTTTATCGCGCATTTGTAAGTAGGTATCTCTCATCAAAGAGTACGGATCCAGCGCAGCCTCTTCCAACAGTTTTTCACTACCAAGGAGACGTGCCCGCTGGTTGATGACATTGACGCCAACTAGCGTATTACGTGTCGGTACATCGTGTTGTACGTAGTGATCGAGGGGGTTAGAAACGAAATCAACACCGGTACCAATCGTATCCCGTACAGTCGAGGGCCCTAATAAAGGCAACATCACATAATCACTATTTTTCCAACCATAATGCGCTAAAGTATCACCAAATCCACTCTTTTGACTTTTTAATCCCATCGGTGAAGCAATATCAAGCAAACCGCCAAAACCAAATACTGTATTGACTGCAACGCGGAAAAAATCATTCAGCGCTTCTTTTGGTTTTAATTGCACAGCATGATTGGCAAAACTGACAATATCTTTCATATTGTCAAAAACGTTACTCACCCCTACCCGAACCGGCTCCGGTGTCACCGTTTTGTATCCTTCAGCAACCGGCTGAATCACATATCGATCAGCTTTCTGATTAAAAGAAAACACGACTCGGTTAACCGGTTCAAAAGGATCTCGGGCATGACGCTGTTCAACACTGGCACACGCGGTTAAGGTCAGCACCAAGGCTGTCGCCATCACCGAGCGCCTATTCAATACGGGTAACAAAATGAGAAACTCCATATAAGTCAGCGAGATCTAAAAAGGCCTGAGGCAGATGACAATGCACAAGCTCGACCTTCTTTGTCACAGCTATTCTTTGTAACTGCAATGCCAGAGCAACAGCAGCAGAATCAACCTTATCCACCGCTTGCCAATCAAAACAGACAACCCCACGCTGCAATGCTTGACTCATTTCACGTTCAATGTTTGCGGCCTCATAAAACGTGACGTTGCCCTTTAGCTGCCACGCCGACAACTCAGCTTTTGGCGATGAAAGCATCATTTTTCTCTTTTAATGACTTAATTAAGCCATCAACACCCGATTGGCGGATGATATCGTTGAAATTATTCCGATAAACAGTCACCAAGCTCGCGCCTTCAACAGAAACATTGTAAACCTTCCATTCACCGGCAACTTTATATAGTGAATAATCAACCTGCACATTCTTACCATCCCCCATTGCCACTTGGCTACGCACGGTAGCTTCGTTGCCATCGGCAGAAATGACAGGGTTAGATGCGACGTTGACCTGTGCATTACGGAAACGGAACATGGTTGAAGTATAGGTACGGACCAGTAAGGTTTTGAACTGCACTTGCAGTTCTTCCTGCTGTGCAGAAGAGGCCTCTTTCCACCCGCGTCCTACGGCTAGGGCTGTCATGCGTTTAAAATCAAATTTTGGTATGGCAATTGCCTCGACTTCGGCACGAACTTGACGACTATTCTTGCCATCATCTTTCTTCAGTGTATCTAACACCTGCCGTGAAGCCTGACGCACCATCGCATCAGGGGTGTCATTCGCTAACGCAACAGTAGAGGGCAGTAAGCCAGCACAGAAAACGATGGGCATTAACCAACGCTGTAAACTTTGTAACATACTTTATTTTCCTTAATTAAATAATGATGGTTCAGTTGGACTGGTCGGTTTTTCGGCAAAGTTCAACATAAACTTACCAACCAGATCTTCTAATACTAATGCAGATGAAGTGATGCCAATCTTATCGCCTGCGGCCAATTGGATATCATCACCACCATCTAACAACCCAATATATTGTTCACCCAATAGACCTGCAGTCAAAATTTGCGCGCTGACATCCTTGCTAAAACGATATTCACTGTTCAATGCCAAAGTAGCACGAGCACGCATGGTTTTTGTATCCAAGGCAATCGATTCGACTCGGCCCACCAATACACCAGCGGCTTTCACTGGCGCTCTGACTTTTAGACCGCCGATATTGTCAAATTCGGCATACACCACATAGCTCTGCACGCCAGAACCGAAGGAGGTCAGGTTTGCGACTTTCAGTGCCAAGAATAACAGCGCACCAAGACCAATCACCGCAAAGACACCAACCCACAAATCTATCGTACCGCGTTGCACCATTCTTGAATCCTTAGAACATAAAAGCCGTTAAGATAAAATCGAGGGCTAAAATCACCAGTGCAGAAGTCACCACAGTTCGAGTGGTTGCGCCCGATACACCGGCAGCAGTAGGTACCGCATTCACCCCCTCAAATACTGCAATCAGCGTCACCGCTATCCCAAAAATCACACTTTTAATCGCACCATTCACCACATCATAGTGAAGATCAACATTCGATTGCATTTGTGACCAATAAGCCCCTCCATCGAGACCAATCATCACCACACCAACGAAATAACCACCCACAATTCCACACACATTAAATACAGCAGCAAGTAAGGGCATTGATAACACACCAGCCCAAAAACGAGGGGCTAACACCCGTGCTATCGGGTTCACCCCCATCACTGCCATCGCGTCTAGCTGCTCGGTGGCTTTCATCAGACCAATTTCTGCGGTCATGGCACTGCCAGATCGACTGGCGAATAACAAGGCAGCCAATACCGGACCAAGCTCACGCAGCAAAGACAATGCCACCAAGGTGCCAAGTGCCTCTGTAGAACCAAAACTATTGAGCGTGGTATAGCCTTGCAGAGCTAACACCATCCCGACGAAGGTACCAGACACAACAATGATCAATAATGACAACACACCCGCAAAATAAATCTCACGGATTAACAGAGGCAGTCGCTGTAATGTCTGTAAAGAATTGATTAACAACAGAAACAAAAAGCGCATGGCAAAACCAAAACGCCAAACACCTTCTATAACCAGATGCCCAACTCGACGTAAGGGGTACAATAAATCAGGCAAATGAATCTCCTCAGGACGTTAAACCAAGTTCAGTAGCATAATCAGCCGCAGCATAGTGCAACCTTACAGGGCCATCCGCTTCACCTTGGACAAATTGCTTCACAAATGGGTCAGTCGAAACACGCACTTCATGCGGTGTCCCTTGTGCGACAATTTTTCCCTCGGCAATAAAATACACATAATCTAGTATATTCAGCGAAACATGCACATCATGGGTAACCATCACTGCCGTTGTTTTAAGCGCATCATTAAGACGGCGGATCAACACAGCAATCGTACCGAGTGCAATCGGGTCTAAACCAGTAAAAGGTTCATCGTACAGCATTAACGCAGGGTCTAAGGCAATCGCCCGCGCCAAGGCGACCCGACGCGACATCCCCCCTGATAGCTGGGATGGCATCAAATTCGCTGTACCACGCAAACCCACCGCCTGTAGTTTCATCAACACCAAATCACGAATCATTGCCTCTGGCAATTGAGTATGCTCACGCAGCGGAAATGCCACATTTTCAAATACATTCAAGTCGGTAAACAAAGCACCAAATTGAAACAACATCCCCAAACGCCGACGCAATACTAGTAAGTCCCGATCAGAAAGCCGATTGATCTCACAACCATCGACCCAAACAGAACCAGACTGTGGTTTCACCTGACCCGACAATAGACGCAGCAATGTTGTTTTTCCGCAACCCGACCCGCCCATTATGGCAACTAGCTTACCTTGCGGTATAGATAGTGAAATGTCTTGCAAAATAGGCTTTGTGCCGTAGGAAAAACTAACATTCTTAAGTTCTATGAAAGGTTTGTAATCTGTTTCACTGCACATATACCCACCCAGCAAGCACATTAGCATTGCAAATAAAAAAGCGAGATGATAAATATCACCTCGACAGACGGATTATATTCCGTGATGAATTGAGATACCAAATTGTTGCCGTCAATTGGGCGTGGAGTCGACAACCATGGGAATGCAATTTCATATTAGAGCATGCCAACAAGCAAAAATTCCTTTGCTGCTGACGGTTATGTTATCGCTAACGGCGTGTCAGCATCGACCTCCAACACCTTCGCCGCATCATCTTTCCCCACCAGTCCATCCATCCCCTACTGTTTTATCCACTCCTGATATCAAGCCATCCTTACCCAGTTTGGTTGAACCAGCCCCCAAAACTTTTTCTTTAGTCGTTTCACAAGCCCCTGCACGTGATGTCCTCACCCAAATAGCAAAAGAGGCAGGGCTCAATGCCGATGTCCATCCAGCAATCAATGGTCTGATCACAATCCATGCAGTTAAACAATCTTTACCAGCTATTTTAAATCGTATTGCACAACAAGTTGCCATCCGTTGGCGCATGAGCGATCAGGCTATCATTATTGAGCCAGATACACCCTATCTAAAACACTACCAAATCAACCACTTAAACCTAAACCGTCAATATAAAACAGAAATTGGCGCAAGCTCAGTCGTCAAAGCCAGTGGCAGTCATAGCATTATCCCAGGCAATCAATCAGGGCATAAAGCAGGATCATATAGTCAATTTCAAAACGAGGCACATAATCACTTTTGGCAGAGTTTACAAAATCATCTTGAAAAAATTCTGCAAGAACGTAGCCATCCACCAACCATCGTCGATTCAACGCCAAAATCCAGCGAACAAAAATCGAATCAACACATAGCAACAATTCAAAGTAAAGACAGTTTTTCTCAAACGTCTAATTTTGTTTCAATTCACAAAGAGACTGGCATTGTTTCCATACTGGCAACTGAAAACCAACATCAAAAAATCTCTCAACTGATTAAAGAAATAGAACTTCAAAGCAACAAACAGGTCATGATAGAGGCAACCATCATTGAAATAGAACTGTCACATGAATATCAAATGGGTATTGATTGGCAAGGAATATTTCAAGAAGGACGTTACCGCTACCAACAAAACTTTGCCCGTTATATCAATAGCAGCCCAATACCAAAATTCAATGCTGCATTACCTGTTTTTGAATACATCTCTCGCAGTGGAAATATACAAAGCACAATACAAGCATTAGAAAGTTTTGGCAAACTCAAAGTTTTATCCAGCCCTAAAATTATCTCTTTAAACAATCAACCTGCTATTCTGAAGGCAGTACAAGATATCCCTTATTTTACCATGCGAGTTAATATCTCCGAGGGTAACAATAATCAGGTCAGCCGAACCAGTTACGAAAGTAATTTAAATACTGTTTCAGAAGGCATAGTCCTCACTATTTTGCCGCAAATTTCCGATCAAGGAAAAATAGCAATCAACATTCGTCCAACAATCTCTTCTGTTATTGGATATATCAGAGACCCGGCCATTGATTTAGCACTTTCACAACAAGCTAAAACTCACTCAGTTGATGTAAAAAGTGAAATCCCTATCGTGCAGATTCGTGAATTGGAATCAACACTGTTCCTTCAAGATGGTCAAGTTGCTGTTCTTGGTGGCTTAATTAAAGACCAGATTAAAGAAAACAATATAGGTTTGCCCTTTATTAGCCGTCTGCCAGTGCTGGGTAATGTATTTAAGTATCAAACGGAAGAAACCAAAAAAACAGAACTGGTGGTTTTGATCAAACCAACGTTAATTTCTAAGCCTCACCCAAACCTATTAAATGGAGATTAATATGAAAATTAAGCCAAAAAGTGAATTTAACTTTCCAGACAGATCGCACCATCAAGAGATAGAACAATCTTTACATCAACAATCGATTCAAGAGACAGAGACAAAACAAACAAAAAACATCAAACCCGTGTTGATTGTGGGTAGTATTTTCACTTTTGCGGGATTTTTATTTGGCACAGATCTTACTTTGTTTAGTGCTAAAGCCGAACAAGTTCCTCAGATAGAAAAGAGTACACAAAAAGCAACCAATGTTCTACCGGAACCACCTATTTCAGAAGAAAACCTGGAAGAACAACTACTTGATAAACTCGCTAGAGAATATCCGGCACCATCATCTGTTATCGATGAAGACAATAAAAAAGTAGATATAGAAAAAGAGGTGCTAGGTTTCAAAACAGTTTCTCCTACCGAGAAACCTCTATCTGTAGCAAAGGAAGATCGCCCTCCCAAACAACGCTACTTTTTTGATCAGCACGAAGAAGAACAAATAATAAGTAAGACAGTTGGCAAAGATATGACAGCAGACCAGATATTCTTATATGGAATTGAGTTGGCAAAAATTGGTGACTGGCAACAAGCACAAGAGAATTTCTTTATTGCTTATGAAATGCAACCGAAGCAGGCCGATTTTGCTTTTAATTTAGCAGTTAGCCTTGATCAACTCGGTTTAAAAAATCAAGCCATCCTATTTTATAGGAAATCGATAGAACTTATACAACAAGGATCTTCTTATCAATTTAATACTGAGCAAGTAGAGAATCGTCTTTCTCAAATTGAAAAAGTTAGCTGAGATAAAAGAATGGATGATAAAAAAATTGGCAGACTCCTCATTGAAAAAGGGTTTATCAATGAGCAGCAACTCTCGATTGCACTCGAAGAACAAAAACATAGGGCAACAAAATCAAAAATTTGTAATCTTATGATTGAAATGGGATTTATTGATGCTGATGTTTGCTATCAATTGCTAGCTCAAAAATTAAAGGTAAAAAGCATTGATGATTTTGACAAAACCAATAAACAAAATTTTCAATTTACCGAACAACAGTTGCTAGTGCTTGAAAAGCATCTAGCCTTTCCGTTGCGGTTTGAAGAAACAACTAACACAATTAGTCTAGCGATTAGTGATATCAACCAGTTCTTTTCCATTGATTTTATTAGGGAAAACTTCTTCAACCCTTCAGCCAAAGTTGATATTTTTCTTTGCAGCCAAAAAACCATACTCAACTTTCTACAGCGGCACTTTTTGAAATATCAGCCAGTGAATTCAAATCAAGAAAATTTCTTAGAAATGGTTTTTAGAACTGCGATTGCTAGAAAATGTTCTGACATTCATTTTCAACCACAAGAATACTTCACCCGGCTCTGCTGGAGAATAGATGGCGAGCTACAAGAAATAGCCCTTATTCATCAAAAGAAATGGCCTACTCTTCTAGGAAAAATAAAATTCTTAGCAAATTTAGACATTAGCGATAACCGAAAAGCACAAGATGGTCGTTTCAGTGCCGATATTTTTGGCAAGAAAATGGACTTTCGTGTCTCAGTTCATCCCACCCTATTTGGTGAAAACATTGTGATTCGTATTCTTAATTTTAGCGACAATATTTTCCAGTTAGAAAAACTTGGCTTTTTACCTGAACATTTGAAAATTATTAGTAAGATTACGCAGCAACAACAAGGTTTAATTATTGTTACAGGGGCAACAGGCAGCGGAAAAACAACAACCTTATATAGTTTATTACAACAGATAAACAGCCCAAAAATAAACATCATGACTTTAGAAGAGCCAATCGAATATATCATGCCTATGATCAGACAAACATCATTGACAGATAACAGTAAAATTTCTTTTTCAGATGGTATCAAATCTTTATTGAGACAAGACCCAGATGTTATTTTAGTGGGTGAGATTCGGGATACTGATACCGCTACCATGGCAATCAGAGCAGCAATGACAGGCCATCAGGTATATGCAACCTTACATGCTAATTCTGGATTGGGCGTTGTTGCACGACTCATGGATCTTGGTATTAGCCATGAACTGATTGCAATGAATTTAATAGGAGTAATTTCGCAAAAATTAGTCAAAAAATCATGCGGATGCATTAAAGAAAAGCGCTCTATTTGTCCAATCTGCCAGGGGTCTCGGACATTAGGCAGAATAGTCATTGCAGAAGTGATTGCTTTAGACAAAGATATTGCATTTGCCATTTCAAACAAAGAATCTTTATTAAAAATAGAAACGACACTTCTAAACCAAGAAAACTATTTCTCAATCGAGCAAGATATAAGAAGAAAAATAGAGATTGGTCTTTTAGACGAAAAAATCACCTCTGTTTAAATAGGGGAAATCATGAAAAACTACTGCTATAGGTCTATCGATAACCATCAAAGAATCCACACCGGATGTATTCAGGTAGAAAGTGTTGCGGAGTTAGAAAAATCATTAAAATCACGCAATCTTTTTCTGATTGAGTATGCAATAAAAAGTGAAAGTATAGAAAACAGATTTTCTTTTAATAAAAAAATCAAAGTCGAACAGCAAATTCAGTTACTATTTGAATGGCTACTCTTACTAGAGTCTGGTATTACCGTTGTATCCTCAGTAGAAAGTCTAATTGAATCTAGTGAAACCCTTATTCGAAAACATGCTTTGCAAGCGGTGCTCATTGGCTTGGAACAAGGTAAACCATTACATCAGGCATTAAGCAATAACGAAGTTTTCTCACCTATGGTTAAAGAATTTATCAGAATTGGTGAGAACAGTGGCAGTCTTATTTCAAGCATAAAATATGCTTATTCATATTTAGAAGAACAAAAAGCCAATCAAGAAATCATAAAACAAGCAATGTTATATCCATTGTTTACTGTGTCAGTTGGATTGGGCGCTGTAATTTTTTTAAGTTATTGGATGTTGCCAGAATTAGCGAGCTTCTTATTAAGCTTAGATCAGGAACTCCCTACAACAACCATAATACTAATTGCCATAGCCGATTGGTTACAAAAAGATAGCAGCCTCTTACTACCAATTTTCATTCTTTTATTCTTGATTATTTTCGTCTCGGTGAAAACAGGTTTAATTTCACATTACCAAATCGGGGTTTTTTACTGGAAACTGCCGATTTTCGGGCCAATCAAACAAATGATTTTTATCAGCCAGTTTAGCCGGCTTCTTAGCATTACCTTAAATAGCGGATTAACGCTACCAGAAGCGATAAAAATAAGCACACACATCAGTAAAAATAAATTTGCTGAACAGCAGATTGATTCTATTTATAAGAAGATAGAGCAAGGACTTTCTTTTCATCACGCTTTAAACCAGTCACAGTTGCTACCTAAGGTGGTCGTTTCTCTAATTTATAACGCAGAAAAAACAGGTCGGATCATCCCTTGTTTGGATTACATTTCTGAATTTTACCGTCAAAAAGCTAATCGACGACTACAAAAGATACAAAAACTTATCGAGCCCTGTTTAACATTATTGATTGGTTCAATACTCGCTTTTTTCATTGTAGCAACACTTGGCCCATTATATGAACTTGGTGGCCAATTAGGACAATAAAAATGAAAAAAGCGATTGTTTTTATTGAACCCCATCAGATAGAAACCTTCTTTTTTCAAGGAAACAGCAGTAAGATTGATCAAATAGCCGCTTTATCAATAAATAACCAGCAACAATCTAACTGGCTCAACGATTGGGAGAATCTACTACAAAACAATAAAAGAACAATTTTTTACTTTGTATTAAGTAGCACGCTAATCGATTGCAAGGTAGAACAACTGCCTAAAATGAGTGTCATTGATCAAAAAAGAGTACTATATCGGCTTCGACATGCTCAAAAACAAGATGATACTATCTATCAATTAAAAGGAGAGCATTTGTTCTGTTATAGTATTAAAAAAGACGAGTTGATCGAAAAAATATTTACAGTAGCAAGCGAGGTAGGGATTGAGGTATCAAAGGTTATCAATATCTTCGATTTATTTACCAATACGATTCTAAAAAATTCAAAACATACCGATATTTGCTATCAAGCCGAGAGACTATTACACTTCTACACTTATCAAGATGGCCTCTTGAAAGCGAAGAGAGATTTATACTTACAACAAGAACCAGAATGGTTAACACAGGAGATTGATAACTGGCAAAAGTCCACTGGACAAACAAACAAGATACTGACCATTACATCAAAAGCCGAGATAGTCATTTTATTCAATCCAGCCATCAAAAAAATCAATAGTTATCCTTTACCTGATTTACGCAAGATGTTTTTTAATCGTCAGGCTATAAAGAGAGGCAATAGAGGCATCTGGCTCACATTATTTATCAGTATCTTATCTATTTCTAGCTTTGGCTTTTTGTACCAACAAGAGCAAGAACTTACAAAAGCGATTGCGTTACAAAAACAGCAATTCATTACAGCTGAAAGGCAAAAGGCTAAACAGCAACAGCAAAATCAGGTGTTAAGAAGATTACAACAATTCGACTCTATTAGGCCACCAGAAAAGTGTTTTAATATTATTGAAAAGACGATCAAAAAAGCATGGCCATTAAAAATCAAACACTACACTT
Organism: Aquaspirillum soli; assembly: GCF_054781915.1. NCBI lineage: Bacteria > Pseudomonadati > Pseudomonadota > Betaproteobacteria > Neisseriales > Aquaspirillaceae > Aquaspirillum > Aquaspirillum soli. The sequence continues at coordinate 296,817 of NZ_BAAGTM010000001.1, read as the reverse complement.
GGCAATATGAGATTACGGAAAAAACATCGCAGTTAAAAATCACTCTCGACCTTGACACTATCACTGATATTACTCCACATCATGCAATGGTATGGACACAAGCCGTGACTAGCTCGCTAAAAAAACAAGGATTACCAACAGCTATTGAGCAATCGCCCCTACCACTACGAGTAGATCAAGATTGGACAAGTCATCAAGTCAAAAATCATTCCGCTTTCAAACTGACTATCGATGTTGAAGATATAACAAAATGTCAGTGATTTTTTATTGCGAGTGCGACCATGTATTTCTTACTTAACATCAAAGATATTAATCAACATTTACCACCAAAAAATACTATCAGGTTGTTGGTTTTTTGTATGGTACTGTCGATTTTTTTCGCCGGTTATGCTTTTTACTGTTATAACAAAGTCTATGACTTAAAAAATCAGTTACAACAGTATCAACAGACTACTGTTTCGACTAAGCAAAATATGTCCCTACAAAAATACAAATTGAAAAATAGCCGTTTATTCGAAACAGAAAACCGAGTCTCTCTTTTACAAACATTAGAGAAGCTGGAACAAAGAAAAGTGATCTCAGCAAATTGGCAACTTCGTTTTTCAATAGCAGATCGACACAAACAAGATCTGTGGCAAACCACGACCGTTACCTTACAAATTGGCTTACAAAAAGATAAGCAACTATTTGAATTAATTGACTTTTTAACGCAACGCGAAGGTGTGTTATCACCCACGCGCTGCCATATACAACGATTGGAAACAGAAACGGCGATGGCGGACTGTCATCTACAATGGTTAACCGTCTCTGCCGCAGGTCAACAAGCTTTCAACGACTAGCAAAGTGCTAACGTATCACGTGCAATCGTGCGTTCCTCATCCGTGCCAAGTGCCAGCGCCAACGGACTACCAGCCGCTGTGATTTGCCCCTCTTTACCTCCCACGCACACTGCATTGGCCTGGGCATCAACACGATAACCAAATAAACCCAAACGCTGTAAGGTACGAGCACGTAAACTTGGTGCATTTTCACCAATGCCACCCGTAAAGACCACAGCATCAATCCGTGGCAAATTGGTCATCAAACCGGCAATTGCTTTCGCTAAACGATGAACAAACACTTCCAATGCCAAGTGAGCTCCCTGATGACCTTGTGCTTCTGCCTCTAACAATTCTCGGCAATCGTTGCTCAACTCAGATAACCCCAACAAACCACTCTTGCGGTTTAACAGTTCATTCACACCCTGCACATCGGTTTTCAACACTTCGCATAAGAACGGCAAAATACCTGGGTCAATATCACCCGAGCGCGTTCCCATCACCAAACCTTCTAGTGGTGTCAGGCCCATGGTGGTATCAACACTTTTGCCGTCCACAATCGCACAAGCAGACGAACCGTTACCCAAGTGCGCGCTGATCATACAAATTTCATCGGTTGGCTTGCGTAACCATTGAGCGGTACGTTGGCACACATAGCGATGGCTGGTGCCATGGAAACCATAGCGACGCACACCATGTTCCTTATACAAGGACATCGGCACTGCATATAAATAGGCATGTGATGGCATGGTTTGATGGAAAGCAGTGTCAAAAACAGCCACATGAGGTAGGTGAGGCAAATGTTGGCGAGCCGCATGAATCCCAATTAAGTTGGCAGGGTTATGCAGTGGTGCCAAAGTAGAACACGCCTCTATTGCCGTTAACACGTCATCGTCAATGGTGATAGCCCCTTGAAAACGCTCTCCCCCGTGAACAACACGATGTCCTACAGCCCGCACTTTGGTCATCAAATCGCGTTTGTCCAATTCAGCCAACACGGCCTGCATGGCTTCACTGTGAGCCCCTTGCTGCAGATCGAATTCGTAGCCCTCATCACCCTTGAATAGCACATGTGCCCCCGGCTGTCCCAGCCGTTCAGCCAAACCTTTTAATGCTACCTCGCCGGTTTCTGGGTCTAACAAAACAAATTTCAGAGAGGAACTACCACAGTTAATCACCAACACAGAAGACATCGATTTCTCCAAAAAGGGGGCGGATAGGCCAAAGGCACAACCAGCCTAGGATACCAGACATGCCAAGAAGATAAAGCCAACTTTACGACATGGATGTTAAAGATATGTGAGCAAAATCCCTCGATTTAACCTGCTTTTTACTAAAACTTTGATGAAAAACTACTTTTAGCAAGTTTTTTTCACAAAAGGCTTGCATCTCCATACGCTTACGGCGACAATCCGGCCCCTTGCTTTCAAGCCAACTCACACCACAACTTTGAATTGGCTAAGTAAGAAATAGGTATCCGCAAACTCGTTTCAGCGAGATTCGGCTGGTCTTGATTCTTCAGATATTGGGGATTGGGAATAATGTCTGATCTGGCGAACGCGCATACTCTGCGCGCCTCCTCCACGCAACTTCCGGTCGATGTTTACTTCGATCCGGCCATTTATCAATTGGAACAAGAACGTTTGTTCCGCAACGCTCCGCAATACTATGGACATGAGCTGATGGTGCCGAATATCGGTGACTATCACACTTTGGCGTGGATGGATCACGGCAAAATGCTCAAACGAGTAGAAAGCGGTGTGCAGCTATTGTCGAATGTCTGCCGACATCGGCAAGCCCTCATCCATAAGGGTCGCGGCAATGGTGATCTTATCACCTGTAATATCCACGGTTGGACTTATGATAATCAGGGCGTTTTAGTCGGTGCACCTCATTTCGCCGATAATCCTTGTCTAAATCTGGGTAAAACACAGTTGGTCTCTTGGAATGGCTTGTTGTTTGACGCAAAACGCGACATTCAACAGGATTTAGCCAGTCTAGGTGTCGCCCAACATCTGAGTTTTGATCAATACGCCTACTCAGAATCTGTCACCACTGAATACGACTTCAACTGGAAAACCTTTATCGAGGTGTATTCAGAAGACTACCATGTTGATCCGTTCCACCCTGGTTTGGGCAACTTTGTTGACTGCAGCGAGTTGAAATGGGAATGGGGCCGACAATACCATGTGCAAACAGTTGGCGTGAAAAATCGTCTGGCACGGGCAGGCAGTCAGGTTTACAGCCAGTGGCACCAAGAAGTGCTCAAACAGTACCAAGAAAAACAACCCGAGTTTGGCGCAATCTGGTTGACCTATTATCCAAACATAATGGTGGAGTGGTATCCCCATGTGTTAGTGGTCAGTGTCGCGATTCCTCGTGGCCCAGAAAAAACCACCGTCATCACTGAGTTTTACTACCCAGAAGAAATCGTGTGGTTTGAGCCTGACTTTATCGCAGCAGAAAAAGCAGCTTACTTTGAAACCGCTGTTGAAGATGATGAGATTTGCTACCGGATGCACGAAGGCCGCCGTGCCCTGTGGCAACGTGGTGAATCCGAAGTCGGCCCTTACCAATCGCCAACCGAAGATGGAATGCAGCATTTCCATGAATACTACCGGCGCGAAATGGGTGCAGATTTTGTAAAAGCCCGCTAAGCTGACCACAGTTGTTTGCTCATACGCCCCCACCTCGGGGGCGTTTGCTCGTCTGGCCTTTACCGAGACTGTCTCCATGACTTCATTTACTAGCCAAGGCTTTGCCCTACCCTCATGGTGGAATGGGCGTTTTGCCAGTCAAGATACCGCACAATCACTACGCGAATTGGTCGCCAGTGGTGCTAACAGCATCTCTATCGTAGCAACGGCTTACACCAAAGATCGTTTTTCTAGCACGATCGTTGCCGATGGCCGCACCGAATCAGCCGCGAATATCGCCACAATCTTACAAGCTGCACAACGCTATTCGAATGTAGAAGTCATCTATAAGCCGCATTTCAGCCCACAAACTGATGACTGGCGTGGCCGTTTTGCACCGACCGATCCCGAGGCTTGGTTTCAGACCTATCGCACTTGGATTGTTGAACAGGCAACATTGGCACAAGCCAATCAGGTGGATGTGTTTGTGTTAGGAACAGAATTCAGCTCCTTGGCTATCAGTCGTTATCAAACACAGTGGACAGACATCATCCAAGCGATTCGGGGGGTCTACCAAGGACAACTCACCTATAGTTCCACCTTGAGCGCCGCCCTGAATGTACCTTTTTGGGATCAGCTTGATTTTGCCAGCGTGACTGCCTATCCAGTAAGCGCAGGGAGTTACGCGGTCAACGCAGCACAAGTCATGGAAAGCTGGTACCTTGGTGTAGGAGGGGAAATAGCACCCTTAACCCAAATCAGTGCCCTGCAAAACGCCACCGGACATCGTGTGTTAATCACCGAAGCAGGCTATCGTAGCATCGACGGTGCAGCACTCAAGCCGGAAGACTACGAACAAAACACCACCGTTGATGTGCAGGAACAACAAGCCGCCCTACAAGGCATGTTATCGGCACTCAGTCAATTTTCCACTCACACCGGCGGCTTACAAGGCATCCATCTGTGGAATTGGGAAACACAACCCAGTGTTAATTTTAACAACAGCGACAGCGGTTATACCGTACAAGGGAAACCGGCTTACCAAACGGCCACACAGTGGTTTCAGGCCGACACACCGCCAACCACCTTACAGTTATTAGATGGCCGCTGGCAGTCTGATCTGTGGCTTATCGGCAAAGACACAGCCGAATTGGTTTTACTCAACCAAACGGGGCAAGCGGTCTTAGCAGGTGGAGGCGATGATCGGATTGCCTTACAACGTGGATCTCATTGGATTGATGGCGGCAGTGGTAACAACACCCTTTCATTGCAATCCTCCGCCAGTGGCAGCACCGTATTTTTCGGAACCGATAACGACAGCGTGGGGGTGGTGTGGAATGAAAGCGGTGTCAGCCTATTCCGCCACATCCAAGCAATAAACGGTAGCCGCTATGACGATACTTTGATCGGCAATGATCAAAATAACCTCTTTTACACCGAAGCAGGGCAAGACAATGTAATGCTGCGTGGTGGTGATGATGAAGTTTACCTTGGCCTAGGCAATAAGATGGTCGATGGCGGCAGCGGCCTCGATAAGGTGAACTACAGTGGCGTGGGCACTGCCATCACAGCCAGTGGTGACACGCACTTATGGCAGGTTAAACATGGTGAATTTCAAGATGTGCTATTGCAAGTGGAACATCTAATAGGTAGCCCATACGCCGATAACATCCGTTTTGGTGAAGGTACACAAACGCTTGATGGCGGTGGCGGGCGCGATACCTTAGGCGGAGGAACGGGGGCTGATCGCTTTGAAATCACGCGCGCGGCAGCGAGCGGAGATACCGCTACCCTCATGGATTTTCGCGCGGGTGAAGATCAACTGGCGTTAAGCAGCAAAGTATTTATTGCCGCAACCCAGCAAGACTGGCAAAACGTCTCCTCACTGACCACCAGCAGCCCAGCGCGCTACCTGCTCGATAGCCAAACGCGAACCTTATACTACGATGCCGATGGCAGCGGCAGTGCATTTGCTGCGGTTTCAGTGGTGAGCTTCGCTAGCAGCAGTGATTTGCCACAGTGGGCAGATATGGTGTGGTTTTAACTGGCGTGCAATTGAAACACAAGCGGCACTTCCGCCCATGCTGACACCGCCTGTTCCCCCTCGCGGGCGGGTTCAAAACGCCAGCGCGCCACCGCTTCTTGCGCAGCTTCATCCAACGGGGAATAACCACTGCTGCGGGCAAGACGAATCACATCGGCACGCCCCTGTGAATTGACTTTTACCCGCAATAGTACGGTGCCTTCCCATCCCATCTGGCGGGCAGTCCGTGGATAGCGCGGTGGGGGATTGTCTAAATAGGCCAAATCAAAACGTGGTGCTTGAAAGTGACTCGGCCGTGAGGATGACTCAGTTGTCACAACCACAGGGACGGCCGAGGCAGCCGGTGGCGATTCTGCAACCGTCTTGGTTACAGGCTCGGTTTTAGTCTGTGCACGAACAGAAGGTGCAGTAGATGACACTGGTGCTGCAGCCGGCGCGGGTGTTGAACGCTTAACCACCGGTGGCGCAGCGCGTGAGGGGGCAGCATTCGCGGCTGGAGTGGGAACAGTGTCAGCAACGGCAACAGGCGGTGCGGGCAACAATTCAATCCATTGTGCGGTCAGGGGTGCCACCATTGGCGTGATAGCCACTGCCGGAACCCGAGTGTGTTGCACACCCCAAGTCAACAGTGCAATCACCCCACCATGCAATAACACACTCCCCAAAGCAGCACTGGCGGCGCGAGGTGTGACCGATGCCGAGACAGGCGCACTATGCAGAGGCTTTAACATGGTTTACCTCATGTAACACATCAAAACGCCAACCATGACTTTCTTGCACCACACGAATCGGCCAATCGTAGGCAATGCTCAACGCTTCGCTGTCGAGTACACATGCCGGTGGGCCAGCGCGCAAAACACGGCCTTGATGCAATAACACCAGCCAATCAGCATACTTTGCCGCCAATTCTAAATCGTGTAACACCGCCACCACCGTTTTTCCCCGCGCAGTCAAGGCAAATAGCCGCTGCATTAAAATCTGGCGATGACGTAAATCAAGATGATTCGTCGGTTCATCCAATAATAAAGTTGGCGTATCTTGGGCTAAAGCCTGTGCAATCACTGCACGCTGACGCTCCCCCCCAGACGCCTGTTGATAACGCTGTCCAGCCAAAGCGGTCAGCTCTAGCGCCTGCAAAGCCTGTTGTACCCGTTGCCGATCGTCTGCCTTCGGCAACGCAAAACGGCCAAGATGAGGACGGCGCCCCAACATCACGAAATCTTCAATGCTCAAACTGCAATCACTCGGCGGATGTTGCCCCACCCAAGCAATCTGCTGGGCACGTTGTCGGGCTTTTAATTGAGTGACCGGCTGGCCGTGATACATCACCTCGCCCTGTTGCGGTGGTAATAAGCCCGCTAGATGGCGTAACAAAGTGCTTTTACCCGCTCCATTGGGCCCAATCAAGACACACAAGCTGCCACGAGGAATCACTGTATTGACAGATTGCAGAATGGTTTTATGACCCATTTGCAAAGAGAGTTGGTCTATTTGAAATGCAGACAGTGCTGTTTCATGGGCCACAGGCAGGGGAATTGCATCGCGTTGCATCAGTTGACCTTTCTTTGCCGATACCAGAACAACCAGATAAAAAACGGTGGCCCAGTGAATGCAGTCAGCAGGCCGACGGGAATCTCAATGGGATACACCACCAGACGGGATACCGTGTCCATCGCCAGTAAAAATAAACCACCCAGCCAAGCCGACAGCGCAATCAACCGCCGCCGACTTCCCCCCACCACCAAAGCAAGCGCATTGGGCACCATCATGCCCACAAAACCAATGACCCCCGACAACGCCACCGCAGCCCCCGTTGCTAATGCTGCTGCAACAATGACCCAAGCGCGGGTTGCCGCTAAAGACAATCCCAAACCGTGGGCGCTGTCTGTACCTAATGCCAAACAATCTAAATCGCGTCCCAAGGCAATCAATAACAGCAGAGCAAGCGCAATCGCTGCTGCAGATACACCTAACGGCGAGGTACTGGCCCCTGACAAATTACCCGCCAGCCATGCCATTGCACCACGCAAGGTCAGATCATCGGATAAGAACAGCACTAAACTGGTCATGGCACCGATAAAAGCTGCAATCACTAAACCCATCAGCAACAACGCCGCTTCACTGTTTCCCGCTACTCGCGACAACAATAAAATCAGGCCAGTGCTCAATAAGCCCCCGACAAATGCAGCCAGTGGTAAACCAAAACTGGCGGTCCCACCCCACGCAATGAGTAACACCACCCCCAACGCCGCACCGCTTGACGTTCCAATCAAACCCGGATCGGCCAATGGGTTACGAAACAAGGCTTGTAGCGCGGCACCACTGCCTGCCAATGCCGCACCAACCAGCAAAGCACTGGCAATGCGTGGCAACCGGAGTTCTTGTAATAAGGGGTCTTGCCAATCCGGCCATGCCCACAGCCCCCCTTGCCCCGTGATCGCCACGATCACCACCAACACACTGACAGCTACTGCCAACCCATACCCTACGGCTTGATGACGCATTACAGTTGTCCTAGCTTGCTCACCGCTTTCGGACTGTCCAAATCAATGCGGAACATTTCCCCAGCCGGCAATTCATACACCCGACCTTTTTGTCCGGCCGGTGTTAATGCAATTTCAGGACGCGCCAACAAACCGGCACGACCGCCAGTGATAGCACGATTGTGATCGGCCACCACAATCACATCCGGTTTCAAGCTACGCCAAGCCTCACGCGATAAGGGCTTAAAACCGTCATGCTCGGCGATATTGATACCACCAGCAGCACGAATCAGAGTATCGGCAGCGGTGTTTTTACCGGCAACCAAACTCCCGTCATACGTGAACAAATAGCGCACACCCGTTGCCGTCTTTGCCGTCATCCCCTGTTGCCATTGCTGCGCCAGCTGCTCTGCACGCGCCGACTGTTCTAACAAACGGCCAATCTCACGAATACTATTTGCAAAATCACGCCCATCTTCATGTTGGCTCACTTGTTGCGCAGGAATGCCCAATTTTTGTAATTGAGGCCAAATGGTCGCCGGTTGTGCCAAGCTGCTTCCTAACACCAGCTGAGGCTTTAAGCGGGCAATCGGTTCAACGCTCAATGAGCGATTAAAACCAATCACCGCTGCCGAAGCCAAGGCAGGGTGTTGGCTAGAGCGATCTCGACCAATGACTGTTGGCGCGGCACCTAAGGCCACCACCACATCCGCCACATCGGCCGTCATCACCACAATCCGCTCTGGCGCGGCAGCCCATACAGGACATGCCAACAGCGCCAGCAGTGCTGTCGAAAGAGACTTACGCCACATCACCATCTTCCACCGCCAACTCACTGACCAACTTCACCCAACTGGCCAGCTCTGGCTTACCCGGTTTGCGTTCACCAAACAGCGTGACAATCGATTGACCATGCGCATCAAACAGTTCCAGCGACGTCAACATGCCGCAGTCACCCGGCTTTTTGACCACCCACGCTTCTTGAATCAAATCAGTACGCAAGTGAAGGTTGAAATTAGGATCTAAGACATTCAACCATGGCCCTAAACGCTCCACACGATGAACAGGGCCGGTATGAATTTGAATGCAGCCGCGATTGCCTGCAAATACCATAATCGGGGTTTCAGTTTCGCTGGCACGATGTAACAACGGCTCGATGGCATCTTTTGCCACCGTCCACGCATGGCCTTCTGGTGCCAGACGGAACGCCTGTTGCCGCGACACCTTATGCTGTGTCAGCAAACCATGAAAATCATGTACATCTTTTAACGCCAACCAACCTGCCCGCAGCCCCGCCACATCAATGGCGTCATCAGGGAGTTCTACCGAGGAAGCAGGGACGGTATCAATCACCAATGGCAGCAAGGTTGTCTGTAAATCTTGCTTGACGCTATTAAAAGCCGACACATCACTTTGCGGTGTCAGGAAAATTTTATGGATTGCCTCACCATAGCGATCGAATACTTGAATACTGCGCTGTACTTTATCGTCAGTTTGACGATGCTCTACCGCAAAAACATATTTCCAATGAGAGAGAAACAACCGCAAATCGATTTCTGGATTTAATGCCAGACCCATATTTCCGTTAATGCTGATATTGTCGTACAAACCAATTTTTTCGTGGACGCAAGCCTCATTGCGCGTTAATGCCATCACAGGCCCGAGTGTCCGCATAGCCATCAACAAAGTTGGCCAATCCGCCTTTAATGCCACGGCATCAGGGTCGGCAGCCACCAACTCTGCTTCACTGATGGCTAACTGCCGTGCCGCATCGCGAATTCGCATCTGTGGCATATCTCGTTTTAAAGTAGCAAAAGCTTGCCATAACGCTTCTGGCGCACGTTCCATAGTTTCTCTTCCTTATCATGTTGTGAATGGATAGCGATTAGAAAAAGCGATATTCCATCGTACCCGCCACACTGCGACCGGGTTGGGAATAGAAGTCCAACACTGCACTATTGGCAGCAAAGCCCTTCACATCGCTCCAATTCCAATAAGTTTTATCAAAGACATTGAACACCCCCGCATTGATGCGTAGCTGTTTATTGACTTGCCAATACGCAGTTAAATCGACAACGCCATAACCTGCAGGGGCAAAGCCAGCGGTAGCCTGACCTCGGCTATCCGTCGATTGCGGCACGCGACTCTTAGCCGCAGCAAAACGCAGCTTGGCATCGGCGCCAAACGGCTCAGTGCTATAGGCCAGTTTCAGATGACCTTTTAACGGTTCTACCGAGGTTAATGGGGTACCTTCGCTGTCGTTATCCCCTTCAGCCCAAGCAAGCGCGCCACTGATTTGCCAATGAGGAGCGAAGCGCCAGCCTGCCTTCACTTCCGCGCCGTGGATACTGACCTTCCCGACATTGCCATATTGATAGGTTGCCAAGGGACGGCCTTGTACACTGCGTTGACCGACTAATTGGCGTTCTAAGAAATCACGATAGCGATTGGCGAACACACTGACATCAAGCTCAACCTCTTGCCAACGGCCTTTGACCCCCAGCTCAATCCCACGGCTGGTTTCTGCTTTTAAGTTTGGATTGGGTAATACCTCATAGCCATGAGCAGCATTCATAAAAGCCATGGTGGCATCATCAAATGGCGGTGCACGGAAGCCGGTTGAGAACTGGGCAAAACCTGTGATTTGGTCGTTAAAGGCATACGCTAATGCCAATTTGGGGGATAAAGCACTGTCAGACAGATCGCTGGCTTGCGGGCCATTTTGGTTAATTTTTTGCGATAGCGCGTCTTGTTGCAGGCTCAAACGGTAGTAGTCATAACGCAGCCCAGGTGTCACGGTCCAACCGTTATCCCACCGCATTTGGTTTTCGACAAATAAACCAAAGCGATCGGTGCGATTGTCTGGAAACGCTTTCTGTGGGAAGGGCTCGCCGCCTACGGTTTTGGTCGTCGAACCATCAGCATTCCATTGTGTACGATCACGCAAACGCTCTGTTTCAGTACGCGAAGCATCAAAACCATAAATCAAGCGATGCGCAGCGCCCAAAGCAAAAAACCGGCTTTCGAGTTGGGCATCCAAACCGGTGAGGGTTTGTGCAAAGCGATAGTCCGAGGTCCGTAAACGGGCATTACTCGGCCCTAAGCGATGCTCACGCACATCTTCGGTCTGATCGAGCGTTTGGTGATAAATCTGCCACTTTGCTGCTTGAATCCAAGGGTGATCTTTATCTTGCCATTGATGCGCTAAGGTAAAACGTTCGCGGGTTTGATCATCATCGGCCATTTGACTTAACAAACTGCCAGTTGTCGGTGATCCACTGCTGCGCGCAGAAATCACATTGCTATCTTGTTGGCGTTGGAAACGCTCATAGGTAAAGAATAAGTCGTGTTGTGGATTTGGATGTAGGCCCAGCTTCAACAGGACATTATCGCTGTCCCAAGCTTGTGGATTAGGCGTCGTCCGGCGACTGGCTGCTGTGCCGTCGCTACTGTCATCGCGTCCTTGATTGTCGGTTTCATGGCCATGACGACGGGTATACATCAATAATGCCGACGCCAGATCATTGCGGCCAGCCAAGGTCAAGGTTGCTGCCGTACTCTGGTCGGCACTGTCACCGCCTAATTTCACACCAAAGTACAAAGGGTTATCTGCGCTGACAAAATCAGCAGCCGATAAAGTGCGGTAAGCCATCACCCCGCCAATCGCATCACTGCCATACAAGCTAGAAGCAGGGCCTTTAATGATTTCCACCGCCTTTAAGCTTTCTGGCTCGGTGTAATCAGCACCAGAGATCGCACCATTCCCACCGCCACCGCCGTACTGATCGGGTTGGCGCACGCCGTCAATCAGGGTCAAAATTCGATTGCCACCAATCCCACGAATCGTTACACCGGCATTACCACGCCGCCCGGGTTCACGACTGACACTGACCCCAGCTTCATCACTGACCAAATCGCGCAAATCTGCTGCAATCCGGCGGTCGAGTTGTTGTCGATCAATCACATCAACCGAGGGTGCAGTTTCATCTAGAGCTTGCTCAGTCCGCGAAGCCGCCACTGACACCGCCTGTAGGCGTTTGACCTGTTGCGGTTCGGTTGTGGCGTTATCTGCTGCTGCAGACAGGGGAAAAGCAGCAACAAGACACAGTGCAATCTGTGACAGTGTCCAATGTGAGCGGGAAAAATGGCCGCCAGTCATAGCATCTCCTTAATTCGGAATCGTGCTCTGGCTGGCTAACCGCAAAAGGCGGTGGGCTGGCGAAGCCAAGCCGGTAGCGACTTGGCGAGCTTGCTTTTCGATGGCACGCAGCCATCAAAATCGGTTATTTGGTTAAGATAATTTTGTCATTTCGCGTTAAACGAAGGCGATACAGCTCACCGTGATGCTCGATGAGAATCTCTTTTGTTTTCGCAAACAAATGCCGGCTGTCTAACGCCGGTGGCATCGGTGTCGATGGTGCCGGCGGAGTCAGGGCCGATGGCAAAGCTGGGGAAGTGGTGCGTAGTGTATCCATACGCAAATGATAAGCCTTCTCATTTATAAGTCAAGCCCCTTTCTCTATCAGCACCACAAAAGCCCTCTCTGCGGTATGTTAGACTGTTGCTATTTGTCACCCTTCTCAACTTGCCATGCCCAATGTTTTATATGGTATTAGCCAATGTGATAGCGTGAAAAAAGCGCGTCGATGGCTCGATCAACGTGAAATTCCCTATCAATTCCATGATTTTCGCCGTGACGGTCTCAGCCTCGCTTGCCTACAAAGTTGGTTAGCACAACAGCCTGATTTGTCATTGCTCAATCGCAAGAGCACAACGTGGCGTCAGCTAAGCGCAGAACAACAGGCTTTAGCAGACAACCCTGCCACCCTGCTCGATGTCTTACAACAATACCCAACGCTGATTAAACGTCCGGTGCTACAAACAGCACAACGGATTGAAGTTGGGTTTTCAGAATCTCGTTATCAGGAATGTTTCCCTCATGCACAATGATCCCACTCGCGAACTGACAGAAGCACTGATTCGTCGTCCCTCGGTTACCCCTGAAGATCAGGGTTGTCAAAAATTGATGGCAGAACGACTGGCCGCCATCGGTTTTGATATTGAAATGCTGCGCTTTGCTGACGTCGATAATCTTTGGGCACGTCGTGGCACAGAAGGCCCCTTGCTTTGCTTTGCTGGTCACACGGATGTCGTGCCGACGGGCCCGTTGTCGCAATGGCAGAGTGACCCCTTTGTGCCCACCGTCCGTGATGGAAAACTGTATGGACGTGGTGCAGCGGACATGAAAACCTCGCTGGCGGCGTTTGTCACTGCTTGTGAAGTGTTTGTGCAAAAACATCCACAACATCGGGGTTCGATTGCGTTTCTGATTACATCCGATGAAGAGGGTGTTGCGACGCATGGCACCCGCGCCGTGGTAGAAACGCTGGCAGAACGTCATATTGAATTAGATTACTGCATTGTCGGCGAACCGACCTCGGTGCATGTGTTTGGCGACACAGTGAAAAACGGCCGCCGTGGTTCGTTAAATGGGCATCTGATTGTTAAGGGTATTCAAGGCCATATTGCCTATCCACATTTAGCAAAAAATCCGATTCATCTGGTTGCCCCTGCTATCGCTGAGTTGTGTGCGATTGAATGGGATCAAGGCAATGCCTACTTCCCACCGACCACCTTTCAAATTTCTAACCTCCATTCTGGCACCGGTGCCGTCAACATCATCCCGGGCGAAGCCGAGCTGCGTTTTAATTTTCGGTTCTCAACCGAGCACACCGCCGATGAATTAAAAGCCAAGGTACATGCGGTGTTAGATCACCACCAGCTCGACTATCAGTTAGATTGGAAATTATCTGGTAACCCATTCTTAACCGAACCGGCTGCATTAACCGATGCCGTCTGTGCAGCGATTCATGATGTCACGGGTGTAGAAGCCCAGCTCTCTACCACCGGTGGCACCTCGGATGGGCGCTTTATCAAAGATATTTGTCGTGAAGTGGTCGAGTTTGGCCCGATTAACGAGAGCATCCATAAAATCAACGAACACGTTGCCATCGAAGATATTCCACGTTTATCGGCGGTCTATCTGCGAGTGATGGAACACTTGTTAGCTTAAGGAAAGAACGCCCATGTTATGTCGTTATTTACCACTGCTCTTACCGTTGGCCTGCGGTATGGTGAGCCACACAGCATGGGCTGTCAGTTGTGACAACAGCGGGCTGAAAAATCGGCTGTTGTTACAACTCGAACCCACCGTGATTGAAGTCAATCACAGCCTAGACTATGCCGGTATTCAGCAAGAATCTGGTATCAAACCACTACAAGGGATGCCGAATGCCTTTGTCGGCGGCTTTACCAAAACGTCGGTCTCGACCAGCTTTGATATGAATTTTCACGCCAAGCCCACTGCGGATGGCCGGCTGTGTGTCGCAGGCACGGTGAAATTAACCTTCAGCCAACCCAAGGCGGTGGTGTATATGCCGAAAGATGCGCCAGCCAATAGTTGTTTGTATCAGGTGACTTACACCCATGAAATGCAGCATGTCGCGATTTTTCAACGTGGCCTGCGGCGGGTATTACAAACCGAAGGGCAAGCACTGCGCCATGAAATCGAACACCTGCCAGTTGGGGTATATGCAAATGAAGACGCCGCCAAGAAAGTCCTGACGGCGCGTTTAGAAATCTGGCAAAAACGGATGCAAACAGCGATTGCCAGTATTGAACGTGACCAAGGGCAAATTGACACGGTGGAAAACTATCGCCGTGAAGGCGAGAAAGTCGGGCGCTGCCAACAACGGCGACAGGCCCCCAATACCACGACTAACGGGCAATAAAGCCTTGTAGTTTGCTTTCGATAATCCGTGGGTTCTCACCGTTACAAATCGAGATCAACCCTTCGACCATCATGTCTTTTGCCACCACCTGTGCCGCAATCAGGGTTTTCAGTTTGTTAGCAACGGGTAAGAAAAATAAGTTGGCAGAACCCACACCATAGACCGTTGCCACAAACGCCACCGCAATACCACTCCCTAATTTTGATGGATCACTTAAGTTTTCCATCACATGAATCAACCCCAACACCGCACCAATAATACCAATCGTCGGGGCATATCCACCGGCGGCTTCCCAAATTTTAGCTGCTTGCTTTTTTTGATTTTCATAAGCGGTGATTTCAAGATCGAGAGCCGCGCGCAAGATATCGGGTTCTGCCCCATCAACTAACATCTGGAGGCCTTTTTTAGTAAAAGGGTCTTTCACCCCGCCTACATTGTCTTCTAGTGCTAATAAGCCGTTCTTTCGCGCAATTTGGCTCCAGTGAATCACATCACGAATCACCCGTTTTTCGTCTAGCTCCGGCGGGCTGAACACCCATCCCAACAACTTCAAACCAGCAGTAAATTGCGATACTGTCGATTGCAACATCACTGCGCCGACCGTACCCCCAATCACAATCAAAAACGCAGTAATCTGTAGCAGGGATGAGATATGCCCACCTTCTAACACCTGCCCCAGCAAGATCGCGCTAATCCCGATGATAATGCCGAAAATACTGATTAAATCCATCCCTGCTGACTCCTTTGATACAGCGATCAAGAACGATACATCGCCTGTATTACCTTCATCTGTGTTTATAACCACACTTTGAGTTTGCTACGCAAACGAGACACCGCTTGGGTATGAAGTTGACACACCCGAGATTCGGTTACCCCCAATACTTCGCCAATTTCTCGCAAATTGAGCTCTTGTTCGTAATACAAACTCATCACCATCTGATCACGTTCTGGCAGGGTTTTAATCGCTTCCACCAAGGCAGAGCGAAATTGATCTTCCCCTAAAATATCAATGGGATTGACTTGGCCTTCATCGCGCAACATCTCTGCAGGATGTGAGGATTCTTCTCTGTCGGTCGCAAAGTCCTCGAAATACACAATTTGATGGCCTTTACATTCAAACAAAGCTTGTTGGTAGCTTTCTAGATCCATCTCAAGGAAAGCCGCAATTTCTGATTCCTGTGCACTGCGTCCCAACTGATTTTCCAGCCGAAAAATGGCCTCTTCAATTTGCTTTGCCTGCTTGCGTGCTTGGCGAGGTAGCCAATCGAGGCGGCGCAATTCGTCTAACATCGCCCCACGAATCCGCTGGGTGGCAAAGGTTTCGAATAATACCCCCTGCTGAGGGTCAAATTGTCGGGCCGCTTCCATCAAACCAATGAGGCCAACTTGAATCAAATCATCAATTTCAACGCTGGCGGGTAAACGGCTCATCATTTGGTAAGCAATACGTTTCACCAATCCGGTATGCCGCGAGACATCGTCAGCGACAGGCTCTTGATCTGTTTGATAAGCAAGATGTTTTGGGATACGGGACATAGAGAGAAAAAGTAAGAGGATTTAAGGGTGGGGGTTGTCTGCGGTCACCGCTTCTTGCAGATGACGTACAGTTTCTAACCAACGCGCAAACAGGGTATCACCTTCTGTCGGTGTACGACCGGCCCACAACGGCAATGCACGCGCAAGTTGAGTGCAGGCAATCGCCCCTTCACTTTTCGGAAACGCCAAAGTGGCGGCAGTCTTCATCACTAAAGCGCGCCGCAAGTGATAGTCTTCGGGAATAAAACCGACCCAACGCAGCGAGACATTTAAATATTCACTGGCAGCGTAGGTGAGACGGCGAAAGATATGCTGTGCATCTTCCAGCGATTCAGCATGGTTAATCAACACATTAAAGGCTCGGCGACCAAACTCACCCGATAGTTGTTTGATGATGCCATAGGCTTCAGTCAACGATTTTGCCTCTGGCGTTAACACTAAAATCAGATGATCTGCAATGGCACTCAAGGCAGGTTCTTGTCGCGGCGGCAAAGCATCAATCAAAATCCATTCCGAGTCGCGCAAGCGTGAAGAAAACTCTTGTGACAAACGGTGGGCCAAACCAGTATGCAGATTGGCGAGGGTAAAAGGCCGGACGTACAAGTTCAACAACTCAGCACCGGAACTTAAACTGACAATCGCATCTTCTAATGCCCCTTGATAGCCGATGACTTCATCAAGATGGCGGGCATGATTGACTTTGAGACGGCGCGCTTGCCCCATATCTGCATGGGCATCCAATATCATGACCCGATGTCCATCCGATGCCAACACAGCCGCAAACTCGGCAACCACAGTGCTTACACCACTGCATTGATCGCCAATAAAGGCAAAACTACACGGTTTGCGCCCTGCTGATAACAGGCGCCGTAAACTCGCTGCTTGATCGTCCATCCCCATACTCATGACCAACTCGCTTGTGCCGCTTGAACCAGTTGATATTCGTCCCGTTTCAAGCTGTAGGGCCCGGGTTCTCGCGTGGCTTTAAAAGCACGATCCACCAAAAATTGGGCATTCGGTAGATGCAAATCTTCAGGCACACGTTGGCCATTTGTCACGTAGTACACCGGCAAGCGGTGTCGAATTAAGGTATCTAAGCTAGGGCCAGCCGATACAGCTTCATCCAGTTTAGAAATGATACAACCGGCCAAACCATTGCCACGATAGCGACGAACGACGTCTTCTAACGTATGGCCATCAGAGTTAGCCGCCAGCACTAAAATACGCGAAATGGTTTTACCACCGTGGCCAACTGAGTTAGCAAACATCTCGATTTGGCCATTCACACGACTATCACGCTGCCCCATGCCAACAGAATCAATCAGCACCACATGATGCTTGCTACCCAAATCGGCCAAGGTCAGATTGAGATCTGCTTCATTTTGCACCGAATAGACAGAGACCCCTAAAATTTTGCCATATAAACGCAGCTGATCCTGAGCGCCAATACGATAGCTGTCGGTCGTGATTAAGGCGACCCGATCTGCACCGTGTCGAATCGTACAACGCGCAGCCAGCTTCGCTACAGTCGTGGTTTTGCCAACGCCAGTGGGGCCCACTAAGGCATACAAGCCGCCTTTCGCAACCACATCCTCTTGTTCGGGAATGGTCAACACATTGTGTGCTAAGGCAGACTTCGCCCACTTTAGGGCTGCTTCATCACTAAATTGGGTGGGTAACTTGGCGACAAGCTGCCGACACAGCGCTGGGCTCATCCCTGCCGCCAAGAGCTGCCGAAATAATTCAGCTTGTACTGGCTCATGGTTCTCGAAATTCGCCCATGCCAAACTCGCTAACTGCCCCTGTAAAATGCTACGCAGGGTTTTGATTTCTTCATTCAGAAGATCCAGTTTCTCTAATGCAGGATCAGGTTCTTCCTTGCGTTCAAGCAATTCACTGTCCGTTTCCGGTGCCCGCAAATGATTAGGTATCACCGATTGGCTGTCTTTTTGTTGCGCCAACGCCGTCGTCGCTGGATCGGCAAAATGTCCAGATGGGGCAATTTCCGCTGCGGCTCGTTCTTCATAACGACCAATCACCGACTCACGGAATGGCACAGCCTTAGGCGGTGCTTCTTCCTCTGGCTCAGCTGTTTCAGAGGGGCTTTCGTCAGTCTCTACCTCGGCAATCCCAGCTTTCGCAACAGCCGATGTGAGTTCAGCGTTTGGGGAAGGATTGTCTGGTTGAAATGCAGCAGGCGTGACCAAAGGCCGCGCTGCAGGGGGAATATGTTCTGGTTCATCAAGCGGTTCAACAGGGACAGCATAGGTTCGCGCCAAAGCATGCCCCATCACCGCACTGTTTAATGGTTTGGCTTGTGCTGTGGCGGGGGTGGCTAAACCGCTACCCGTAAAGGCAGCTAAGCTCTCGGCCGCTTCTGGTGCATGTCGATTGACTGCCGCTGTTGCCAAAGACTGTGCCAAAGCGCTGACATCGCCATCGGCTACCGCCATAATTTCTATTCCACCCGAGGCAAGGGGGCGATTCGATAGAATCAGGGCATCTGCGCCGAGTTCTTCCCGCACTTGACGCAGGGCATCGCGGGTCGTGCGTCCAAAGTATTTTTTTACCAACATGATGAATTATCCCCTGCCGCCAACAACTGCAATGATCCGGATGGTTTTGTTATCAGGGATTTCATTGTGTGCCAAAACTGCCAACTGCGGCAGGGCACGGCGTAAGAATTTTGACAATAAAGGCCGTAGGGCTGTCGGTGTTAACAACACAGGATTGTGCCCTTGTTGTTCCACACGCTCAGCCTCTTGTGATGCCGACTGTAATAAACTTTCTGCCAAGCCCGGTTCTAATCCACCACCGGCTTTGCTCTGTACTGCGGACAGCAAAATACTTTCCAGTTGAGGGTCGAGTGTCATCACGGGCAGCTCTTGGATACCCGGGAACAGCTGATGCACGATAGCACGCGACAACGAGACCCGCACCACAGCAGTGAGATCATCAATATCTTGTGTCATCGATACATGGTCAGACAGGGTTTCGATAATGCTGCGAATGTCACGAATGTGCATCCCTTCCGAGAGCAAATTCTGTAGCACTTTTTGCAAGGTACTGATCGACACCACTTTTGGTACCAAATCTTCCACCAGTTTCGGGGCCTCTTTGGACAGATGGTCGAGCAAGGCCTGTACCTCTTCGCGTCCCAGCAATTCAGAGGAGTGTGTTTGTAAAATATTGGAAATATGTGTTGCTACCACCGTACTGGCATCCACGACGGTGTAACCAAGGGATTGTGCTAAATCGCGATTGGATGACTCGATCCATACCGCCGGTAAACCGAAAGCTGGATCGGTGGTCGGTGTACCCGGCACTTGGCCCAACACGCGCCCCGGGTTAATGGCTAAAAACTGACCGATATAAGCCTCACCCGCGCCAATCTCCACCCCTCTGAGCAAAATACGATAGGCATTCGGCCGAATTTCTAGGTTGTCACGAATATGCACCGCCGGCACCAAGAAGCCGACTTCTTGCGCGATTTTTTTACGAATCCCACGTACCCGCCGCAACAGCTCGCCATCTTGTGAGCGATCCACCAACGGAATCAAACGGTAGCCCACTTCCAAACCGACCGGATCGACGGGTTGAACATCGTTCCAACTGACCTCGGCCAAAGGCGCTTCCATCACCTCTTCCAAAGCAGTGTCGGTTTCGACTTGTTGTTCCTTCTGTTTCTTGCGTTGTTCTAACCAATAGGCCAAGCCACCCAAACTCGCCGCGATCAGTAGGAAGGCCACGTGCGGCATATTAGGAATAATCCCCACCAGACCAATCACCCCAGCCGTCATATACAACACACTCGGCTGCATAAACAGTTGGCCAACCATCTGCTCAGAGATGTCTTTTTCCGTACCAACACGGCTGACCACAATACCCGCAGCAGTCGAAATAATCAGGGCTGGAATTTGCGCCACCAAACCATCACCAATGGTCAACAGGGTGTAAACGTGAGCCGCTTCGCCAACAGGTAAATCATGTTGAGCCACCCCCACAATCAAGCCGCCGACAATGTTGATCAACATAATCAAGATACCGGCAACCGCATCACCACGCACAAATTTGGACGCACCATCCATCGAACCAAAGAAGTTAGCTTCTTCAGAGATAGTGGAACGGCGGATGCGTGCTTCATCTTCACCAATCAAACCAGCGTTTAAGTCGGCATCAATCGCCATCTGCTTACCGGGCATCGCATCCAAAGTAAAGCGGGCAGACACTTCAGCAATCCGCCCCGCCCCTTTGGTAATCACCACAAAGTTAATGATGGTCAGAATAATGAACACCACAATACCAATCGCAGTATTGCCCCCGATCAGAAAGTGGGCAAAGGCTTCAATCACCTGACCAGCGGCATCGGGGCCGGTATGCCCCTCCAACAAAATCACACGGCTAGAAGCAACGTTCAGCGACAATCGCAACAGCGTTGTCACCAATAACACGCTGGGAAAGGCAGAGAAATCAAGCGGTTTACGAACATTCAAACTCACCATCAATACAATCACCGAGATGGCAATATTGAAAGTGAAAAACATATCGAGCAGAAAAGCCGGCAAAGGCAACACCATCATGCCCAAGATCAATAAGATCAGAATGGGGCCTGAGAGGGTAACAAAATTGAACTGCCTAAGAGAGGCAAGCAGGTTTTCCATTGATATACGCTATGACGACAAAGGGTCTTTAGAAGCCGGATCGAGTTCGGGCGGTACCGGCAGGTTTTCAGGGTAAATCGGCGCAAACCCACCTTGGGCTTGGTATTGCTTCAGTTGGAACACATAAGCCAAAACTTGCGCTGCCGCAGTATAAAGGGCTTGAGGAATTTCTTCTCCTAATTCGGCATGATGATACAGTGCACGCGCAAAAGGTGGGGTCCGCATCAGGGTTATTTTATGTTCTTTTGCCGATTCGATGATTTTCTCGGCCAAACGTAGCGATCCTTTGGCAATGACCTTAGGCGCTCGCATACCTTCTTCGTATTTTAGTGCAACCGCATAGTGAGTTGGGTTCGTCACCACCACGCTGGCGGTTGGAATATCCTGCATCATCCGTTTTCGTGCCGCCTCGCGTTGTAGCTGCCGGATACGGCCTTTAATTTCTGGGCTACCCTCACTCTGTTTATACTCTTGTTTAATTTCTTCTTTGCTCATCCGCAGATTTTTTTGGTAGTTCCATAGCTGAAAAGGCACATCCACTACCACAATCAATAACATCGCACCGACGACAACTAAAAAGGTGTATTCCATCAGGCCAACCAGTGTCGCCATACTGCGTTCAATTGGCAATGTAATCAGATTGAGAATTTCACCTCGTTCTTTCCAAATCACCCATGTTGCCACACCACCGATCACCAAACTTTTCAGAACAGCCTTGCCGCCCTCCAGTGCGGCCGACACCGAAAACATGCGCTTGATACCAGACAAGGGGTTGAGTTTAGAAAATTTGGGTTCAATCGCCTTACCAGAAAAATTCCACCCACCGATTAAGATGGGCACGGCTGCCGCGATCACAAACAGCGCACCAAGAATGGGAGCTAACGCCAATAAAATATCAAAAGTGGACTGTTTAAGCTCAGCCAGCATACTTTCGCCGTGCAATAAAGTTTTACCGTTAAAAGTAAAGCTCCGTTCTAATATTTGGCCAAGTGTTCGATAAATCTGCGCACCAGTCATCATCAACATCGCCACCCCTGTCATGGTGACAGCAAATGTTGCTAATTCACGCGAGCGGGGAACCTGCCCTTCTTCACGAGCTTGTTCTAACTTACGCGGGGTAGCGGCTTCGGTTTTTTCCTGATCGCTGTCGTCAGCCATGTGTGTATCTCAGTCAATCGCGCAAAAATGGGGAAAAAACAATCTTTGGTAGCCAATTCTACTAAACTCTTTTGTTTTCTGTTGGTTTGTCTCACCGACAACAAAAATCTCACTGCTCGAAAGCAGGGAAAGACAAAAAGAATTTACAATAATGCGTTTTTTGTGAAAGCGAGTCATGCAAACTTATCTGAATCTGATGCAGCATGTTTTACAACATGGCATTGACAAGTCAGATCGTACAGGGACGGGCACACGTTCGGTGTTCGGCTATCAGATGCGCTTTGATTTACAAGCGGGCTTTCCACTTGTTACAACAAAAAAGCTGCACCTACGCTCGATTATTCATGAACTGTTGTGGTTCTTACGCGGTGACACCAACATCCAATACCTGAAAGATAACGGTGTCTCGATTTGGGATGAATGGGCAGACGAAAACGGCGAACTAGGCCCTGTGTACGGTTACCAGTGGCGATCATGGCCAGCGCCTAACGGTCAATCCATTGACCAGATTGGCCAGCTGATCGAACAGATTAAAAGCAATCCGGATTCACGCCGTTTGATCGTATCGGCTTGGAACCCTGCGCTAGTGGATGAAATGGCTTTGCCGCCTTGTCACTGTCTGTTTCAATTCTATGTCGCCAATGGGAAACTATCCTGCCAGCTCTATCAACGCTCTGCTGACATCTTCCTTGGTGTGCCGTTTAACATTGCCAGCTATGCGCTATTGACGCACATGGTGGCGCAAGTGTGTGGCTTGCAAGTGGGCGATTTTGTGCATACGCTAGGTGATGCTCACCTGTACCATAACCATATCGAGCAAGCTAAACTCCAACTCAGCCGCGAACCTCGCCCCTTGCCACATCTGCGTTTAAATCCTGAGGTAAAAGATCTCTTTGGCTTCTGTTACGATGATTTCACTATCGAGGGTTATGATCCCCATCCTCACATCAAAGCCGAGGTGGCTGTATGAACACAACACCATCCATTCGATTAGTCGTCGCATGCGCACGCGGTGGTGTGATTGGCCTGAATAACACCTTGCCGTGGCATTTGCCTGCTGACTTGAAGCATTTCAAAGCCATTACAACAGGAAAACCGGTAGTGATGGGTCGTAAAACCTATGAATCGATTGGCCGGCCATTGCCCAACCGTGACAATATTGTGCTAACACGACAAACCGATTGGCACGCCGAGGGTGTTCGTGTCGTCGCCAGTTTAGCTGAAGCCCTAACGGTCGCAGCGTCTGCGCCCGAAATTTGCATCATCGGTGGAGGAGAGCTATATCAACAGGCTATTACCGTTGCCACCTGTTTATCTCTGACGGAAATTGATGCTGATTTTGTCGGCGATGCGCACTTTCCTGAAGTGTCTCCCACACACTGGCAAGAAATAAGCCGCGAACGCCATTTCAATGAGGCAGGCCCTTGGCACTACGACTTTGTTGAATATCAACGGCGCTAACCGAAAAAAAATCCCATCAAAAGCGATGGGATTTTCTATATCTAGGCATTAAGGATGCGGCGGTGCACCGGCCGAGAGTGTTAAGACTTCATGTCCTGTTTCGGTCACCAAAATCATGTGTTCCCATTGTGCGGACAAACTGCGATCTTTGGTTTCGACCGTCCAACCATCCGATTTAATTTTAATAAAGCGCTTACCTGCGTTAATCATCGGTTCGATGGTAAAAATCATCCCCGGTTTTAACTCGACACCAATGCCCGGACGGCCATAATGCAAAACTTGTGGTTCTTCATGGAAATTTTTACCAATCCCATGCCCACAAAACTCTTGTACTACCGAGTAGCCAGCATTTTCTGCATAGCGTTGGATGGCATAGCCAATATCACCAAGGTGAGCCCCCGGTTTAACGCAATCAATCCCAACCCACATTGCTTCAAATGTTGTTTTCACCAAACGGCGCGCTTGGGGCGTAACATCGCCAACAAGGAACATCCGACTGGTATCACCGTGATAACCGTCTTTGATCACCGTGATATCCAGATTCACAATATCACCGTTTTTCAAGGGCTTTTCATTTGGAATACCGTGGCAAATCACCTGATTAACCGATGTACAAATCGATTTTGGATAGGGCGTATGGCCTTCGGGCGCATAGTTTAATGGTGCAGGGATACAACCCTGTTCGTTCACCATATATTCGTGACACAAACGATCGAGTTCGGCGGTGGTGACGCCTACTTTTACAAATGGCGTAATGTAATCTAATACTTCACCCGCTAAACGACCAGCAATACGCATCTTTTCAATGTCTTCAGCGGTTTTCAAATGAATAGTCATGGATTTTTGATAGTCAGGATAGGGAAAGCGCACGATGGTAACAAAAAATACAAAAACGGGCACCCGTCAGGGAGCCCGTTTTAGATTTCTAACCTTGGCAACGCCATGCGTTGCAAGAAATTAGAAGGAGTGTTTCAGCGCAACACCAACAGCTTGTGGGTTGGAGCCAGCTTTAACAGTCACAGGGTTCACGCCGAAGTTAACAGCGGCCTTGTCTTTGTTGTCGATACGGGTTGCGTAAGCCAACACTTGAGTGCGCTTGGACAGGTCGTAAGTTGCGCCCAAAACCCACTGGTTTGCTTTGTATTTGTCTGCATCAGCCAAGCCTTTAGCTTTGCCCAATTGGGTGTAGGAAGCTTTCAGGCCAAATGCACCGAATTGTTGAGCAGCAGCGATGGTCCAGCTGGCTTGATCGTAGTCTTGACCGCCTTTGACATCGTAGTCCAGACGTTCGTAACCAGCGCCCACCATGGTGTCACCGAATTTGTACGACAGTGCCAACGCCCATGCGTCGATGTCGTTGTTAGCCAATGTCTTGGTGTCGTTGTGACGGGTATAAGCCAAACCTGCTTTCAGACCTTCCAATTGGTAGGTCGCAGCCAAAGCGTAGATGGAAGCGTCGGTGCGCTCGTTGCCATCATAAGCACGGGTTTCGTCAGCAGAGTAGCTGGCTTGTACGCCAAAGCCACTGAATTTTGGCGAGAAGTAGATCGCGGTGTTGTTGCGACGGGAACCAGCACGGCCCCAAGTGGTGTTGCCCCAACCGTTATCAGCGGTGGTGTTGGTCATCACGTTCAGACCCACGCCATCGATAGCCAGTTTGTAAGCATCGTCATGACGGCCTAAACGCACATCACCGAAGCCACCAGCCAAACCGATGAAGCTGTTGCGAGTTGCCCAGTTGCTGGAGGAGTTGCTGTCATCAACGTTGATGGCTTGTTCAACTTGCCAGTGAGCTTTCAGACCGTTACCCAGGTCTTCGCTGCCTTTGAAACCGATACGGGAGTTTTCGTTAGCAATACGCATACGACCTTCGTATTGATCTTTGTCAGCAACGTTACCAGCAGCGCCAGTGGCTTTAGCGTGTTCAACGCCAGCACTGATGAAACCGTAGATTTGGACGTCAGCCATAGCGACTGGGGCAACGAAAGCACCGGCTAAAGCAGCAGCGATCAGCTTTTTGTTCATAGAAATGAGCTCCACAGAGTGTGTTGTAGAAACGTGTTGTTGTTTGGCTTCATGCGACGAAAGCGCACCGACTATAACAGAGGGTTTCTATAAAAACGATGAAGTCGGTGTTGCATTTTCGTCCTGCAACGCAGCAATTGTTGTTTTTTTGATACGGTTTAACCCAAAAACTGGTTCGGATAGACCTCATCAATCAGGGTACGACAGTCAATCACCCGCAAATCGTTGTCTTTGGCAAACGACATTAAAAAGGCAAAAACACGCGGGTCGATCTTTTCAAGTTTTTTATCCACCGCCACACAACGCACATTATCCAGCATCAATGGACGCACATAGGGGTGGTAAGACATTTTCTGATCATTACCGAAACTGGCCAAAATACCGGACAAACGCTCGGCCCAATCACTGGGGCGGAAAGTACGGCCATCAGAGGTAATACCTTGGATGATAACTTCGTAAGGATTGCAGATCATGGCGAATGGTGTGTCTCTTAGGATGCCAAAAAGGCTTTGTTATTCAGCATGGAAGCACCGCAAGGTAAGGGGCTTCTGAGGTCGTATTCTACCGCAAAATGATGGTGCTTAGATTCGTCTAAATGGGGGGAGTGCAGCCAATAACTGACGGCCATACGCTTGTTTTAATAACCGATTATCCAAAATAGATACTCGTCCATAATCTCGTTCGGTACGAATCAAACGTCCTACCGCTTGCACCAGTTTGATCGACGCTTCTGGCACACTGATTTCTAAAAACGGATTCCCCCCACGGGCCGTGATCCATTGCGCTAAGGTTTGTCCAACAGGATCATCCGGCATCGCGAATGGCAATTTGGCAATAATCACATGCACGCACTGCTCGCCGGGTAGATCAAGCCCTTCGGCAAACGAATCTAAACCAAAAATCACACTGGCTTGTCCAGTGGCAATACGCTGTTGATGTTGTGCCAACAACACCGCCTTGGGTAACTCGCCTTGCACCAAGAGCAAGTCACGCCAAGGAGTAGGTAAACCCGCAGCAACGTCTAACATCTGTCGCCGTGAAGAAAACAGCACCAAACTCCCCACGGCTTCTGCGGTATCAATTAAAGTTGGTAATACGCTGATGATTTCTGCCGTATGTGCGGCACTATCGCGTGGATTCGCCTGCATTGGCGGTAGATACAGCTCGCCCTGCTGTGCAAAATCAAAAGGCGAAGGCAGCGCCACACAACGCACATCGTCTAACCACCCCAAGCCAGTTTGCTGTAGCAATAAATCAAACTTACCCAATGAACGCAGAGTTGCCGAGGTCAACACCGCCGCCGAGACTTTTTGCCACAGGGTTTGACTTAAGGCACTCGCAGCAGAAATGGGCGAAGCAGAAATCATAAAATCCACCTTTTTTGCCTCGCGTTTTTGTGTTATCCATTTTGCAATCGGCGGTGTCGGCGGCTCGACGTGTTGTGCCATGTGCTGCCACACAGCAGCCATACGCTCATGTTGCCCCATTACCATACCCAGTTCACTGCTGTAGTGATCAATCGTCACCTCATCATCAGGGTGTTGTTTGCGTACTTCCAACAAAGCCTCGCCACAGGTCGTGAGCTGCTTCATCAGACTGGCGCTCATCAACGCCATATTGCCAGCCACCAAAGCCAAACCATCTGGCAAAACACCTTGTTCAAATAACCACGGCGCTGGATTGTCTGTCTCAGTAAATCGAGGTTCGTTTTGCAAGATGGCATGTAATTGACTTAATTCATCATGCAAGGCTTGCATGGTGTCTTGCGTTAACAGTACCGGCTCCGCTGATGGTAAAAAACCCACATAACGATTCAACAGCTCTGTGGTTTTCTTAAGCCAAGATTGTGCTTGTAACAGGCTATGTTCAGCAGCAAATTGACCAACCGCCTTCTTGGCCAAATGATGGGCTTCATCAATGCAGTACAAACTTTGATTGGGTGCAGGCAACACCACCCCACCGCCCATGCTGGCATCAGCCAATAGCAAATCATGGTTGGTCACCACCACATCCACTTTTTCTAGCACATCCCGTGCCAGATAAAAGGGACATTGTGGCCGTTGTGGACAGCGGCTTTTCAAACAACCATGACGGTCGTTGGTGATTTTTTGCCATAACCGATCATCAATCACCTCAGGCCAATCATCGCGATCACCTGACCATTGCTGGGCTTGAAATTGCTCTGCAAGCAGGCGCAGTAAGGACAATTCACCTTGTAAAGGCTTGTGATCCCACATGGCAAACTGTCTGTCAAAAGGTGAATCGGCCGCTGCAGTGTCTTGCCCCGTCATTTGATGTAAACGGTAAGGGCAAAGATAGCGTCCTCGCCCCTTGGCTAAGGCATAAGATACGTCTAACTCGCTGTGTTCAATCAGCGTGGGTAAATCACGATTGACCAACTGTTCTTGTAGAGCGATGGTAGCCGAGCTCACAATCAGTTTTTTGCCGCGTGATAACGCCATCACCATACCAGCCAACAAATAAGCCAAACTTTTACCGACGCCAGTTGGGCCTTCGATCACCGCAATATGGCGACCCGAATTGAGTTTATCGGTCACTGCCGTGCTATCGGTTGACGGTTCACGGGCAATGGCAAAAGTGTGGGCAATTTCAGCAAGCATTTGCCGTTGGGCGGCACGCGGGCGAAAGTGGGGGAGTCGTTGCGCCAGCAAACGATAGAGATCTTGCAGCGCTTGTTTTTCAGTATCAGAGAGCATGGCTAAATTGTACTCCAGAGCAACTTACTGTGCGTTGCGGCGTGACCCTCGGCACAGTTCTCGCTAGCATCTTATGTCCTTTTACCCACTTTATTTATACGAACGATGACACCCATCCTCAGCCGTATCCTATTGGTCAGCAGTGATCCTGCTTGGCGCCAACAAACCTTGGCCGGTTTTTCTCAAGTGTTGATGCGTTATGACAATCCTTTTGGCCTCACTTTTTCCAGCGAGGCAAGTGCACAACAAGCACAACACGCCATTGAACAAGATGGTGATATTCAAGCTGTTTTAGTGGATGACAGTTTGCAATCCAGTCACGGTGAGAATGCGGCCACCTTGCTGCGACACCTCACAAGCTATCGTCCTGAGCTATCACTGTATGTCTTGCTAGAACAAGAAGATAGCCCACGCATCGCACATTTCGCTGAACTGGGAATCAGTGGTTATTTTTATCGTGCCGAGCAAGATTATGCCGGATGGTTTCGTATTTTACAGGCAGAAATCGCAGATAAAGCCGCAACCCCCTTTTTTGATCAACTGAAACGCTATGTGGCTTTAGCCAAAGATGCTTGGCACACCCCCGGTCATTCTGGCGGTGATAGCTTACGTTCTAGTCCGTGGGTTGGTGATTTTTTTGATTTTGCTGGCGAGCAGGTGTTACGGGCAGATTTATCTGTGTCAGTCCCGATGCTCGATTCTTTATTGCATCCAGAAGGGGTGATCGCCGAAGCACAGGCCCGCGCTGCTCGGGCTTTTGGGGCAAAACAAACGTATTTTGCAACCAATGGCACATCAACCTCGAATAAAGTCATCTTCCAAAGTCTGTTATCCCCGGGCGATATTTTGTTGTTAGACCGTAACTGCCATAAATCGGTGCATCATGGCGTGATTCTGTCGGGAGCGATGCCCGTTTATTTAGATTCTTCCGTCAACCGCCGCTATGGTGTTTTTGGCCCTGTCCCGAAACACCGGATTTTAGAAGCGATGACAGATTACCCTCAGGCTAAAGTGCTGATTTTAACTTCGTGCACCTACGATGGTTTGCGCTACGACCTCAAGCCCATTATTGCTGCCGCCCATGAGAAAGGGATTAAGGTTTTGGTGGATGAAGCATGGTATGGCCATGCCCGCTTTCATCCTGCCCTACGCCCCACGGCTTTGGAATGTGGGGCTGACTATGCCACTCAATCCACTCATAAAGTGCTGTCAGCGTTTTCCCAAGCCAGCATGATTCATGTCAACGACCCCGACTTCGATCCGCATGTTTTCCGTGAAAACTTCAACATGCACGCTTCAACTAGCCCGCAATACAGTTTGATTGCCAGCTTAGATGTGGCAAGAAAACAAGCTGTCATGGAAGGCTATAAGTTATTACATCGTACCCTGCATTTGGCCGCTGAACTGCGCGAGCAAATCAATGCCACGGGGGTTTTTCGGGTATTGTCTTTAGAAGAATTGTTACCAGAGGAGGTACGGGAAGATGGCATCTTGCTCGACCCTTGCAAGCTGACGCTAGACATTTCCGATTCTGGTTTCTCGGCGGATGAATTACAGGAAGTGTTGTTTGAACGCTTTAATATTCAAATTGAAAAATCCACTTTCAATACAGTCACCCTGTTACTCACACTTGGCACCACTCGCAGCAAAGTCTCACGGCTGCACGATGCCATTGTCCGACTAGCAAAAGAAAAACGACTACCACGGCCACCACTGCGTCTACCGGAAATCCCTCACTTTAGCCGCCTTTTGTGTTTACCACGGGATGCGTTTTATCAGCGTGGTGAGCGAGTGCCGTTATGTGACGAAAATGGCGCGCCAAATCCAGCGTTGGTCGGACAAATTGCCTGCGATCAAATTGTGCCTTACCCACCGGGGATTCCTGTGCTTGTCCCCGGACAAGAGATTACAGCAGACATCATTGCCTATTTAGTTCGGTTAAAAAAAGCCCAAAAACATATCGAAGTACACGGTCTAGACCAAACAACAGGCGAAGAATGTTTGCGAATTTTGCGACAGAAAGCACCCAATCAAGCGGCTATTTAGCATCAGCCTTGCCTAAGCACGCAAATTAGCAGAAGATTCATTCAAGCTGATCTAGCCTGTGTTGGCGAGAGAAGTCAGTTTTTTCTCGCCAACAACGACAGCCCACCCGTTACCACGGATCTTTTTCTAAACCCTAGACCTAACAAAAAGGGGGAGCAAGCAAAGGTAAAATAGGGTGTCATATCCCTGTTCATGCTTACCTTGAGGCTTCTGATCGAGGCCAATGCTCCCGCGTAAAACTGATGAAAACGCCAAAGCATTACCTCCAATTTACTGACTTCAGCCAAGACGAGTATTTGCATCTGTTCGAACGGGCGCGAATTCTGAAACGCCGTCACTATGATGGTGAACTGTATCGTCCGCTTGTCGGCAAAGTCATGTCGATGATCTTCGAAAAAAACTCGACCCGCACCCGGGTTTCTTTCGAAGCGGGCATGGCCCAACTTGGCGGCCATGCCTTGTTTTTAGATGGCCATACTTCGCAAATTGGACGTGGTGAACCGATTGCTGATACGGCGCGTGTTT
This sequence comes from Aquaspirillum soli, assembly GCF_054781915.1. Lineage (NCBI taxonomy): Bacteria > Pseudomonadati > Pseudomonadota > Betaproteobacteria > Neisseriales > Aquaspirillaceae > Aquaspirillum > Aquaspirillum soli. The sequence continues at coordinate 265,916 of NZ_BAAGTM010000001.1, read as the reverse complement.
TATCGCGCATGTCCGATATCATCATGATCCGCACTTTTGAACAGGCGAATGTCGAACAACTCGCCGCCCATTCTCGGGTTCCTGTTATCAACGGTCTGACCAACGAATACCACCCCTGCCAAGTGTTGGCAGATATTTTCACTTGGGTGGAACAACGTGGCCCAATTGCAGGGAAAACCGTTGCATGGATCGGTGATGGCAATAATATGGCACGCACTTGGGCACAAGCTGCGCGCCTGTTAGGGTTCAAACTGCGTGTCGCGACACCTGAAGGGTATGAGATTAAACCCTTGCCGCATGATATCTACGACAGCAGTTTCTATTACGCTTGTCACGATCCACGCGAAGCAGCGCAGGGTGCAGATATTGTGACCACAGATGTCTTTACCAGCATGGGATTCGAGGCAGAAAGTGCTGCCCGTGCTGCGGCCTTCGAACAATTCACCGTAACAGCCGAATTGATGGCCTTGGCTCACCCACAAGCGATGTTTATGCATTGCCTGCCCGCCCACCGAGGCGAAGAAGTCAGCGCAGAAGTCATTGATGGCGCACAATCGGTGGTATGGGATGAAGCCGAAAACCGGATGCACGTGCAAAAAGCCGTCATCGAATATCTGTTATTAGGCCGCGTCTCGCGTTAATCCCGCTTACTACGGGGGTGATTCCCCTGTAACAACCCGTACCCGTGTCGCACGGGTGCGGTGTTGCTGTTCTTATGTGCGATATTTAAGGAAATCTCCTGATGAGTGAATCTCAAGTGAACAAGGTGGTCTTGGCTTACTCCGGTGGGTTAGATACCTCGGTCATCCTCAAATGGTTACAAGACACCTATCAATGTGAAGTGGTGACTTTCACCGCCGATCTCGGCCAAGGTGAAGAACTGGAACCCGCTCGTAAAAAAGCGTTGCAATTCGGTATCAAGCCAGAAAATATCTTTATCGATGATTTGCGTGAAGAATTTGTCCGCGATTTCGTGTTCCCCATGTTCCGTGCTAACACCATTTATGAAGGTGAATACTTGCTCGGCACATCGATTGCACGGCCATTGATCGCCAAACGGCAAATTGAAATTGCACGCGCCACAGGTGCCGATGCGGTCTCGCATGGTGCAACCGGCAAAGGTAACGACCAAGTTCGCTTTGAATTGGGTTACTACGCTTTGATGCCGGGTGTCAAAGTGATTGCACCATGGCGCGAGTGGGATTTGCTGTCGCGTGAGAAATTACTCGCCTATGCAGAAAAAGCCGGCATTCCAATCGACATGAAACACAAGCAGGGCGGTTCGCCTTACTCGATGGATGCCAACTTATTGCATATTTCCTTCGAAGGCCGCCATCTGGAAAATCCAGCCGCAGAAGCCGAAGAAGATATGTGGCGTTGGACTGTTAGCCCAGAAGCAGCTCCCGATGCCGCTGAATACATCGACCTTGAATTTGCTAAAGGTGATTTGGTTGCTATCAACGGGGTAGCGATGGCCGCACATGAATTGCTGGCGAAGCTGAACGAGCTGGGCGGCAAACATGGTATCGGGCGTCTGGACTTGGTGGAAAACCGCTATGTCGGTATGAAATCGCGTGGTTGTTATGAAACCCCGGGCGGTACCATCTTGTTGCGTGCTCACCGTGCGATTGAATCGATCACCCTCGACCGCGAAGTGGCACACTTGAAAGATGATCTGATGCCACGCTATGCCAGCCTGATTTATAACGGCTACTGGTGGAGCCCAGAGCGTCAGGCACTCCAAGCGCTGATCGATCATACACAACAAACCGTCAACGGTTGGGTTCGCCTGAAATTGTATAAGGGCAATGTGATTGTGGTTGGCCGCGATTCGAAAACCGATTCGCTGTTTGATCCGACTATCGCAACTTTTGAAGATGACCAAGGCGCCTATAACCAAAAAGACGCTCATGGCTTCATCCGCTTAAATGCGTTGCGGATGCGCATTGCTGCGAATGCCGCTAATAAGCGTAGCTAAGCGGTTTTAGCGAAAAAACCGTTTTTTCAGGCCGCAGACAAAGCTCTCAAGCATTTGAGAGCTTTGTTTTTTTATCAAGTTAAAAACTTGTCGTGCAAAATTCAAATAGCCACAGCAATTCACTTGTCCCCGACTTTTTTGCGTAGGAGAATTTCAACACCGCGTCATGAGACACGGCGACCTCCACACACAACAAGGATCTGGGTATGGGTACTTATAACATTGTTGATACAGGTCAGACCCAGTTTTATGGGTTGACCAACACCGTGTCGACGCGTACAGAAGGACAGGCCTTTTACGGCCAAGATGCCAACTATGTGGGTTTGCAGCCTGCGTACCAAGACAATGGCGATGGCACAGTATCTGATCTGAATACGGGTTTAATGTGGCAAAAAACTGTAGCCAGTCAAGAAATGACATGGCAACAAGCATTGAGCTATGCTGACAGCACCATCATCGCAGGGAAAAGCGACTGGCGCCTACCGACGATCAAAGAACTTTATTCTCTCATTCAATTCACCGGTAACACCGCGCAAACTGCTGTGGCATCAACACCTTATATCAACACCTCTTATTTTAATTTCAGTTACGGTGACACCTCGAGCGGCGAACGTTTCATTGATGCACAAGAATGGTCATCAACGGCGTATGTCAGCACGACTATGAATGGCGACCCAACGGCTTTTGGCGTAAATTTCGCTGATGGGCGGATCAAGGGCTACCCTATTTCAATCGGTAACACCACCAATACCTTGGATGTTCGTTTGGTGCGAGGCAATCCAGACTATGGCAAAAATCAGTTTGTTGACAATGGTGATGGTACCATCACAGACAAAGCCACTGGTTTGATGTGGTTAAAGAATGACAGTGCCACACCCATGACGTGGGAAAAAGCCCTTGCTTATGCTGAGTCAATGAACACTGCGGGACATAGCGATTGGCGTTTACCGAATGCGAAAGAGTTACAAAGTTTGGTTGATTATTCGCGTTCTCCTGATACAACAGCCAGTGCTGCGATCGATCCTATTTTTCAAACCACCAATATAGGCACAACACAAAAGCCAGAATATGGTTTCTATTGGACAGGCACCTCTCATGTTGAGGGAGGCACCGGCGATTACGCTGTTTATATTGCCTTTGGCAGAGCGTTGGGATGGATGCAGAAAAATGGTCAATACACTTTAATGGATGTGCATGGTGCAGGCTCACAACGCAGTGATCCCAAAAGTGGCTCCGCCAGTGATTACCCCTATGGCTACGGTCCACAGGGCGATGTGATTCGTATTGATAATATGGTTCGCTTGGTTCGCGATGTAGGCACGGATAACAACACATTCGTTGGCACTTCTGGCAATGATCAAGGCTATCTCTCGTTTTCCAATGGAATGACGGTTGATGCTGGAGCGGGCGTGGATCAGCTGAAAATATCGGCAGCCTTTTTCGATGTGTCATTGGCAAAACAAGCAGGATCGTTATTGATTACCCGTTTAGCTGATGGTGCGAAGGTGACGGTGCGAAATGGTGAAATTTTAGATTTTGACCAAGGCAAAGATGTTTTTTTCGCACATAACGCAGTTGAAGGTATTGTGGCACGATTATTCCATACGTTTTTGAATCGAGATGTTTCTATTAGCGAATGGCCTTTGGTACAGGAGGCGGTGAATGCTTGGTTTGCAGGGCGTTTATCTTCCGAAGCGATTTTGTCATGGTTTCACGCAGGCAATACAGCTTTAATGGCCTTAGGAAATGAACAATATATTCAGGCTGTGTACGCTCACACATTAAATCGCGCAGCCAGCAGTGCCGAACTTTCCGTTGGATTAGCGGCTTTACAAGGAGGCGGCAGTGCTGCTCGAGATGCATTGGCAGTTCAATTGGCCAGCAGTGATGAGGCCATCACCACAATTGGTACGGTGATGGTGTTCGATGGTTGGGTATGATAGCGATAGAAAAAAAGCAAAAACGGCCTGTTTAGGGCCGTTTTTTTGTTATCTAAAAAATTAAGCTTGGCTTTGCAGATAATTTTGCAAACCAATCTGTTTAATCAGATTCAGCTGTTGTTCCAACCAATGCGCGTGGTCTTCTTCAGTATCGCGCAACAGATCTAACAACATATCGCGGGTGATGTAGTCTTGTTGTTTTTCACAACAGGCCATCGCTTCACGCAACGTGGTAACCACTTCATATTCCACTTCTAAGTCACGCGCTAACATCGATGGCACGTCATGGCCGACTTTGACCTCCAGCGGTTTCATCGCCGGTACACCACCAAGGAACAAAATTCGGGCAATCAGCCGATCTGCATGTTCGGTTTCTTCTTGCGTTTCGTGCCAGATACGCTCATACAGCTTGCTAAAACCCCAATTTTCATACATGCGGGCATGCAGAAAATACTGATCCCGCGCCATCAATTCCCCGGCCAACAAATCGTTTAAGTGTTGGATGACTTCTGGATGACCTTGCATCACACTGCTCCTAAAAAATAATTACTCGGCGGAACGCGGTTTGCGGTTACTGCCCGCTACCATCTTATATTCGAATAAACGACATTCTAGAGCACCGTTGAACAAGGGAGTGCGCTTGGATGCAGATAAACGTACTCCTTTCGCCAATTGCGGATCGGCGCTCAGGAAATAAGCACGCCAACCGGCTAAGGCACGTTTCATCCACGCCCCTAATTCAGGATAAAATGCCGCTAAATGTTCTTGTTCATCCAAGCGTACACCATACGGTGGATTACACACTAAAATCCCCTCTGCCGTTGGTGCCGACATCTCTAAAATATCACCAAGCTGCAGCGCAACCGCACCGTTTAGACCACAGGCGGTTAAATTTTCTTGGGCTGCAGCAAGCGCATAGCGATCTCCATCGCTGCCATAAATTGGCAATGTTTTTACCGGCAGCTCAGCCGCTTGCGCCTGTTGTTTTTCACGCTGCCACGCTTGGGCATCAAAACCCGGGAATTGTTCAAAAGCAAAGGTACGACCACGACCAGGCGCACGGTTGAGGGCAATATGTGCCGCTTCAACTAAGAAAGTCCCACTTCCACACATCGGGTCATATAATGTCTGTTCTGGTGTCCACCCTGTTAACGCCAAAATGCCAGCGGCTAAATTTTCTCGCAAAGGTGCTTCGCGGGTGCTTTGTCGCCAACCGCGTTTGAACAACGCCTCGCCGGAGGTGTCGAGATATAACGTGGCGTATTTGGCATCGAGGAAAACATGAATCCGGCGATGTGGTTGCGCGGTATCAACCGAAGGACGTTGTCCACCGGTACGTTCGCGAAAGACATCACAGATGGCGTCTTTCACTTTAAGACTGACAAAATCCAAACTTGGCAGTGGGCTTTTGATGGCATCAGTTTTGACTTTGAACGTGTCGGCGATGGAGAAGAACAGTGTCCAATCCACCCCCCGCGCCAGCCGATAGACATCATTTTCATTGCGGTAGGGCGCATGGGCCAACCGCAACAACACGCGACTGGCAACACGCGAATGTAGATTGACACGCCGCATCAAGGAAAATGCCCCGCTAAAGGCGACACCGCCATCTCGTGCAACAATCTGGTTTGCACCCAAAGTATGCAATTCTTGAGTCAAAACCGGCTCTAAACCACGAGGACAAGGCGCGAAAAACTGTTCAGTCAACATAAACTTTGCTTAAAAAAAAGAAACTTTCTCTATTGTACCTGTCTTGTCGTTCCCTCTATAAGAATATGCCTATCTCTTCCAAACAATTTGCCAAACAGCTGATAACATGGCAGAAAATTCATGGTCGTCATCATTTACCGTGGCAAGTTTCAGATGCCTACGCGGTATGGGTGTCGGAAATTATGTTGCAGCAAACCCAAGTCAGCACCGTCTTGAACTACTATCCGCGTTTTATGGCGCGGTTTCCTACTGTCACGGCTTTAGCCAGTGCTGATATTGATGATGTGCTCAGCTTGTGGAGTGGCTTGGGTTATTACAGCCGCGCACGCAATCTTCACCGTGCAGCACAATACATCGCGACACACTATGGCGGCCAATTTCCACAACACGCAGCGCTGTTAGCCGAACTCCCGGGCATCGGTCGCTCCACCGCCGCCGCCATTGCTGCTTTTGCCTTTGGCCAACGCGAGGCTATTCTCGATGGCAATGTGCGCCGAGTATTCACCCGTGTCTTCGCGATTGAAGGTTGGCCGGGGAATAAAGCGATTGAGCAACAACTATGGCAGTTGGCCGAGTCGCTGTTACCGGATGCGACCGAGATTCAACCCTATACGCAAGGGTTAATGGACCTTGGCAGTTTAGTCTGCCGCCGTGGTCAGCCGGATTGTGGCAGTTGTCCTTTTGCTCAAGATTGTTTAGCCAATCAACAGGGCAGACAGCGCCAGCTACCCACCCCACGACCAAAACGAGAGATACCACAACGCGAGGTAAGGTGGTTATTGCTCTACGACACCGAGGGCCGTGTTTTTTTAGAAAAGCGCCCACCAACTGGGATTTGGGGCGGACTGTGGAGTTTGCCGGAATGGACAGCAGAACACACATCGCTAGCGCAACGGTTGCAGGAATTAGCCGTGATCGCGGAAAACGCCGCCGAAGCACCAGCGCCTTTACATGCTGTCACGCATCAGTTTACCCATTTTCATTTAACTGCTTACCCATATCCGCTTGCCGTTCGTACCCGAGCTGAGTGTCGCGAATCTGCATCCTGTTGGGTTAACGCAGCAGAATTAGCACATATCGGCCTTGCCGCCCCAGTACGACGTTTATTAGAGATATGGATGTCGTCTCTATTTTGATGAAAAAGAATTTAGGAAAAAATCGCCATGGTTTCTGTTACCCGCCCATTGGTGGATTCTCTTGCTCATGCAGCTGACCCAGACCGTTGGTTAGCAGGTTTAATCAGTGGGTTGCCACCGGAAGGGGCCAGCCTTGTCGAACGGGCTTTCCACACTGCACGAGAACACTACGGTGATGACACATTGCCGCCGGTTGGCGAACGTCTGTTCACCCATGCGGTTGCCGCCGCCGCCATCGTCGCGGATATGGAATTACTCGCCGATGCCATTGCGGCCACCTTGCTGTTTGCCATGCCTGATTACCGTGGTGATTATGTTGATTGGCTGAAGAAACACTTTACCCCCACTGTGGCAGAGCTGGTGCAAGGGGTGAGTCGGATGCGACGGATTACGCTGTTGGCTTCGCAAGACCGTGAAGAAACGCCAGAAGCGCGGGCACAACAAGCAGAAACCATGCGTAAGATGTTGCTGGCGATGGTGGCGGATATTCGGATTGTGCTGATCAAATTGGCATGGCGTACCCAAACCATGCATTTCTTATCCCGTGTGCCCCAAGAATCTGAACGGCGGCGCATTGCACAAGAAACGATGGATTTGTTTGCACCACTCGCCAATCGGTTAGGGGTATGGCAGGTGAAGTGGGAGTTAGAAGATCTTGCTTTCCGCTATCTGCAACCGGACAGTTATAAAAAAATCGCCCGTTTGCTGGATGAACGGCGGGTAGAACGGATTGATTACATCGAGCGAGTCTTAAACGACCTGCGGCGAGAACTGGCTCACGCCCATATCGAAGCCGATGTGACAGGTCGGCCCAAGCATATTTATTCCATCTGGAAAAAAATGCGCAAAAAGAACCTCGACTTTTCCGAGTTGTACGATATTCGGGCAGTACGGGTGTTGGTGCACAGTCTGAAGGATTGCTACACGGTATTGGGCTTAGTTCACAGCATGTGGCATCCGATTCCGGGCGAATTTGATGACTATGTTTCCAACCCCAAACCGAATGACTACAAAAGCCTGCATACAGCGGTGGTCGGGCCAGAGGATAAAGTGCTCGAGGTACAAATCCGCACGTTTGAAATGCACGAACATGCCGAATATGGTGTGGCGGCGCATTGGCGTTATAAAGAAGGTGGACAAGGCGACAGTCAATACGAAGCCAAAATTGCTTGGTTACGCCAATTATTAGAATGGCGTGAAGAAGTCAGCGACCGCACCGCGCTGAGCAGCGAGTTTCAGACGGCACTGTTCTCCGACACCATTTATGTCCTGACGCCGGCTGGTAAGGTTATTTCCTTGCCGCAGGGCGCCACCCCGCTGGATTTTGCCTATTCACTCCACACTGATTTAGGCCATCGTTGCCGAGGGGCGAAAATTGATGGGCAAATTGTGCCGCTGTCCACCCCGTTGGAGAACGGCCAACGGGTTGAAATTTTGGCAGCAAAAGAAGGGGGCCCTTCATTAGATTGGCTGCATGATGGTTGGGTGAAAACCCACCGCGCCATCAGCAAAATCCGGCAGTGGATTCGGCAACAAAATGTTGATGTCGCCATTGAGGCTGGACGACAGGTATTTGAGAAAGAAATCCAGCGTTTAAGCGTACAACCGAATTTGGAGCAGTTGAGTGAAAAATTAGATTTTCACAAGATTGAAGACGTCTATGCAGCACTGGGGCATGGTGAACTCACGCTTAAGGCCTTGGCACAGGCGATTCACAGCATTCATCCGCCACCACCCGCGCCAGATCTGGATCCAAATTCATTGATTCGCGCCAGCCGTGGCAGCTTTGACAGCCAAGGGGTGTTAATTGAGGGGGTCAATAATTTGATGACTGTATTGGCAAAATGCTGCAAGCCAGCACCGCCCGATGCAGTGGTCGGTTTTGTGACCCGAGGACGTGGGATTTCGATTCATCGCACCAACTGTCTGACCCTGAAACGACTCTCTGCAAATGCACCAGAGCGTTTAATTCATGCTGCGTGGGGGAAACAGGAACGCAGTGTGTTCCCTATCGATATCGAAGTATTAGCGCGGGATCGCAATGGTTTGCTGCGGGATATTTCCGATATCTTTAGCCGTGAAAAACTCAACGTGACTGCAGTCAACACCCAAAGCCGCGATCTCAAAGCATCGATGCGCTTTACCGTTGAGGTGCGTAATGTCAGTGAGCTTTATCGCGTATTGGCACGGATTACCGATGTCTCAGGCGTCCAAGAAGCACGCCGGCTTTAATCGGTTGCAGACGCTACCTATTGGGGTAGCGTCTGGCTCAACCACCACCCAGCGATTCAAACCACTCTCTGATTAAAACAGTGCCGCCACCACCCGCCGATCTTCATCGGCCAAAATATTAAATGTGCGGCAAGCCGCCTGTGTGGTCATCACTTCAACCCCCACCCCAGCCGCCAACAACGCCGCCGTCAATCGGGGATGAGGAAATTTTTGCCCTGTTCCAGTCCCCAGCAAGACCACCTCAGGCTCCCACGCTAATAGCGCCTCAAAATCACTGGCCTGCAAAGCAGCAAAATCCGCCACTTGCCATGTTTCTAATCGTTCTGCACTGACCAACAACGGTGGGGTGTGTTCCTGTTTGTTGATACTGACGCTGGTTTCTGAATAGGCCGTAAAGCGGTTTTGATTGAGGTTTTGGTTAAGGTGCAATTTCATAAGCAGAGACATCCCAAAAAATTCAAGACAAGTACCAGTGTGCTGCCAACAACAGCGATGTAGCAGAAATGGGGGGATGGGGTGCATTTAGCAAGGAAACGATTTGTCTCACAAAACTGACACGAAAAATAGTGATTTATAGATTTTTATCAAAAAATTCAGACAAATCATATATTATTTTAAAAATTTTTTTATTATCAAAACTCTCTTTTGACATTGATTTCGCTGAAAAGCCTTTGCCACATGCCTACGTCAACCTATTCACATGCTGCTGCCTTACTGAGCCTACTCGATGCACAACCGCTACCCTCGTTTGTTGCCGATCGAGAGGGACACTATCGCTATGTGAACCGTGCATGGCAAAAATTATTTCGCTTGGAAGATTCGTATGCCCTCGGCCACGCTTGGCTCGATCGAGTGGTACCAGAAGAGTTAGCCACCGTCTTAACCGCTTGGTTAGATGCGCTCAAACATGGCATCCATTTTGAATGTCGTTGCCGTATCAATATCAGCGAAAGCAAAAGCCGTTCGATTCTGATTCGAGCATGGTATGTGCCAGAAAGTGATCTGTATAGCGGGATTGTCGAAGCAGGCGAGGTCAGTTTTTTAACCGAACCGGTATCGTATTTGGCCTTAGCGAAAACCACGCCAGACACAGCCATCATTATCGGCAATAAGGTGCACCAGCAGCACGAACGCAGTCTGAATCACCTCACCGAACGCAGTGCGCGCAATTTAAAAGCAGTGATCGAGGCCTTACCTGTCGCCACCGGCATTTACACGCCAGAAGGCGATGTGCTGTACCTTAACCCCGCTTTTTCCGAGCTTTTTGGTTATACACAAGACGATATCCCAACCTTAGAAAAATGGTGGGAACAAGCCTATCCCGATCCGGTTTATCGCGAGTGGGTCATTGAATCGCGCCAAGTGCGGCAAGATGACCACATTGTCTATCCGATTTTAGAGCGCCGTATTCGTTGCAAAAATGGTGATGTCAAAATCGCTATCGTCAAACGGGCGCCATTAGCGTTAGAGCGTGGCAATGCTTTTTTGGTCACGATGTTGGATGTGACGCATCAATTTATCCAACAACAAGCCTTGGTTGAGCGTGAACAGAGCTATCGGCAATTATTCGACCATGCCGAGCTGTCGATTTGGAATCAGGACATGCGCCCGCTGTTTTTGCATTTGCAACAGCTAAAAATGCAAGGCATTACGGATCTTGAGCAATATCTCGATCAAAACCCGGGCATGATGTTCTCGCTAATGAGCCTGATTAAAGTCATTGACGTCAATCCCGCCACAGTCCGTTTATTTGGCGGCAGCCAACGCGAAGATTTTCTGCTACATGGTTTTAACCATTTGTTTGGCCGTGGCTGTATCACCAAAATCCGCGAAGAATTGCTGGCGTTTTGGCGTGGCGATAAAATTTTCCGGGCTGAAGTTGAGTTAAAAACGCTACAAGGCAAACGTATCTACGCCATTATTTCTTTTCCGATTCCTCAAGATGTCGAAACGGCAAAAGTGGTGCCTGTCAGCTTGCAAGACATCAGTGACCTTGCGCTCCTAGAAGCTGACCTGAAAGCCGTCTCACAAATTCAAAGCACTTTTATCAGTTCTTCCACACAAGATACGTTTCAAACCATCTTGCAACAGGTGTTACAACTGACCGAGAGTGAGTACGGCTTCGTTGGTGAGGTGTTATACGACACACAACAAAAACCCTATGTCCGCATCCATGCCCTGAGTGATATTTCATGGGATGAAGCCTCACGAGCGATTTACCAAACCAGCCGCAATGGCGGCATGGAGTTTCATCAGCTAGATGCTTTGTTTAGCGTGTCGTTGTTAAGCAAAAGTGTCACGATTTCCAACGATCCCGCCAACGACCCGCGTAGCAAAGGCCTGCCCCCGGGACATCGGCCATTACATAGCTTTATGTCGGTTCCGGTCATCCGAGGCGAAGAAATGATCGGCCTGATCGGGGTAGCAAACCGAGAGGGGGGTTATGATCTTTCCCTGGCCAATACCCTACAGCCGGTGTTAGTCACCTATGGCCAAGTAATCAATGCGATTCGCACCCGTGAAGCCTATCAAAATACCCGTGAGGCGCTACAGCAGGCAGAAGAACGCTGGAAATTTGCGATTGAAGGCGCTGGACACGGGGTATGGGATTGGGATTTGCTCAGCAATGTAGTGACCTATTCCGAGACATGGTGTCGTTTACTCGGCTATCAAAAAAGCGAACTTTACGAAAGCGCAAACGAAAGTATTGTGCGCGTTCACCCTGATGATCGGCAACGCGCTTATGTCGAGGTGCAACGCCATTTGCGTGGTGAAACAGATATTTGTGTCGTGGAATATCGCTTGCGTTGTCAGGATGGCAGTTATAAGTGGATTGCCGGCCGAGGCATGATTATTTCACGCGATGCCCAAGGCCGCCCCTTGCGTATGATCGGCACCCATACCGATATCAGCCGCAGCAAAGCCACTGAACAAGCCCTGCTTGCCAATCAGATGCGGCTGTCGAGTATGATCGAAACAGCGATGGACGCGATTATTACCGTCGATAGTGCATTTAATATCATCGTTTTCAACCCTGCGGCTGAAGATATGTTCGGGTATCGTGCCGAAGATATGCTGGGTTATCCGCTTGATCGGTTAATTCCCATCACCAAAGCCCCCAACCATCAGTTTTTAATGCAGCAATTTGCTGCCGAGGGGGGCTCACCACGCCGGATGCGCGGCCGCCCAGGACGGCAAGTGATGGGTTTCCGCTCAGATGGTTCGACCTTCCCGATTGAAGTCTCGGTTTCCTATTCAGATAACTACGGGCAACCGATTTACACCGCGATGGTGCGTGACATTACTGAACGGCGGGCAGCCGAAGAAGAAATGAAGCGTTTTGCTATCCAACTCGAACAACGGGTGATTGAACGCACACGGCAATTAGAAGAAGCACGCGAACAGGCAGAAAGCGCTAATCGAGCCAAGAGCGCGTTTTTAGCCAATATGAGCCATGAAATCCGCACGCCACTCAACAGTGTGTTGGGCATGGCACATCTTGCCTTACAAACCCCATTAGAACCCAAACAACGCGACTATCTCCAAAAAATCACCCTATCTGGTACCCACCTTTTAGGGTTGATTAACGACATCCTGGATTTCTCTAAAATCGAGGCGGGCAAACTAGAAATTGAACAGCAACCGTTTGATCTGTATGTGTTGTTGGAAAATTTATCCAGTTTTGTCAGCCAAAAAGCAGCGGAAAAACAACTGCTCCTGAAAATCGAACAGCAAGCCTGTTTACCGCGTTATTTGCGGGGAGATGCCCTGCGGCTGCGGCAGGTGTTGCTCAATTTAATGAGCAATGCCATTAAATTTACTGAACAAGGCAGTGTCTGTTTGGCAGTTTCGATGGCAGAAGATTTTGAACAACAAGTGCGTTTGTTATTCGAGGTCAAAGACACTGGGATTGGTATGCCAGAAAGCACTTTGTTGAGTTTATTTCAGTCTTTCCATCAAGCCGATAGTTCGATTTCACGCCGTTATGGTGGGACAGGTTTAGGGCTGGCAATCAGTCATCAGTTGGTGCAGTTGATGGGGGGAGAGTTACAAGTTCACAGCGAATTTGGTCACGGCAGCACATTCTCGTTTTCTTTAGTCTTTACCACAGTCAGCGATGTCCTGTATTGCACTGAAAGCAATCGCCATTTGGAACAGCATGAGGCATACACCCCCGTTTTACATGGCAAAAAAGTTTTACTAGCCGATGATCATCCCTTTAACCAACAAGTCGCCGCGGAAATTCTCGAACAAGTTGGGATTGAAGTGGTGATTGCCGATCACGGTAAACACGCTGTGATGTTAACTTCACAACATACTTTTGACTTGATTTTGATGGATATGCAGATGCCAGAGATGGATGGTATTTCTGCGACCGAACATTTGCGGCAAAACCGTGCTTTAGACCATGTCCCGATTTTGGCAATGACCGCGAATGTCTCGGTCGAAGATCGACAGCAATGCTATAAAGCGGGCATGAACGATTTTATTGGCAAGCCTATCCAACCTGATTTGCTGTATCGGACTTTGGTTTATTGGTTTACCCATCCCATCACCACCCCGCCACAACCCGCTATGGTCGCCAAAACAGCCACACAGTCAAGCTGTCCGAGTCCAGAAAAGCAGTGGATAGACCATGAGATTTTGCATACTATGTTGGGTGATAACAGTGAACGACATAAAAAATACATTGCTAAATTTACCCTCGCCATGAATGACGGCCTTGTTGAGTTAACCGCGGCATGTGCTGCACAAGACTTAATGCAGATGGCTAAAATCTGTCACCGACTCAAATCGATTGCGAACACAGTTGGTGCGGTGGTGCTTGGGCAGACCTTACAAGAGATGGAAACCGCCGCCCTCGCCAATCGTCACGAGGCTTACAGCCAATTAGCCCTCATCGAGGCCCATTTCCAACACAGCCAACACGCGCTTAACAACAGGGTATAAATTAGCCCCAATTGGAGAATAACAGCATGCTATCTTTTGACTCCTGTGGCGATCGCCCACTAGTCATGATTGTGGATGATGATGAATTTATGCTGGAATTCATCAGCGATACCCTCAGTGAAGAATACCAAGTCATTAGCTTAGACAATGGTTTACAGCTGTTAGCGCAAGCACAAATCCACCGACCCCAGCTGATTTTGGCCGATGTGCAAATGCCGGATATCGATGGCTACACCTTGTGTCAACGCATTAAGCAAGATCCGGCGCTGGCAGAGATTCCGGTTTTATTTCTGTCGGCGCTAGACAGTCTTGAAGATCGCCTGCGTGGGTTTGAAGTCGGGGCGGAAGACTTCGTCAATAAGCCGATCAATCCCAAAATGTTGCTGAGTAAAGTGGCTAAGGTATTGGAGCTGGCAGAAGAACGCCAACAACTCAAGAGCCAAGCTCAATGGGCCACCAACACCGCCATGTTGGCAATGACCAGCATGAGCGAAACCGGTATGTTGTTGGAGATTCTCAAGCAGTTGAACGAATGCACAAGTATTCAAACGCTGGCAACAAATACCCTTGATTCAATCCGCTTGTTTGAATTAGAAGGCGTGGTACAACTGTTATATGGTGATAATCAACGACTGACACTTAACCATCGCGGCCCAGCCACCGCCCTCGAAATTTCGGTGTTACAGCACATCATCAGCATGGACCGCATTATCCAATTCAAAAATCGGTTGTCCATCAACTATCCTCATGTGCAATTGATTGTGAACAATCTACCGATTGAGGATGAAGAACGCTGTGGGCGGCTACGCGATCACCTTGCCACGTTAGTACAAGCCGTTGAAGGGCGGTTACAAGCCCTATATGACCAACAGCTGGCACAACAACGGGGCAATCTCATCCACCAAACCTTGGGCTCACTTGGCCAAATGCTGCACGACATTGATCGTCAACAACGCGATCACCAAGTCAACACGATGGCATTATTAGACACCTTACTTCACCGCGTTGAAGGGGCTTTAGTCGGTTTACAACTCACCGAGCGTCAAGAAACGGCGTTAGTGAATCTGGTACGCGACAGTTTTGAAGAACTCTCCGAAGCGTACCAAGCCAATTACGCACTGCAAAACCGTCTCGGCGAAGTCATTCATCAACTTGAAATGGTGAAATCTAATTAGCATCGTCTATTTTGGTGTGCGGGTCCCTAACACAGCGCCACCGACAATCAACACAATCGCCGCCAACGCATAGCCATCTAAAACACCACTCCCGGTCACAATCAACAATAAAGTCGATAACAACGGGGTGGTGAAGGCTAATGCGCCAATTTTCCGTGGATCGCCTTGTTTTAACGCTTTATCCCACAAAAAAAACGCCCCACCCATCGGCCCAATCCCCAATAGACCTAGCCATATCCATTCCTGCATCTTCGGTGTGTAGGCAGGCTCCAATGCAAAATGACTCAATAGCGATAGCCCCCCAGACAATAAACAAAATAGGCCAATTGCTGCCGTTGGATAGGGCGGAAGCCGCTTGCTCAACAACGAATAGGCAGCCCATAAAAATGCAGCTAATACAGCGCAGGCATAACCGGTGATAAATCGGGCCTCTAATGACAGTGAGCCTTTCGTCACAATCAATGCTGCCCCAATAAATCCCAACCCAGCGGCAACAATATGTTGCCGCCGCAACGCCATATTTGGCAGCAACACTGGCGACAGCAGCACAATCAATAACGGCCACAGATAATTTAATAAATTGGCTTCTACCGCTGGCGCTAGGCGAAAGGCTAAGAACAAAAAGAAGTGGTAACCAAAAATACCGGCGATGCCAACCAAAAGCGTCGGTAGCGGTACTTTCCATTGACGATAAGTCGGTAAACTTAATACTCCCGCCACCAATAAGGTAATTCCCACGGTTAAGAACGGCGGCACGGCTGCCACTCGGGTACCTAATGTTGCCAAACTTGCCCAAATCACAATCGCAGCAGCAGCAAAAAATAAGGGATGTTGTTGTTTTGTTGGCATGATGTGCTGGATTTCTCGCAAGATAAAGAAGATCTACATAGAATAATCGATCTTGCCTTGGATGGCACCTTCGCTGATATGCGCACACACACGCCCAAGCGCTCCTGCCTAGACAAAGTCTGATAAATCAAGACCCAATCAGAAAAAATTTCTTACTTGATAAAGTTTTTCCCCTACCCAAGTTAGGGTTTAACTTAATTGCAGTAGGAAAGCATCATGCGTTTTGACAAACTCACCACGAAATTTCAACAAGCCATCAACGATGCACAAAGTCTGGCCTTGGCCAATGACAATCCCTATATCGAACCACAGCATGTCTTATTGGCCATGCTCAATGATCGCGAAGGCGGCGTTGGGGGGCTGTTAGCCCGCGCTGGTGTGAATGCTGGCGGGTTAGGTCAGGCCCTGAAAACCGCTATCGAGCGCTTGCCGAAGGTCAGTGGCACCGGCGGTGAAATCAGTGTGTCGAAAGAGCTGGCCAATTTATTCAACCTCACAGAAAAAGCCGCACTGAAACGAGGCGACCAATTTATTGCCAGTGAGATGTTCTTATTGGCGTTAACGGAAGATAAAAGCGAAACAGGCCGCTTGTTCAAAGAACATGGTGGGCAAACCGCTGCTTTGGAGGCTGCGATCAACGCCGTACGTGGCAGCGATACCATCAACACCGCCGACGCAGAGAGTCAACGCGAGGCGTTAAGTAAATACACGCTGGACCTCACCGAACGCGCACGACAGGGCAAGCTCGATCCAGTGATTGGGCGAGATGATGAAATCCGCCGTGCCATTCAAGTCTTACAACGGCGCACCAAAAATAACCCTGTGTTAATTGGCGAGCCGGGGGTGGGTAAAACAGCAATTGTTGAAGGCCTCGCCCAACGAATTGTGAATGGTGAAGTGCCTGAATCGCTGAAACACAAACGACTGTTAGTGTTGGATTTAGCTGCCTTATTGGCCGGCGCAAAATACCGTGGTGAGTTTGAAGAACGACTCAAGGCGGTGTTAAATGATTTAGCCAAAGATGAAGGTAACACCTTAATTTTCATCGATGAAATTCATACTTTGGTGGGTGCAGGTAAAGCCGAGGGTGCAATGGATGCAGGCAATATGCTGAAACCTGCGCTAGCTCGTGGTGAACTGCATTGCCTTGGCGCAACGACACTGGATGAGTACCGTAAATACATTGAAAAAGATGCCGCACTAGAACGCCGCTTCCAAAAGGTGCAGGTCAGTGAACCCTCGGTTGAGGATACCATCGCTATTCTGCGCGGCTTACAGGAAAAATATGAGATTCATCACGGTGTCGATATTACCGATCCCGCGATTGTTGCCGCTGCCGAGCTGTCACATCGTTATATCACTGACCGTTTCCTGCCTGATAAAGCCATTGATTTAATTGATGAAGCAGCAAGCCGAATCAAAATGGAAATTGACTCAAAACCAGAGTCAATGGACAAGCTCGATCGCCGTTTAATTCAGTTGAAAATTGAACGGGAAGCAGTGAAACGCGAATCGGATGAAGCGAGTCAAAAACGCTTAGCGCTGATTAACGAAGAAATTGAAAAATTAAGCCGCGAGTATGCCGACCTAGAAGAAATCTGGAAGGCTGAAAAAGCAGCACAGCAGGGTAGCCAATCGATCAAAGAAGAGATCGACAAGCTGAAAGTGCAGATTGAGGAACTCAAACGACAAGGACAATGGGAAAAACTGGCAGAGCTGCAATATGGCAAATTACCCCAATTAGAAGCCCGCCTGAAAGAAGCCGAAGCAGCCAGCCAAGGTGGACAGAAAAAACCCAATCAACTGTTACGAACCCAAGTGGGTGCTGAAGAAATCGCAGAAGTGGTGAGCCGTGCGACAGGGATTCCTGTTTCAAAAATGCTGACAGGGGAACGCGAAAAACTGTTGCGAATGGAAGACGTGTTACATCAGCGTGTTATTGGACAAAATGAAGCCGTCCGTGCCGTGGCAGATGCGATTCGCCGTAGCCGTTCTGGTCTGTCTGATCCAAATAAACCGTATGGCTCTTTCCTATTCCTTGGGCCGACTGGCGTGGGTAAAACCGAACTGTGCAAAACGCTGGCCGGCTTTATGTTTGATAGTGAAGAACACATGATTCGGATTGATATGTCCGAATATATGGAGAAACACTCGGTGGCACGCCTCATCGGTGCGCCCCCAGGTTATGTTGGCTATGAAGAGGGTGGTTATCTGACTGAACAAGTTCGGCGTAAACCTTATTCGGTGATTCTGTTGGACGAAGTTGAAAAGGCCCACCCCGATGTGTTTAATATTTTGCTGCAGGTGTTGGATGATGGGCGTTTAACAGATGGCCAAGGCAGAACTGTCGATTTTCGCAACACGGTCATTGCCATGACCTCGAACATTGGTAGCCAAATTATTCAAACCATGGCAACCGATGATTATGAACTGACTAAAATTGCCGTGTTAGGTGAAGTCAAAGCTCACTTCCGCCCAGAGTTTGTTAATCGGATTGATGAAGTGGTGGTTTTCCATGCCTTGGATGATAAGCACATAAAATCGATTGCACGAATTCAACTGCGCCATTTAGAAAGCCGCTTGGCCAAGTTAGAACTGGCGCTACAAGTCACAGACGATGCGTTAACCCTGTTGACTGAAGCCGGGTTTGATCCGATTTATGGTGCTCGTCCATTGAAACGAGCCATTCAAAATGAAATCGAAAACCCACTGGCAAAAGCAATATTAGCCGGACACTATCCACCAAAATCGGTGATTGTGATTGATGCACGCAACGGAAAATTGAGCTTTAGCTAAGCAACAACGACGCGCATCTTGACAGAAAAGTTAGCTCTGTTAAGATGCGCGTCTGTTTCGAAGTTCGGAGAGATGCCGGAGAGGCTAAACGGCCCTGACTCGAAATCAGTGGGGGGTTCGCGCCCCACGGGGGTTCGAATCCCCCTCTCTCCGCCAGAATAAAAAACCCCCGCTTAATCGCGGGGGTTTTGTTTTGCTATCATCAATTAGCTGATGTAGTTAAACAGTGACAACGAGCTTACTTTTGAGAAAGACAGCTGCGACGCTTCTAGTGCCGTTTTCGCCATGACTAAGCTGGTGCTAGCTTCTGCAATATTCAGATCTTCCAAGTCACTAATCGATTTTTTGTAGACCAAGTTCAGGTCTTCACCGAGATCACGACTTTGCTCCACCTCTAAACGACGAGACCCCACTGCAGCCAAGGTGGATAACGAACGTTCATGTGCCTTGTCTACCCCTTTCATGACCTGTGCGGCTTCTAAGGTATAAGATTTCAAGGTAACACTGTCTGCTACAAGTGGGCCCGTTGGCAAGTTTTCAAATTTGAGCGTTAAACCAGTATCTTCACCACCAGTGGTTCGGATACGATATTCACCGACTTTTCCATCGTAAGCCACTTGGAAATTAGCACTATAAGGCGCTGGCAAAGTAGGCAAGGTCGCATTATCCATGCCAGCAGGTAGAGTCATACTCACCCCACCCTGCCCAAACGCATCCTTTAGATCTTCAAATGCGGCAGCAGCAGTGGTGTTAGTAATATTTGGAACAGAATCAGCCACTTTTAATGTGACCGAAGTACCACTATTAAGAGGCAGATTCGCTTTTGGATTTAAACCATCACGGCCCTGTTTTAGCATTTCTCCAAAGCGCAACATAGTATCAAAAATGTTGCCGGAGTCGCGGCCAACGGTACTGCCAGTGCCAAAGGTTGCAGAACCTGGATCTGTAATAGCGATTTGTCGTGCAGTGCCTGTTTGAACCGATTTTTGGCCATCGTTACCGTTGTAACGAATCACGGTATCAGCGCCATAGGGGCGGGAGCCTTCAATGGTATAAGGCGGTGTACTGGTTTTTGTACCGGAAAATAAATAATTCCCTTGACCATCAGTCGTGTTTAACACCCCGACTAATTCTTCCATTTTGCCATCAAATTCGCCACTGATGATTTTAAGGTCGGTGTCCTTAAAGGCAGGGTTACCAGCCCGCACCACCATTTCTTTCATCTGCGTCATGATGTCAGATACAGTTTGCAGCGCGTTATCGCTAAACTGCAAGGCAGAGTCTACCGCTTTGGTGTTTTCAATAAACTGAGCATTGCGGCTATCAGATTGTTTAGTATCTAACACCCGCGCCGCAGCCACTGGATCGTCAGAAGGACTGTTAATCCGCTTAAGCGAGTTAAGTTGTTTTTGCAGCTCAAACAAGGTGTTTTGTTGACGGTTAATCCCTGAAGCACCGGTTTGATAGGTAAAAGAAGAGCTGATTCGCATATAATGTCCTTTATGTTCTCAGTGAGCAGGATTAACGCAGAGCTTGCAATACCGAGTCGAACAAACCTTGGCCAATTTGAATGACTTTACTCGAGGCTTGATAGGCTTGTTGGAATTTAATGAGGTTTGCCGCTTCTTCATCCAAATTCACACCAGAGACACGTTCACGCGCCATCGTCACTTGCTCTAATGTCACCTTTTGAGCGGCCCCAATGGCTTTCACTTCATTGGTTTTACTACCCACCGCCGTAACCATCTGGCCAAACGTGGCTTGGAAATTTGATGCGGCAGGCGCAGGAAAGGTAAAGGTTTGTCCCGCATTCGCAGCACCTAGCGCGGCAGGGGCAGTAAAAGTCATCAAAGTGCGGCTAGAAGCATCTTGCAGAGAGTAGGTTGATCCAGCAGGAACAACGGTATAGCCACTTGGCAAGTTGGTAAAATTAGTACCATCAAACCCCATGGTGATTGGCAGTTTAGAAACAAAGTCCAACTGGGCTTTTTTGTCAGCCGCCACATCCGGATCTTGCACATTGATTGTGAAATTAAGAACCGGCGGAGTACCAGGGCCAATACCATTTACTTTACCGCTTGCAGGCAGATCAGATACTGTTGCTAGTGCTTGTAATTTGGCCATTTCCAGTAAGTTGCTGTTTTCACCTTTTTCCAATAAAGCACCAGGCGTCCGGTTGGCAATCACAAAGGTATCATTTGCCGCTGGGGTCCCTGACACAGTAAATTGTATCCCCATTGGGGCACCGCTCTGGTCTACCACTTTAAAACCACCGGATACGCCGGGGATACGAGTGAGAGACAAAGGCGGTACATGCGCAGCACCAGTATTGTCGGTAATACTGTAGTTGGTACCATCAAACCGAATCTGAATTGGCATTGCCGGAACAGCTGTAGCAGGCGTAAATGGTGCTGTTGTTGAGATTTGGCTAATCGCAGCACTGCCAGCTAGTTTTGTAGGTAATGCACCATTAAAAGAAGCATTACGATCAAATACGATTGCCGATGCTGCGGCAATTTTGTTTGGATCCGTTTGCAGCAATGACAAGGCACGCACAGCATAGCGCTGTTGAATTTCTAATTTTTCTGCGTCAGTTTTTGCCGAGTAGTCGGGTGTTGGAGGATTCACTGGCGGAAAGTTAAACCGTAGCTCAAATAAATCTGTGCCAGCATCACCATTCAGATCAACACCTTGGGCATTTTGACGGTTAAAACGATCAACAATCTCCATTGCCATTTGACCGATACGTTTTTGCGTATCGTCCAAGGTCTCGCGCATTTCAAGCGCCCCCCCCATCGAACCGCCAGTTAATAAGCGAGTAGGGATTTCAAAAGCGGAACCTGATTGATAGTAAACAACCAGCTCTTGCTCCATCCCGGGCTGGGTTGAATAGTCTGCTTTTAATAACGCGGGATCGTTACCCAACACCAGACTTTGCCCTTTACCGATATAAACATTCACCGTCCCATCACCAAGCGGCACCATGGTTGCATTGATGTATTTGTTTAGTTCGGTAACAGCTTGATCTCGTTGATCAATAATATCGTTGGGTAGTTGCACGCCATCGTTCCGCCACAGCATAGTAATTTGCTTATTTAAATCAGCAATTTGTTGGGCAATCCCATTGATCGCGGTGACAGAGGATTTGATTTCCGTGTTAATCCCCAAACGCAGTTCTTCCATGCGGTCGTCAGCCGACTTCATGGTGTTCACTAACGATGACATTTGGTCAATCATCGCTTGGCGAGAAGGAATCGAGGAAGGGTCGGAGGTCAGTGTTTGCACTGAGCTGAAGAATTGTTGTAGCCGTGGCGAAATGCCGTTGGTTGAGTTTGCAATCACATCGTCTAGCTGCTTCATATAGCTAAACTGTGTTTCATAGTAACTGTTACCGGCAGTCGCGGTTTGAACTTGTTTATCTAAAAAACGGTCGTAGATGCGTTGAACATCATTGAGCTCGACCCCTTGACCGGGAAAGCCATAGCCTAGATTTTGTGGATACATTGCCGACTGCACCAACGCTTTGCGATGGTAACCAGCGGTATTGACATTACTAATGTTTTGCGAGGTGACATTTAACGCGGCGCGGGCAGCATTCAGCCCCGACACACCAATATTTAAGATACCGGCCATGATAGATTCCTGCCCAAAAAGTCATTAACTTACATCGTCTGCACAATGACAAACTTAAGTGTTTCTACTAAGAACGTGCAGCAACTTGCATTTTTTCGCTGCCTGCCACTTGGCTCAATTTAGCAGCGTAGTTTGGATCGGTGGCATAGCCGCCTTTAGCCAAAGCACGCGCAAATCCCACCGCATCTGCGCCTTTGTTTAGTGCATCTTGATAGCGTGAGTTAGTGCTCAGTAATCGTGCGTAGTCGGCAAAGGCATGAGAATAAGAGGGATAGGAACGGAAACGCTCAACTCGTTTTTGTGCTACACCATCTACATATTCGGTAGTCAGCACATCGGTAGTGGCGCCTTTCCAGTTACCCGTTGCTTTAATACCAAACAGGTTATGACTGTTCGATCCATCAGCATTCTTGATATTTCGTTTGCCCCATCCCGATTCCAACGCGGCATGCGCCACAATCAATTGAGGTTCAACACCAATCGCACGGGCAGCAGGGGCAGCATGATTTAGCATGGACTGAATAAAATCACCGCTATTGGTATTTTGCGTGTTATTCGTTCTGCCTGCGGCAGGTTTCGCTGTTGTGCTTTGAACACCGTCTTGTTCCAGCTGTTGCAAGGCTTTAGCAATCGCTGGTTTTTGCAGTGCTAACAGCTGCATAGAACTTGCTGCCGCTGTTTTCTTAACTGGCTCGTCCCATTCAATGCCAGATTGTTTGGCAATTTGCCGAGCAATCATATCACCCAGCCCCACTCCACCGGCATGGCTCATTTGCTGCACAGTTTGTTGGTCTTGCATTCCACGAAAGGTATTTAATGCACTGCTCTCTTCTTCACCGGAGAAAGAAGTTTCTCTCATACTCTGCATCAGAATATTGAGAAACATTGCCTCAAATTCACTAGCAACCTTTTTGATAGCCCCTTTCGGATCTTTGACAGCTTGAGCTTTCAAATCATCTAAAGCTCGACTGTCCATAGCTAAACGTTGTTTAGTGTCTTCCGGGCTAAGTGTGGAGGGCGTGATCAACATAGAAATTCCATCTTTCCTAATTTTCAACCAATCAAACAGCAATAACCATGCCTTGCTTTGATTAAGTTAAATAATTTGCAGTTCTGCCTTAAGCGCACCAGCAGCTTTCATGGCTTGCAGAATGGACAAAAGATCTTGCGGTGTCGCACCAACGGCATTTAAAGCACGAACGATTTCATTTAGATTTGTCCCTCGTGGCACATTGATGACCTTGCCACCATCGGCACGAACATTGATGTCGGTTTGTTGCCCAACAACAGTTTGGCCTTGACTTAATGGATTAGGCTGGCTGGCAACAGGCGTGCTATTCACAGTGACAGACAGGTTACCGTGTGCCACAGCACAGGGCTCAACCTTCACGGCTTGATTCATCACCACTGAACCAGTACGAGCGTTCAGAATAACTAGAGGAGTAGATTCTGCCGCTGTGACGGCAAGATTTTCCATTCTGGCTAGAAATTGTACCCGCTGGTTACTGTCAAAAGGGGCCCGAACTTCAATCACACGGCCATCTAAGGCACGGGCTGTTTCCTGGCCAAAATTACGGTTAATCGCTTCAACCATTCTGTTAGCGGTAGTGAAATCGGCGTCAAACAATTCTAATCGGATAGTGTCGCCATTATTCAAACCACTCATAACCTCTCGCTCAACAGTAGCACCAGCAGGAATTCTGCCCGCGTTCAACTGGTTGACCGTCACACTTGCGCCACCTGCTGCAGCACCCGCCCCACCGATTAAAATATTGCCTTGAGCCATGGCATAGATTTGGCCATCAGCACCTTTGAGAGGGGTCATGAGTAAAGTACCACCCCGCAGGCTTTTTGCATCACTGATCGCAGACACAGTGACATCCAGGGGTTGGCCAGATTTCGCAAAGGGAGGGAGACTCGCAGTAACAACGACAGCAGCAGAGTTCTTAGATTCGATCTTTTGTCCTGGCTGAATCTGTATCCCCAGTTGATTCAGCATGTTAATCATACTTTGACCAGCCGGCCCACCGCTTTTATCCCCTGTCCCGTCTAAACCAACGACCAAACCATAACCGACTAATTGGTTACTACGTACGCCACCAACTGAGGCTAATTCTTTAATTCTTTGCGCTGACCAAGCAGGCATAGCCAACGCAGAGGCAAGTGTTGCTGCCAATAAAAAACGGATCATAATCATTTAATCAATCCAAATTTGTAAGAAATTAGAATGGCAATACGGTCATAAAGAAACGAGTTAACCAGCCTGGTTGCGCAAACAGATTATTGTTACCTCGATTCACCTGCTCAATTCGAGCATCGGCCATTTTTAGGGAAGAGACTACGTTCCCACCTAAACGAGCATCAACTTTGACATCTCGAGGATTAATGACTCCAGAAAGTCTAATAAATTGCATATCGCCGTTCATTTTGACCTGTTTTTCACCACTGACCTGCAAGTTTCCATTTGGCAATACGTCGATCACTGTCACAGTAATATTGGTACTAAATGAACTCGATGCACTACTGGAGCCAGAGCCCTCATTTTCGACCTCCCCGTTAATATCAAGGCTAAGGCCTCGGGTTTTTCTTTCTAGATAATTTGAAAAGAAAGGGATTGACACATTCGGCGCACGAGCAGCTGCCGAAGCAGAGCGGCTACCAGAGCTGTTTTCTGAGCTGGAAATATTAGCGCGCTCTTCAATCACAACGGTCAGAATATCACCTACTTGACTGGGTACCCGATCAGCAAACAAGCCTTGACCAGCCCGTGCTTGAAAAATAGAACCATTGCCTTGTTGTGCATTTAGTTGTTGAATAGGACGAGCGGATAACGGTTGTTGCACAATAGTAGGGGGTGGTGTCATACAACCACTTAAGACTGCGATTGCACCGACAAGGACAATGTAGCGGGAAGAAGAAAAGACGGACATGATCACTCTCGGCCAGCACAAAATAAATGACATGGTAACGGATAGTCTCAGAATCACAAAACGGATTGCACCAAGCAAAACAAACGCCCGTGATGCGCTTTGGCATACGGGCGTTGCGATATCGCGCAATGCAACACAGCTTAGAGTTGAGGTATTACAGCTGGCTTAACCGTTGCAGCATCTCATCACTGGTTTTGATGCCTCGGGAATTGATCTCGAAAGCACGCTGGGCTTGGATCATATCAACTAATTCTTGCGTGATATTAACGTTAGAGTTTTCCAGAAACCCTTGTTTTAAAGCACCTCGGCCTCCAGCAGGGTCATTCGGCGCACCCACATCAGCAGCTCCAGAAGCAGGGGTTTCACGGTATAAGTTACCACCAATACTTTCAAGACCGGCTGGATTGACAAAGTTAGCAGTGGTAATACTACCCACAACAGACGTGGTACCTGCAGCATTTGTGAGGGAAACGTCACCATTGGCAGATATCACCATACTTTTGGTGTCTACTGGAATGGTAATCCCAGGAACAACACGGTAACCACTAGAGGTAACAAGCTCACCAGTATTTGACCGTTTGAAACTACCATCTCTTGTATAAGCAGTAGACCCATCCGGCATTTCAACTTGGAAAAAACCATTACCATCGATAGCAACATCAAAGGAGTTTTCGGTGTTCTGCAGATTACCTTGTGTGTGCATACGTTCTGTTGCAACAGCTGCGGAACCCGTACCCACCATTAAACCCACAGGTAGCTGAGTTGTCGCTGAACTTTGAGCACCGGGTTGACGAATCACTTGGTACATTAAATCTTCAAATACACCACGGCTGCGTTTGAACCCCGTCGTATTAACGTTAGCTAAGTTATTGGTAATCACATCTAGTCGAAATTGACTAGCATCCATACCCGTTTTTGAGATATGCAGAGAGCGTAACATAATTTACTTATCCTAGTTTCAGGGTTTAATTGCTTAAACTCATAATAGAGTTTGCCTGACGTGCATTTTGATCTGCAGTTTGCATCATTTTGATGTTTAAGTCGAATTGCCGTGCGTGGTTCACCATCTGTACCAAAGCTTCAACAGGGTTGACATTACTTCCCTCAACCGCACGAGGTTGCACCTGACGCGTTTCATCTACAGGAGGAGTTGACCCGTCATGACGACGAAATAAACCATCCGTCCCTTTGAAGAAGTCCTTACCAGTTGGATCCCCAACCAATTTGATACGACCAACTATCTGCGCTTGTTGCCTTGGGTTGTCTCCAAGGCCAATTGCTGTTACAGAGCCATCTTTTGCAATTTCAACATCAGAACCAGGGGGAATCGTAATTGGCCCCCCGCCATCACTTAGTATGGCCAAACCATCACGAGTTCTCATGATCCCGTTTGGATCCACCACGTAGCCACCTTTACGGGTATAAGCTTCTTTACCATCTTTATCTTGAACAGCAAAAAAACCATGACCATGTAAGGCAAAGTCTTGAGGATTATTGGTGTAAGACAAAGGGCCTTCTGTTGGATCGTGACCAACGGTTGAGTCAACAGTGTAGGCGCGAGTGGGGGTTCCGTCACCAACAACTGGCAATGCGCGGAATGCAACTAACTCGGCCTTAAAGCCATCTGTATTGGCATTTGCAAGATTGTTGCTGGTTGTGGCTTGTTGTAAAGCAACGTGCTTCGCACCATTCATTGCAATAAATAGCATCTTATCCATCGCGCCTCCTATACCCCTTCTTGATCAGCCTAATTAAGCCAATCAGCGCAAGTTAATGACACTTTGTAATACAGCATCTTGGACTTTAATCGTCTGAGCATTCGCTTGATAAAAGCGTTGTGCCGTAATCATGTTTACCAACTCAGCGGTCAAATCAATATTTGCATCTTCTAATGCTTGAGCTTGAATCAAACCTGTGTTGGTACTACCCGGATTATTGTAAGCAGGTGTGCCAGATTGATAAGTTTGAATCCAACGATTATTACCGATTGGTTGTAATCCTTGCTGATTTGGGAAATTTGCAAGAATAACTTGCCCAATTGCCTTATTTTGTCCATTCGAGTATCTGGCACTGATAATACCTTCTTTACTCACCTCAAGGTTAGTCACAACAGAAGGGGCATAACCTTCTTGAATAATCTTATTAACAGCAAAGGATGCCCCTTGCTGAGTTGTACCAACAAGATCAACAGAAATTTGAATCGGGTCAGCAGCTACAGCAGGAGGTACTGCACTAGGGGTAAAAGTACCAAATGTTAATTCTGAAGCCCCAGTGATCATCCCCTTGGAGTCAAAAGTCACTGTTTGTGGATTTGTTAAGCCTGTAGTAATTGGCAAACCAGTTGTCGGGTCAAGAACGTTAACGTTGACCTCCCAAGGAGAGGTTACAGAAGGAGAAATACCAGTCATATCCTTCTTAACCAAATAGATATTCATCGTGTAAGGGTTACCTAATGAATCATAAATTTTTGTCGAGGTAGTATGCGTATAAGTATTTGGATTACTAGGGTCGAAAGGTAATACAGTAGCCGCAGGATCAGGAGCACTTGTGCCTGCTGTTGATCCTAATGGCAGCGTAGCTGATGGTGTGTAACGATGGGATACACCTGCACCATTATCATACGAAAAAGAGGCAGTGTAGAATGCACCAGCAGTTGGAGCAAAAGCTCCTGCAGCACTAATTGTCCCAAGTTGTCCATTAGAAACATCCACATAAGTGCCAGTGGAAATCTCGACATAACGTACCGGTGGCGCAGCAGTATCTAAACGACTGGACCTTACACCTACGGGAGTAGCTCGAGAATCTACATTTAATTCAAATTTAACTGGACTGGCATTTGTACCACCAGGAAAGTCAGTGGGTCTACCAGCCAATAAAGTATTGTCTACTTTTAAATCTGTCCGACTACCTTCAAGAATCTTACCTGTTACAGGGTCTACAGCCCATCCTTGTAAGTTAGATCCACCATTATTAACAATAAAACCTTGTCGATCAATTTTGAACTGACCATTACGGGAATAAGAGATACCGTTAGGATCATTCATAACGAAAAAACCATTGCCAGAAATAGCCATATCCATCTGATTACCAGTAGTATTAATATTTCCCTGGCTAAATTGCTGAGCAATTGTCTCCGTACGTGTCCCTAAACCAGTTTGAGTAGCAGCAACTCCATAAAAGTTAGCGGCGTACATATCAGCAAACTCAGCACGAGACCCTTTAAAACCAATGGTCCCTGCGTTAGCGACGTTATTACCAATCACATCTAATTGTTTTGCTGCTGCGTTAATCCCACCTACACCGTGTTGAAAGCCCATTTTTGTCTCCTTAAAACCAAATAAAAACTAATAATTAAAATAATCAAACACCTAATTGATAAATATCGGTCAGACCAACGCGAGTACCGTCTGGCAGATGCAGTTGTGCCGCGCCTTGCGCCCAACTTACAGCATTCACACGTTGATAGGCCAAGGGCTGTGCAACAGCAACGTTGCCGCCTGTTTTTGCCGAAACGCTAAAGCTATAAGCGCCAGCAGGCAAGGCTTCGCCTGCACTATTTTTACCGTCCCACTCAAACTCCATCACGCCTTCTTTTTGCTTGCCCAATTCAATGGTATCCACCTTATCACCTTTGGCGTTATACACACTGATTGCGACGGTATCAGCTCCTTTTGGCAGATTTAACGCAGCACGAGCAGTACCCCCCTCAGCCAAAGTCAAACCAGAACCACCCACCAAGGCCGAACGCCCAACCATATTCGCGGCAGAGAGCGATTGTGCAGTGGCATACATCGTAGCCATGTCTTCCATGGTTTTATTCAGCTTTTCAATCCCTTGCACCGTACTGATTTGTGCCATCTGACTGGTCACGGCTTCATTATCCAAAGGATTTAATGGATCTTGCGTTTGCAGTTGGGTGACCAACAGTTTCAAAAAGCGATCCTGTGCTTCTTCAATCTCAGATTTTTTACCTGTTGCAGCAGTGCCATTGATATTGGCATACGGGTCAGCAGCAGAAGTAGAATTCACGGTGGACATAATCAGAAATCCTTTAAAAATTACTGCTGACCAATGCTCAAAGCGGACTTGAGCAAAGTTTTGGTGGTGTTCATCAGTTCAACGTTGGTTTGATACGCTCGCGAGGCTGCAATCATATCTGCCATTTCTTCAACTGGATTGATATTCGGCATCGTCACATAACCCTGCTGGTTTGCGAGGGGATGTTTAGGGTCGTAAACCATTTTGGGAGGCGATTGGTCTTCGACAACAGCGGTGACTTTCACGCTATTGACTTGTGGAATCCCATCACGCACAGGAATGGGGGTGAACACCACTCGCCGCGCTTTGTAAGGGTCGCCATTAGAAGCCACAGCGCTATCAACGTTGGCAATATTACTGGCCACCACGTTCAAACGCATGGATTGGGCTGTCATTCCTGAGCTGGCAATACCAAAAACTTTATGCAAAGACATGATTATTGTCCTTTAATCGCGTCGGACAGACCGGAAATTCGACGGTTTAAGAAAGTCAGGGTGGTTTGATAGCGCATGGAGTTATCAGTAAATTGTGTACGTTCTAAGTCCATATCGACCGTGTTGCCATCAATACTTGGCTGTACCTCGCGCCGATACTGTAACTCAGTCAAACTCACCGCTCTGACCTTGCCTTGTAAATGACTTTGATGGGTTTTTTCCATCGACATCGATTCTTTCTTTTGCAGCAATTCTGCTTGCGACAACGCTTTATTGAAATCAAAGTCAACAGACTTGTAATAAGGCGTTTCAGAGTTGGCAATGTTGCTGGCCAACACTTCATTGCGGTAGCTACGCAACCCTAGCGCCTGCTGCTGAAAATTAAAGTGTTTGGCTATTTTGTCGATCATAATGATTCGCCCTGTTGTACATACTGCCACGCCGTCAGGTTAAGCAGAAAACGTGCCAAAAATGCACGTCACCCAACACCATGAATCTAAAACAAAAAATCGAATTCTGTCGTCTCAATGCTGCAGGTAAGACATTTCACCACGACAAGCCGGCAAGTTTTGCCGCCTTATTGCCGCATCACAAAAGTGTGTTTGCAATTTATGAGTTTTTGCCAGTTATGCGCTAACCATACCAGAGGGAAGGCGAGTTTATCCACTAAAAAAGCGAGACAACTCGATCGGCCAACGCCTCTGGACAGCCGGTTTCTTGAACTGCACCGAGTTTAATCGCTTCACCGGGCATACCAAATACCACACAACTGGCTTCATCTTGCGCTAGAGTCGTCGCCCCCGCTTGTCTTAAGCGTAATAAACCAGCTGCGCCATCTTTACCCATGCCTGTCATCAATACCGCCACCACCCGCTTAGCCGCAATATAAGTTGTGACCGAGTCAAACAGCACGTCCACCGCTGGTTTGTGGCGGTTCACCCTATCGCCATCATCAAGATGACAAACATAACCACGGGCATTTTTACTGATTTGCAAATGGCGATCACCAGGTGCCAAATAAGCATGACCTGACAAAATCGGCTCACCCTCTTTTGCTTCGCTAACGTGTAATTCTGACAAGCTATCTAAACGGGCGGCAAATGAGGTAGTGAAACCAGGGGGCATGTGTTGCACAATCAACACAGGTGGCGAATCGGCAGGTAGCCGTTGTAAGAAAAGTTTTAATGCTTCTGTGCCGCCAGTGGATGCCCCCACCACAATCAACTGCACATGCTGGCTACGCGCTCTCACTGTTGGTAGAGGTCTGGGAGCAGTTTTTTGCACTAGGGCCGCTCGACGTGCCGCAAAACCACGACCAGCTAACGCAACAGCACGAATTTTATGGCAAATTTCATCAGCGTAATCAGCTAATAACAGACTGTGATTATCTGGTTTACAGACAAAATCAATTGCACCTAATTCTAACGCCCGTAATGTCGCTTCAGCACCTTCTTCAGTGAGAGACGACACCATTAAAACCGGCGTTGGACGTAAACGCATCAGACGTTCAAGAAAAGTCAATCCATCCATCTGTGGCATCTCAATATCGAGGGTAATCACATCAGGATCGAGCTCTCTAATTCTCTCACGCGCAACTAAAGGATCTGGAGCGACGGCAACAACTTCCATATCGTCGGTGGAATCAATAATTTGTCGTAGTAATGAGCGCATTAAAGCAGAATCATCCACCACGATTACACGAATTTTTCGCATCAGCCTTACTCTAATTTCGCGCGCTAACAGGCGGCTAGGCCTTAAAACAACTCTGCATCGCCACTAATTGGACGCACCACAATCCGTTTTTGATAACGCATTTCCCGATCAACCACCGCTGGCTTGGTTTGTTCACGAATGGTTTTTACCATGACCCGCCCTGTGTGAGAAAAGAAATACACTTTTCGCGCTTCTTGGCCTAATAAATCTTCTGCCACCACAGGAATACGCTCCATTGCCAAATAATCTTTGACAAACTGCGCATTACGCGGCCCCACATTACCCACGGTCATGCCAGAAAGGACATTGCCCCCACCAAAAATCTTGGCTTCAAGGTTTTGTCGCGCTGCGCCTAATTTCAACAAATGGTTAATCAGAATTTCCATTGCATAACTACCATAACGCGCTGCACTGCCCACCACAGAAGATTCGCTTTCACCAGCATCAGGCAACATAAAATGATTCATGCCACCAAATCCTGCTTTACGATCACGAATACAGGCAGCAACACAGGAACCCAAAACCGTTACGATTAAACGTCCATCTGTTGAAACATGATATTCACCCGGAAAGACTTTCACCGCAGGCGAATCAAAAGTCTTGTCATGGTAAAAATGTGAGGCAAAAACCTCTTGGTAATCGGCGGCTAACATCAGTGTTTCTCAACAGGAGGATTGGCAAGGGTATAAACTGTGCGACCACAAGGGGCAAATAAGCGGGTGACTGGCGTTAAGTTTTCTGAATGGCCGACAAATAAATGACCATCGGGCTTTAAATGAGGGGCAAAACGTTCAACAACTGTTTTTTGTGTCGGCTTATCAAAATAAATCAGCACATTACGACAAAATATCGCATCAAATTGGCCAGAAATCGCCCAGTCTTTTGCTAATAAATTCAACGACTGAAATTGAATCAACCTTTTGATATAGGGTTTGACCTGAACTTTACCGTCGTTTTTTCCGGTCCCTTTGAGAAAAAATTGTCGCAACTGGGTCAAAGACAAATCACGCACACGGTCCCGTGCATACACCCCTGCCCGTGCGGTTTGTAAAACTTGGGTATCAATATCGGTGGCAATAATTGACACCGGTGGATCGTGTCGTTGTAACGTTTCCACCGCAGTCATTGCCAAAGAATACGGCTCCTCGCCTGTACTTGCCGCACAACACCAGATACGAAAGGTTTGTCCAACGGGATGTTGTTTTAGCAAACCCGCCAACACTTCGAAATGATGATTTTCTCGGAAAAAAGCTGTCAGATTCGTGGTAAGCGCATTGAGGAAGTTTTGCCACTCTGGACTATCTGGATGGAGATCATCCAGATAGTCCGCAAAGCGACTGACTTGTAAGGCTCGCAAACGACGAACTAGGCGGCTATACACCAAGGAATCTTTACTGTCGTTTAACACAATCCCAGCATGGCGATAGAGTAAGTCTTTCACCCTCACAAAATCACGCGGCGTATATTCAAACTCTCGCTCATGGTTGGCCATTAAAACTCTTCCCAGTCATCATC
Organism: Aquaspirillum soli; assembly: GCF_054781915.1. Taxonomy (NCBI): domain Bacteria; kingdom Pseudomonadati; phylum Pseudomonadota; class Betaproteobacteria; order Neisseriales; family Aquaspirillaceae; genus Aquaspirillum; species Aquaspirillum soli. The sequence continues at coordinate 232,887 of NZ_BAAGTM010000001.1, read as the reverse complement.
AGCCGCACTGGGAGGAGGCGTTAACGGCGCTTTCAATTTATGTGTAGGCGGCGCGGGTAACGACATCGGTGCAGGTGCAGCTTGCTTTAATGGCAAAGCAGACGGTGCAGTTGCAGTTTTACGCGCTGTGACCGGTGCGGGTGCCGCTGCCCATGCAGCAGAGGCAGACAAACGGAAAGTGGCCACCGCTTCAGACAGCAAATTCGCTTGTTCTTCTAAACTTTCCGCTGCGGCAGCGGCCTCTTCCACCAATGCCGCATTTTGCTGGGTGTTTTCATCCATCTGTGTCACAGCTTGGTTAATCTGTTCAATACCAGAGGATTGTTCCACCGAGGCGGCACTGATTTCACGCATCAACTCGGCCACCTGACGTACCGAATCAACCACTTCACTCATGGTTTGCCCAGCTTCGTCTACCAACTGTGCCCCCGATTCGACTTTATCGACCGAATCGCCAATCAGGGTTTTAATTTCTTTTGCAGCAGTGGCACTGCGTTGAGCCAAGCTACGCACCTCGCTGGCCACCACGGCAAACCCACGGCCTTGTTCACCGGCACGCGCCGCTTCCACTGCGGCATTCAACGCCAAGATATTGGTTTGGAAGGCAATCCCATCGATGACGCTAATGATGTCAACAATCTTACGAGCCGATTCATGGATGGCGCTCATGGTGGTGACGACTTCACCCATCAAATTGCCACCCTTACTTGCCACCACCGATGCACCACTCGCCAACCGGCTGGCTTGCTGTGCGTTATCAGCATTTTGCCGCACCGTACCGGTAATTTCTTCCATACTGGATGCAGTTTCTTGCAAATTCGCAGCTTGTTGTTCTGTGCGTGCCGAGAGGTTTTGATTCCCTTGGGCAATTTCGCGCGATGCTACGTTAATGGTGTCGGTGGCTTCACGAATCTGGCGCACCAAGGCCGATAAACTGTCTACCGTTTGGTTGGCATTACGGGTTAGGCGAGCAAAGACACCTTCGTATTTCTTATCATCCACACGGTAGCTTAAATCACCACGCGAGAGATGCTCTAACACGGTTGCAACATCTTCCAAACCTTCAGCCGAGGTGCTGACCAAACGGTTGATATTGTCAGCCAACACACGGAAGAAACCTTCTTTATTTTCTGCTGCCAATCGTTTCGAGAAGTCACCGGCAGCCGCAGCTGTAATAATCGCTTCCACTTCTTTTTCTGCGGCCACTTCTTCAGTCCGGTCTAGCCATTGCACCACTGTGCCATGCCGTACCCCTTGCTCATCAAAGACAGGGTTGGCAATCAATTGGAAAGTACGGCCGCCCAAGGCAATTTGTGCGCGGTAAGTCGTCCGTAAATCAGCTAATAGATCACGTTGATGGGCAGGATTTTTATGGAAAATATCCATGTTATTGCCCAACAACCGGTCAGGATCAAAACTCGGGAACACACGGCGGATGTCGTTTTGCGCTTGCTTCAACATCCCTTTCACCGAGTTGTTCATGTAGACAATGTTACGTTCATTGTCGGCAATCATCACGTTGGTGGTGACATTGTCCAGTGCGGCTTTCACCCGCGCCATATTAGCGTTGTAGATCACAGCCTCTTGCTGAGCACGCAAGGTTTCCGTCATGTCCTGCCATTCAACCACCGTACCCAGACGATTGTTCTGGGCATCAACAACGGGGGTAACCAATAAACGGAAATGGTAACCACCCAACTGCAAGTTGGCTTCGTGCGTATGACTCAGATGATTTAATAAGCCTCGTTGGTGGGCAGGCGTTTTATGGAAAATATCAATATTGGAGCCCAATACTTTATCTACCATAAAATTAGGTAGTTCACGGCGAATGGATTCTTGCCGTTGTTGTAACATTTCAATCAAAGAACGATTAACATAGACAATGTTATATTCATTATCTGCAATCATCACGTTGGTTTTCGCGACATCTAATGCAATACGTACGCGTAGGTTTTCTTTCAATGCAGCAGATTCATTATTATGAACCTGAGCAAGCTTCACTCGCATATCATCTAAGGCATGAGATAACTGCGCTAATTCAGCCTTCCCTTCAATGACAGGGAATTTTGCAGAAAAATTACCTTGGGCGATTTGCGCGGCAGTTTCCATTACACCACGCATTGGACGCAAAATTGAACGAGAAATTAAATAGAGCAACACAATCAGCAGCAGAACAAACAGCCCTAATACTGATAAGCTAACGATTAAATTATATTGTTCTTGGTCGGCGCGATGCTGCAGGCTGAGATCTAATTGTTGCAAAACACGCTGATTTAATGCCGCAATATCAGCATTAACGGTATTCATTCGCTGTAACAGATCAGCGCGGCTAATTTCGCTGCCCTGCAAACGGCCCAGTGCAATGGCATCATTCACATTGCGCGTCAACTGTGCACGGTCTTTTGCTAGATCAGCCGATAAAACCGCGTTAGCAGAAATGACTTTTAATAAAGCTTGGTCACTGTCACGCAACTGAATCAGGGCATTATTACTGATTTCATCACGCTGACTAAAACCATTATTGGCAGCAACCTCACTCCCAAGAGCAGCCAAGTCACGCAACCGTGCTAAAGATTCGTTTACGGCAGGTAAAGACAAGAAACCGGCTTGAAATAAGAAATAAGCGTCTGGGCTAGGATCAAGCATCAAACCATAATGAGCACCGACATCACGAGTCAGGCTATGTACCTCACCAATCAACACGCTATAACCATTGAAATGGGTACTGAGTCCTGTTTGGGTTTGTTTTTCTTTCAAGGATAAGAAACGGCTGCGTAATTCTTGCACACGTTGTGATAATGGCGCCGGCAATGCGGCAAGATTATTAAAGCTAGTTTCAATCTCACGCTCTATATTTAATAAGCGATTGTTTTCTGTCGCTGCAGCTTGGGTTAACAGTGCATAACGATAGCGTTGCAAACGATCTGTTAATTCCAATAACTGTAGGCTAGGAGAAATTGCCTGTCGCTCAGTCGCAATATCTTCTAAAGAATGTAAACCGGTATTTAACACACGTAAGTTAGGCGCCAACGAAAAGGCTAACGCCAACAACGCAATTAAAGTAAGTTTGACAGGCAAAGACAGACGATAAAGGACCGACATCATACGCTCACAGTTCTGGAATCCAGATTCACATCAGAGAAAAAGGTTTAGCGACAAAGGTTAAGTCTCTAAACTCAGTTGTTCAAATAGCGCCAACTCATGGCTGGTCATCAGTTTTTCGATATCGGTGAGAATCACCATCCGATTTTCAATGACACCCAGCCCTAATACATAATCGGTATTCACCACACCACCTAATTCCGGCGCAGGTCGGCATTGTTCAGGATCAAGGTGAATCACATCCGATACACTATCCACCACAATACCAACTATTTTCTGTCCAACATTCAAAATAATCACGACAGTAAAAGGGGTGTAAGTGACGTTTTGTAGGCCAAATTTAATGCGCAAATCAACAATCGGAACAATTGCGCCGCGTAGATTAATCACACCTTTTAAGTAAGGCGGACTATTGGCAATCCGCGTCACAGTGTCATAGCCACGAATTTCCTGCACTTTTAGGATATTGATGCCGTATTCCTCATCACCGAGGGTAAACACCAAATTTTCTCGTGCCGGACTGTTATCATTGGTTAAATAACGCTCGTTCATGCTCGGCTCCGATTTTTTGCCATTCTGACAACGGCAGGGACATCAAGAATCAGTGCCACACGGCCATCGCCCATAATTGTGGCACCCGAGACGCCTGAGACACGGCGATAGTTGGTTTCCAGATTTTTAATAACCACCTGTTGTTGTCCCAATAGCTCATCGACTTGTAACGCTACCATTTCTTTTTCTGCCTCCACAATCATGCACAGCCCTTGTTGCAAAGAAGCAGAACCGGTCGGGTGTTCGGTTTGGGTCAAGAAAATATCAGCCAATCGAATCAGTGGCAGATATTGACCTCGGACTTGTAAGACCTCGCCTTGCTTAGCTAAGGTTTTATATTGGCTGGGTTGTGCCTGCAGCGATTCAATAATGCAGGTTAATGGCAACACATACACTTCACCATTAACCCGAATCGACATCCCATCCAAGATAGCTAAGGTTAGGGGCAGCCGCAGGGTAATCGTGCTGCCAACACCGGCAACCGATTCAATCATAATACTACCGCCCATCTCTTGGATGTTCCGCCGCACCACATCCATCCCCACACCCCGGCCAGAAATATCACTCACTTCGGCAGCAGTCGAAAACCCTGCTTCAAAGATCAGATTCCACACTTCGGTATCTGACATCCCTTCGTGTACCGGCAGACCACGTTCAATCGCCTTAGCTAAAATGCGCTCTCGATTTAAGCCAGCCCCATCATCGCGAATTTCAATCACGATATTGCCACCCTGATGCGAAGCACGCAGGGTAAGATGACCAATAGGAGATTTCCCAGACAGTCGCCGTTTTTCAGGTGACTCAATGCCATGATCTAGGCTATTACGCACCAAATGCGTCATGGGATCAGCGAGTTTTTCGATAAATGCCTTATCTAGTTCGGTGCTTTCGCCTTCGAGATGAAGTTCAACTTGTTTACCCAGTTTGCCGGCTAAATCTCGCACCAATCGCGGAAAACGGTTGAAGACAGAGGCAATCGGCATCATTCGCACCGACATCACCGATTCTTGTAAATCGCGGGTATTTCTTTCGAGCTGTTTAATTCCTGCCAATAGAATGTCATTACCCACCCCTTGCTGTTCCAGTTGCGCGGCACACTGAGCCAACATCGACTGTGTAATGACCAGCTCACCGACTAAATCGAGTAGTTGGTCCACCTTTTCGACATTGACACGAATTGTCGCTGACTCAGCATTATTACCCTGACGAGTTGGCGTGGGAGCCGTGGTTCGTGGTGCAGTAGGCGCAACCACCTGTGGTGCACTCACTACCGGCACCGGCGGTGCCACTGGTGGGGCTAATGGAACGGGGACAAATAAGCCAAAACCATCACCCTCTTCAGCCATCGCAGTGGCAAGAGAAGTTGCCGACGGTGGTTGTGGTACCGGAGTGAAAAAGCCAAACCCCTCATCGTCCTCTGTTGTCTCAGAGAGCGTCACCGGCGGTGTGGTATTCGACGTAGTTGAACGGGCAGGCACAGCCTCAAACAATCCCCAGCCGTCATCCTCTTCCATTTCCGTAATCGGTACAGGAGAAGGGACAACGGGAGGCGTGGACGGCGCATCGTCCTCAAATAGTCCCCAACCGTCCTCATCATCAAGGACAGACGGCGGCACACTTACAGCGGGGGTTTCCTCATGGAACAATCCCCAACTATTTGCGTCATCGACCAAGGGAGGGGGAGCATGTTCTAAGCGAATCGCAGAGGGCGGTACCACAAAGGCCAAGCTATCACAGAGATCGGCAAATTCAGAATCAGTACCGAGGAACTCAATACATAGTGGGTCCTTGGCATCGGGCTCCACCGGAAAACCAGTGATTTTTGCCCGTGGCTCTGCTGTCAAACGCTGTAACAACGCCTCCCAAGCTAATTGTCCATCTGTGGCAATCGAAAAATGATGGGTGCGCGCTTCTTCCTGCAACACCGGAATCGCGGCTGAAGAGACATCTTTAGGCAGCAACTCTGCCCGTAAACGCGCTTCCATTTCCTGAATCAAAACAGGATCAGTTGCCACACCTTGACGACAATTATTGAGGATATCTCGCAGCGCATCCGTCGCCGCCAAGATGGTATCGATATGGCTAGGGGTTAACTGCAAAGTGTGTTTACGCACCGCATCAAGCAGGGTTTCCAGCTGATGCGTCACGTTAATCAGGTCGGTAAAACCAAAAGTCCCTGCCCCGCCTTTAATCGAATGCGCAGCACGGAAAATCGCATTCAACGCTTCCGCGTCGGGGGCATCAATATCGAGAGCGAGCAACACCGACTCGAGCGTTGCCAAGTGTTCCTCGGCTTCCTCGAAGAAGATGTCAAAAAACTGCGATAGATCGATTTGCATGGTTTGGCAAACCGTTAACCAATCACCCGCTTCACTAAGCTAATTAGCTTTTGTGGGTCGAAAGGTTTAACCAACCAACCAGTGGCACCACTGGCACGTCCTTTTTGCTTCATTTCGTCACTCGATTCGGTCGTCAGTACCAAAATCGGCACTGAGGCATATTCAGGGAGCGCACGGAGTGCCTGTGTCAGGGCAAAACCATCCATGCCTGGCATATTGATATCAGTCAGAATCATATCGAACTGCCGAGCACGCGCACGGCTCAGGGCAGTCGGGGCATCAGGGGCATCAACGACTTCATAGCCAGCACTTTTCAAAGTAAAGGTTACCATCTGACGAATAGAAGGGGAGTCGTCCACAGTAAGAATGACTTTGGCCATAGTTGGGTCACAATCCTTTATGTAAGCAGCTATCCCAAACAGGGTTGGGCGTTAGTGTTCCTGCACAAGAAAATGAGAAATAAGCGGCTGATACGTTAATTGCACGATATTAGGCAGTGGAATACTGCTCAACATGGCATCTAATCTGGCATCAATGCCTTCACATAATTGTGCCAGATGATCGCGCAAGCGACCGGCTCGTAAGGGCTCTTGGTCTGACCAATTTGTGATAATTAGGCTGCAATAGCGATAATTGAACACGCAATAATGTGCAGTTTCAAAAATACGCTGAGGTGCAGCAGCGGCATTATCTAACAAGCTTACCTCATTGGGGGTGATTTCCTGTGTTAAAGCATAACAACTTTGTGGACACCCTTCTGGACGCAACATCAGCAAAGCCGTGAGGTCATAATTTTTTACTGTCAACAGGGCACACTCGGCCAAAGCATTGCTGTCAATACAAGCGTGGCTTTCTCGCATAAAACGTAAAAGTTCGCCCAGTTCCGCGACATGTGTCAGCGCTTGTAGAGCAGTCTGCGTGGCAAAGTCATCCGCAGTCCTCTCATTCGAGTCTGTCACAACGTGTTGCGTATCCTGGTCAAACAGCCATTCCATTGTGTTCTCCGGCCAAGTTTTTTCAGTTTGGCATAAAGTGCCAGATATGAAAAATTTTTTTACTAAAAAACGAATTTTCATACATCAACACGATGCTATCATATTTGGGAAATAGTATCGACAACCCTCCTGTAGCAACACCACAAAACGGTTTGCTTGCTTTCGAGGAAGTTGCCCTGCCATCAAAAAGGAATAAAAAATGTCAGAAAAAGATAAAGTGCTTGTGATTGATGATGATGAGATGTTCTCTTTGGTCATTAAAACAGTTCTCAGTCCCCACTTTGATGTTTATCTGGCGCACGAAGGATGTGCAGGCTTAGAACAAGTCAAGATTCTACAACCGGGTGTGGTCTTGCTTGATATTGAAATGGTAGGTATGGATGGCTATGAAGTGTGCCGTCATATCCGAGCAGATGTTGCTATCGAACAACCAGCCATTATTTTTGTCTCTGCCCACACCGATGCCCAAAGCCGTCTGGCGGCCTACGATATGGGTGCCAACGATTTTATTATCAAACCATTAGAACCCGCAGAACTTGAACGCAAAGTAAAACAAACCCTCGCTGCACGTTCAGAAGTTCAACAGTTGAAACAATCGGCAGGCGAGGCCATGAATGCGGCCTTTTCTGCCATGACCGATTCGAGCGCCTTAGGTCAGGTCATTCACACGTTCCGTCAGTTATTCACCGTACAAACCCCCGACCAACTCGCGACCCTGTTAACCGATGCGTTGGAGTATTTTGGCGTCAGCGGCACCGTTCGCCTCTGTTCACGCCGGAGTCAATGTGTCTTGCGGGGCAGTCACGGTATCGCCTCACAGATGGATCGTGTGTTGTTAGAACACATCACCAGCGACCCCAGCCGCATCATCTCGTATGGAGCACGCACCGTCTTTAACTATGATGCCGCTGCTTTATTGGTGAAAGACATGCCGCTAGACGATCCTGATCGCTATGGCCGCTTAAAAGACTATCTCGCGCTCTTGGTAGAAGGTGCGGCGCAATGTATGCGGTCTCTCGAAACCACTTCGTTAGAAAGCTTGCTATCACAAGCCAAACGTATCTTTTCGCAAATTGAACAAGGTTATCATCGCCAAAATCAGGAGATGTCTTTTGTGCTCAATGAAATGGCGCATGACTTTGAAGAAATGTTCTTGTTTATGGGGCTGAAAAGCTCACAGGAAGATCGTCTGCGACAGATTCTGAATGACAGTTTAGAGCGCATCCAAGGGGTACAAGAACAAGGGTTGGAATTGGAGAAATACATGGAGTTGATTACCCAAGCCCTTGCTGACCCCAATCCCGACACACTCCAGACTTCTCCCAAAGACTGAGGAAAAGTCTGGTATCACAACCCCACTTAACCGCGTAAGCGGAAATGCTGGACATGCTGGCGCAGCGCAATTGCAATTTCATTCAGCTGTTGTGCTGCGGTGCTGTTACTGTGCATGGCAGCGCTGGTTTCTTCCGACATCTGAGCAATATGTTCCACATTACGCACAATGCCATTGATGGTTTCTGCTTGTTGGGTGGTCGCTTGTGCCACGTCGCGAACTTTGGCCAGTGAGTCTAAAGCCTGATGATGAATTTGCGACAACACTGTGGTTGCCTCATTCGCTAAGCCCAGCCCATTTGCCACCTGTGGCACCGCACGCTCCATGGCATCCACCGCGACTTGGGTATCTTTTTGCACCACATCAATCATTTTGGCAATTTCTGCTGTGGCACTGGCAGTCCGTTCCGCTAACTTGCGTACTTCATCTGCCACCACGGCAAAGCCACGGCCCGACTCGCCTGCCCGCGCAGCTTCAATCGCAGCGTTCAGGGCCAATAAATTGGTCTGTTCAGCAATTTCCCCGATCACACCAGCAATCCCACCAATTTCTTGCGAGCGTTGTTGCAACTGACGGATTTGTTGTGCCGAGGATTCCACTGTTTGGGCAATGCGTCCAATCTCAGTGGCAGCCGTTTTGACTGATTGTGTCCCGCTTTCCGATAAGCTTGCGGTTTGCGCTGAATTATCTTCAGTTTGTTGGGCAATAGTAGAAATATTGCTCACGCTGACCGTGATTTGTTCCACACGGTGGGCAGTGGTTGCCGACGCTTCTGCTTGTTGCTGTGCGGCCATTTGTGCCTGTTCAGACACTTGAGCAACATATTGAGCTTGTTTTGATAACTGGTCAGACGATTGGTCAATCGCGCTGACAATTTCGACCAAACGCTGTTGCATCTGTGCAACGGCTGCCAACATACTATTTGGGTAAGTGACAGGAATACGCTCGGTTAAATCACCGGCAGCAATCCGAGTCACCATCGCAGCAGCATCCGCAGGTTCTCCGCCCAAGGCTTGTGTCAGTTGGCGACTAATCCACCATGCGACAATGCCACCCAATACAATCGCCACACCACACAAAGAAATCATCAACCACTGAAAGCCGCTGGCGACTTCGCGTGCGCTTGGTGTCGCTTTTTGATTTTTTTGTTCTTCAAAATCGATAAATTGGTTAATTGCCGCTAACCACGCGATAAAAGCGGGTTTAGCCTGTTCAAACAAAATCCGTTCGGCCTCAACTTCATTACCACTTTTTTTCGCTTGGATAATTTGTTGGATCAGGGGTTGCGTTTTAGCCTCAATCGCTTTGATGTTTTGCACAATCTGTCGTTCTTCAGGTTGGGCCATCGCATCATCTTGCAGAATTTGATCAAGCGGCCCCGCTGATTTCTGATAGAAGTCATCCAGACGTTTAATCTCATCCAACGCTTCACGCATCGGTGCGCCATTTACATCGTCAAACATCACCACATCGCGAATAGCAATCGCACGATCGTGGACAGAACCACGAAAATTGATTGCATAACGCTGTTTCACCGCGTTGACATCGGTAATTTCTGCGAGTGTTTTGTCAATGAAATTGACTTTTTGAATACCGATGATAGTGACAGCCACCATCATCGTCAGCACCAACGCAAAGCCTAAGGTTAAACGTTGTCGAATCGTCAACCCTTTCCCGTTCTGCATAAAGCAACCTCTTGAGTATCATCGAGTTAAGAAAGCGTGTTGTTGAAAACAGATTTACGTTGACAACAATTTATTAAGTTTATCACTTATCTAAACATTTTTTGTAAATTTAGACAAAAACGTCCAGCACAAAGGTGTAACAAACTATGGTTATCAGACCAAATCCGTCGCATGCTTTTGTGATTGTACGTGGCAATCAAAAATACAAACAACAAAATTACTAAATAGCATTTTTTATTTAAGAAAATCTACTGAAAGCTTAAATAAGCTTGCAAACCAAAAAAATCTTAAGTCGAGGGAGGATTCTCCGATAAGCAGATAAGTTATCTTGCGCACAGGTGTGACTGCCATGCAAATCTTTACCAATTCACTCTCACAATTCAGCAGTCGTTTGTTAACTCAAAATGACTCGATGGTGAGCAAGTCTGTCCAACGTCTGTCTTCGGGTTTACGGGTCAACTCGGCAACGGATGATGCCGCTGGATTGGCCATTTCTGAACGCATGCAGTCGAATGTACGTGGCGATCGACAGGCATTACGCAATACCAACGATGCCATCTCAATGCTGCAAACAGCGGAAGGGGCACTGTCAGAAGTCAATAATATGTTGCAGCGGATTCGCGAGTTAGGTGTTCAAGCTAACAACAGCACGAACACCAAAACCGATCGTGAAGCCTTGCAAGCTGAAGCGAAACAGCTGATGGATGAGGTGGAGCGAATTGGTCAAACTACTTCGTTTAATGGCAACAAGCTGTTTGTTTTACCTGATGGCGTCAGTTCAGGCAGCTCAGTCAGCGATGAAAATGTCAAAGCAGTGCTAAAAGGGCTAAGCACTGGCTGGCTTGAAAACTCGGAAAAGTTGATTCAACAACGCTATGGACTGGTGGCTGATGGCGTGCCATTTGCGATTAAATTTATCGAGCCAGGTACCCCGGGCGGGACAGCCGCTTATGTTTCTGGCTCTTATCCCGTCCAGCCAGCCAATGCGGTGGGTTCAAACCTAGAGCTTTATATCGATATGGCAGACTTTTCTCCTGCCAATTTACCGAATGGCGGTAGCGCCCCATACTACAACGACCGGATTATCGCTCACGAGATGGTTCATGCAGTAATGGCGAGAACCACTAATTTTTATAATTTGTCGCTTTGGTTCAAGGAAGGGACTGCCGAGTTTATTCAGGGTGCAGATGAAAGAGTCAAATCAGATTTGGGCTTCGCACTGAATGCAAATGTCAACCAATCCGATCCAGCCGTTATCGCGCAAGTACAAACTTTTCTCAATAACAATTTAACATCATTAAATACTGTGGCGACTTCAGCCGACTACTCGGTTTCTTACCTTGCCGCACGGTATCTACATCATGAGTTGAAAAACAATGGTGCTGCAGGTGGTATAAAAGATTTTCTCACGTATCTTTCTGCTGATAAAAGCCGCGTGGTGAATGATGCAATGGTGCATTATCTTGGTAAAACAGAAGCGCAGTTTATGACAGATTTTAAAGCAGCCGGTGCCAATCTATCCAGCTATGGTATTGACTTAAACAATGCCGATACGGGTGGGATTGGCAATGCTGATGCCGATGGAGGGTCGGTCAAAAATGCGGAAGATGTGATCGATCATGTAGGGTCAAAATCGGGCGAAGATGTCTTAAGCGGCTTTGTCGAAACTTGGCAATATTCTCCGCTTGAAGCACAAACTAAAACCAACTACCGCATGCAAGTAGGCGCTGGAGCAGACGCAGGGATGAATGTTGGCATTGGTGAAATTAGCAACAGTTCAATGGGCTTTGCTGATATTGATTTGGTCAACAATCCCAATAGTTCGATTGCGGCGGCTGACCGCGCCCTACAAAATATCATTTCACAGCGGGCATCGATTGGTGCTGCCATGACGCGTCTGGATAGTGTAGTGGCTGGATTGCAAACCAGCGCAGAAAATACAGCTGCGGCACGCTCACGTATCACGGATGCTGACTTTGCCGTAGAAAGCGCTGCTTTGTCTCGCGGGAAAATTTTGCAACAGGCCGCGACCAGCATGTTGATGCAATCGAATCAATCTCCACAGATGGTTTTGTCGCTGTTGCGTTAAAATAGCGACAAGCGGTGTCGAAACAGCTAACTTGCTGCATCACAGCATGCTTGTTAACATGCAGAGATTCCATATTTCTATTTATGCCATATCTTGGCGTTTCAAACACCCAAACCGATTCTTTTGGAGATTATGATGAGTAGCGATCTGATCCTTCACGTCACCGACGGCTCTTTTGAACAAGATGTGCTGAAAGCCAGCGGTCCTGTATTGGTCGATTATTGGGCCGAATGGTGTGGCCCATGCAAAATGATTGCCCCAATTCTTGATGAAGTTGCAAAAGAATATCAAGGCAAACTGACTGTGGCAAAATTGAATATTGATGAAAATGAGGGTACGCCACCAAAATACGGTATCCGTGGTATTCCCACACTGATGATTTTCAAAGATGGTCAGGTCAAAGCCACTAAAGTGGGCGCCTTGGCAAAAAGCCAATTGACCGCCTTTATTGACAGCAATATCTAATTCCGACTATCCTTGAATCCACTTTTTTCTGTGTCGGGCGATGCAAAATCGCCCGCTTTCCTGCTTTGAATCCCCGCCGCCCTCGCCGATCCCCTCGCCAAACCGTGAGTTCTTCTTACGATGAGTCTATAAAGTCTCAACATCCGCCTATGCACTTATCTGATTTAAAAAAAATGCACGTCAGCCAGTTGGTTGACACCGCAATCGCCAACGAAATTGATGGCGCAAACCGTTTACGCAAACAAGACCTCATTTTTGCCCTGCTCAAAAACCAAGCAAAGAGGGGAGAAAGCATTTATGGCGATGGTACGCTAGAAGTGCTGCCCGATGGCTTTGGTTTCCTGCGCTCGCCAGATATGTCGTATTTGGCTGGCCCTGATGATATTTATGTCAGCCCCAGTCAAATCAGACGTTTTAATCTGCACACTGGCGACACAATCGAAGGGGAAATTAGGACACCAAAAGATGGCGAACGCTACTTTGCATTAGTTAAAGTCGATCGCATCAACGGTGGGCCGCCAGAGCAGGCCAAAAATAAAATCCTGTTTGAAAACCTTACCCCTCTTCACCCAACATCGCGCCTCACATTAGAACGTGATATTCGTTCCGAAGAAAACATCACTGGCCGCGTCATTGATTTGGTGTCTCCAATTGGTAAGGGCCAACGTGGTCTATTAGTTGCACCGCCCAAGTCGGGTAAAACCGTGATGTTGCAGCACATCGCCCATGCGATTACGTCTAATCATCCGGATGTCTCTCTGATTGTGTTGTTGATTGATGAACGACCAGAAGAAGTCACCGAGATGACGCGGACGGTGAAAGGCGAAGTGGTTGCTTCCACGTTTGATGAACCCGCCACTCGCCATGTCCAAGTCGCCGAAATGGTAATCGAAAAAGCCAAGCGGCTGGTTGAACATAAAAAAGATGTGGTGATTTTGCTCGACTCCATCACCCGTCTTGCCCGCGCTTACAACACCGTGATCCCAAGTTCAGGCAAGGTTTTAACCGGTGGTGTCGATGCCAACGCCTTACAACGGCCAAAACGATTCTTTGGCGCAGCACGTAATATCGAAGAGGGTGGTTCGTTGACCATCATCGCTACTGCGTTGATTGATACCGGCAGCCGCATGGATGATGTTATCTATGAGGAATTCAAAGGCACCGGTAATATGGAAATTCACCTTGATCGCCGGATGGCTGAAAAACGGATTTATCCTGCGATCAACGTCAATCGTTCTGGTACCCGCCGCGAAGAATTATTGGTTGGACAGGATCAATTACAGAAAATCTGGGTCTTGCGTAAATTGCTCTACCCAATGGATGATTTAGAAGCGATGGAATTCTTACTCGACAAAATCAAGGGTACGAAAACCAATCAGCAATTCTTTGACTCCATGCGTCGCTGATCGGTCTTTCTTCATCCGACAACCAATAACGCCGGTAATTGCCGGCGTTATTGCATTTTAGAAAGCAAAACTGATGGATTGGATTGCCATTATTGGGACAGTAGCCTTTACGGTCAGTGGTTACCTTGTTGGGGTGCGGAAACATTGCGATGTCTTAGGCATTATTATTTTAGCACTGCTGACCGCAATCGGCGGCGGCATGATTCGAGATGTTTTAATACAACGTATCCCACAAGTCTTTCTGTATACCGATGCCCTGTGGGTGATTGCGGCTACCTTGGTAACCGTGTCTTTGCTACGCTTACAAAAACGCGAAAGCCAGTTTTTGTTGCGGACTTTTATTGTGGCCGACTCGCTGGGGCTGGTCGCCTTCAGCATTGCAGGTGCGCAGGTGGGGCTACAATACGAACTCAATGGCTTTGGTGTCGCCATGTTGGGTTTTATTACCGCCGTTGGCGGTGGGATGGTGCGCGATATGATGGTCAATGAGGTCCCGTTTATCCTGCATAAAGATTTTTATGGCACCGTAGCTATTTTGATTGCGTTAAGCATCTATCTATTGGAACAACAAAGCTGGCTCACAACGCTGAGTTTGCACCTCGTGTTTGCTATTGGACTAGTGTTGCGATTGTTTGCCCATTGGCGCGAACTAGAATTGCCTAAATTAGCTCAGGATAACGATTAAATGTGGCTTCCTGCCTCCCCCGACCAAGCTGCTTCTTGGTTGCAAGATAAACTGTATCTTGCAGAAACCCGTCCACTGTCTGGCGACGTACCACAACTGACCGACCGCATCGCCACAAAACCAGCAGCCGTTTTAGTCCCGATTGTCTGGCGCCAGCCAACGCCCTCGATTTTATTGACACGGCGCACCGAAAAATTGCGCCAACACAGCGGTCAAGTCAGTTTCCCGGGGGGAAAAATTGACCCCGAAGACCCTACCGCCGAACAAGCCGCTTTGCGTGAAGCAGAAGAAGAAGTCGGCCTGCGAGCCGAACACATCCAGTTACTTGGACGATTGCCCCATTACATCACCATCACTGGCTATCGAGTCGAACCAGTGGTTGGCCTTGTCTTGCCACCTTTTTCATTGGCACCGGCACCAGATGAAGTCGCCGAGGTGTTCGAATTGCCACTGGAATTGGCTTTGAATCCCGATAACTACATCAAAGAACGCTATTGGCGTGATAACCAAGAGGGGTTTTACCTGTCCCTCCGTTATCAACAACATTATGTTTGGGGTGCCACTGCTGCCATGCTACGGGTATTAGCGGACATTCTTAACCATTAAAAAAGCCCCCCATCACTGGGAGGCTCGACGTGGCAACAACAAAGCTATGTTTAGGCTGGCAACAAAGCCAATGCTTCACGCGCCATTTGTCCTTCTTCATCTGTTGGAATCACCCACGCATGACGCTGGCTATTTGGCAAAGTGATACAAGTCGCTTGATCGGCATTGGCATCATGGTCAATCTCAAAACCTAACCAAGCCAGATGATCTAATACCAAAGCGCGAACCGGCGAACAACGCTCACCAATACCAGCGGTAAAGACAATGTGATCGACCCCACCCAGTTGAACGGCAAGGGCACCGACTTCACGCGCCGCCCGATAGCAAAACAGGGCAATGGCTAACTTCGCCCGAGGACTGTTGCTTGCCAACAGTTCGCGCATATCAGACGATTCGCCCGATACGCCTAACAACCCCGAGCGTTTGTATAGCTCTTCGCGTACACCGGCGATATCCATTCCAGCCCGCTCCATCCAATAGATCACCACTTCTGGATCGAGATTCCCCGGGCGAGTGCCCATCATCAAACCTTCACACGCACTCATGCCTGTGCTGTTGGCAATGCTACGGCCATTATGCATAGCGCACGCACTCGAACCACTGCCAAGATGCAACACAATTACCCGCTTCGCGGCTTCTTCCTCGCCCAAGATCATCGGCAATCGGCGTGCAATCGCAGCATACGACAAACCATGAAAGCTATAACGGCGCACGCCTTCTTCATGCCACCGATTGGCAATACCAAAACGGGTAGCAAGTTCATCTTGTGTGGTGTGAAATGCGGTATCAAAACAAGCAATCTGCGGCACATCCGGTGCGGCCTGCCGTGCGGCATCAATGCCAGCCAAGCTGCCAGGTTGATGCAATGGCGCCAGCGGAATCAGGCTGGCCAGTTTTGCCATCACTTCATCATCCACCACCGTTGCCGCCGAGAAGTAAGCCCCACCATGCACCACGCGATGCACGATGGCACAGGGACGCTCTGCGGTTTGGTCGGTCAGCTGCAACACCCGTTCGATGGCTTGGCTATGGGTACAACCACTGAGCAATTCATCAAATAGCACCTTGCCACAGACTTCGCGAGCTAAGAAACGCGCACTCGCTTTGCCAATACCATCCAACATACCATTCAAGCGAATGCGTGGCTCATGGGCATGTTCAACATCAAATAGGGTAAATTTTAATGTGGATGAACCCACATTAAGAGCAAGCAAGGGCGCAGTCATTAGGCATTATCCGTTTTCAAAACACGACGGTGTGCCACCAAGGCCGCCACCGCAGCAGAAGCCAAACGCGCTTGGGCATCTTCAGAACGGCTGGTCAACACGATAGGTACTTTCGCGCCCATCACCACACCAGCGGAAGCCGCCGCAGCCAAGTAGTTAAGCTGTTTTGCCAACATATTGCCGGCTTCTAAATCAGGGACCAACAGAATATCGGGATCGCCAGCCACAGGGGAGTCAATCCCCTTGGTGTCGGCGGCAGCATGGGAAATCGCATTATCAAACGCCAGTGGGCCATCCAAAATCGCGCCGGTGATCTGTTTACGGTCGGCCATTTTGCACAGCGCAGCCGCATCTAGCGTGGAGGGCATACTTGGGCTCACGGTTTCAACTGCCGCCAAAATAGCCACCTTCGGTTTCTCAATCCCTAAAGCATGGCACAAATCAATGGCGTTTTGCGTGATGTGCATTTTGGTGATTAAGTCGGGGGCAATATTGATCGCAGCATCGGTGATAAACAGGTAACGAGGATAGCTCTCAACCTTCATCACAAAAATATGGCTAATACGACGGTCGGTGCGCACACCGGTGTTACGGTTCAACACTTCGGTCATAAATTCGTCGGTGTGTAAGCTGCCTTTCATCAAGGAATGTGCTTCACCCATCCGCACCAATTTCACCGCCTCTTCTGCTGCAGCATGGCTATGTGGCACATCCACAATGCGGAAGCGGGACAAATCGATATCAAGTTCATTGGCCAGCGATTCCAGCTTGGCTTTCGGTGCAACCAAAATTGGCTCGATCAAGCCCGCCTCAAAAGACTCCACGGCACCTAATAGAGATTCTGGGCTGCAGGGATGCGCCACTGCCATTTTGATTGGGGGATATTGCAAGGCAGCTTGGATGATGTCATCAAAGGCACGTTCGTCGCGGGTCATGGTCGTTCTCGCTGTTATTACTCAGAAATAAAGAATTTCAATGGGAGAGGCAATCGGCTTGCCTCTCCACACACTGCTACAACAGGGGCAAATGGCTTATGCCATCATGTGGAAACCACCATCCACATACGTCACTTCACCGGTCATCGCACGCGAAGCATCCGAAATCAGGAAAGCAGTGGTCATGCCAACATCTTCGATATCAACTAAACGATGTTCTGGCGTCCGAGCAATCGCTTCTTCAATCAGTTTGTCAAAGTGCGCGATCCCCGAAGCAGCACGGGTTTTCAATGGACCTGGGGAAACGGCATGCACGCGGATTTTTTTCTGACCCAATTCTGCAGCCAGATAACGCACGGTGGATTCCAACGCTGCTTTCACTGGGCCCATCACATTGTAGTTTTCCACCACTTTGTCAGCACCGTAGTAGCTCATGGTGACAATCGAACCGCCGTCTTTCATCAAAGGCTCAGCCAAACGCGCCATTTCGATCAACGAGTAGCAAGACACACGCATCGCTTGTAAGAACCCGTTTTCAGAACAATCGGTAACACGGCCATGCAAATCATCCATTGGGCAGAAAGCGATGGAGTGAATCACAAAATCCAGCTTGCCCCATTGTTGTTCAATTTGTTTGAAGACAGCTTCCAGTTCACCCGGGTTTTGCACATCCATTTGAGCGATGATCGGGCTACCCAATTCTTCGGCCAAAGGACGTACAAAGCGTTCGGCTTTCTCGTTCAAGTACGTCACGGCAAATTCAGCGCCCAAATTTTTCAACACTGTTGCGCAGCCATACGCAATCGAATTGTCGTTTGCGATACCAACGATTAAACCTTTTTTGCCTGCAACAATGTCTTTAATGCTTTCCATAGATAAAGCTCCGTAGTGAGTCAGTAACAATTCAAAATTTAAGGGCGTGATACTGTGTGGTTTTTCTACAACCTTATGAACAGCAGGGTCTTTATGCCATAAAGTTGTTGCCTAATGATGACAGTTGGTACATCTTTCTGTCTGCAACAGGAGAACGCGCACCGCACACAATTTGGCATCCAGCCTATCGGCAGTGGCTTGCGTTATACTTAACAACGCTTGTTAAAACCACTGTAGTTGTTGCACTGCAAAAAGACAAGCGACTTTGAACTGTGCAACGTCCTGAGTAAACACGCAAAACATTAAGCCAATTTTGTTGCGCTGTGTCAAAATTGTGACAAGTCTACGCGATTTGCTTTATATCAATCGCCCCCCATCTGTCTGCTTCCTTTTATTACCCTGAACACAGAGAGATCACTGTGAAACAAGCCAAATTGACTTTAAAAGGCTATATCGTTACTGGTTTTTTGCTGTGGCTCCCCCTGGCAGTCACACTTTGGGTGTTGAATCTTATCGTCAGCACCATGGATCAAACCCTGCAATGGTTACCAGGTAGCTGGCAACCCGAGCATTTGTTCGGTTTTCATATTCCTGGCTTAGGGCTGCTTGGGGCTTTGTTGGTGATGCTATTCACCGGCATGTTTGCCGCGAATATTTTAGGGCAGCGCATTGTGCGGATGTGGGAAGCCCTGATGGTGCGTATCCCAGTGGTGAAATCGATTTATTCGAGTGTGAAGCAAGTGTCAGACACCTTGTTATCTGGCTCGGGGCAATCGTTCCGCAAAGCTTTATTGGTGCAATTTCCCCATCAAGAAGCATGGACGATTGCTTTTCTGACCGGCACGCCAAGCGGCAACGTCGCCGCACATCTCGGTGAAGAAGAGTATGTCAGTGTTTATGTCCCGACGACACCGAACCCCACCTCGGGTTATTTCATCATGGTGAAAAAATCTGCGACACGCGAACTGGATATGTCGGTTGATGATGCGCTGAAATACATTATTTCTATGGGTGTAGTTGCCCCAAGTCACAAGGCGGTGCGCTAAACTAGCGCCCTTTGTGTTTTTCATCTTTATAACAACGAATTCGAAAACGAAAGTTCTTGCAATGCGTACCGATTACTGTGGACTCATCGACACCCGCTATCTCGACCAAATGGTTACCATCAAAGGCTGGGTGCACCGTCGCCGCGATCATGGCGGTGTGATTTTTATCGACTTGCGCGACCGCGAAGGTCTGGTACAGGTGGTGATTGACCCTGATACCCCTGAAGCATTTAGCACGGCTGATAGCTGCCGCAACGAGTTTGTGTTGGCCATCACTGGCTTGGTACGCCGCCGTCCAGAAGGCACCACTAACAGCAATTTGGTTTCGGGCGAAATCGAAATTCTGGCAAAACAAATCGAAATTCTGAACAGTGCCACCACGCCACCGTTCCAAATTGATGAAGAAAATCTGTCAGAAAACGTACGTTTAACCAACCGCGTGATTGATTTGCGCCGTCCCGCCATGCAACGTAATCTGCGTCTGCGTTATCGTGTGGCAATGGGCGTGCGGAACTATTTAGATAAACAAGGCTTTATCGACGTTGAAACCCCAATGTTGACACGCTCGACCCCAGAAGGCGCTCGCGATTATCTGGTGCCCTCGCGTGTGCATCCGGGCGAATTCTTCGCCTTGCCACAATCGCCACAGCTGTTTAAACAATTGCTGATGGTGGCAGGTTTCGACCGTTATTATCAAATCACTAAATGTTTCCGTGACGAAGATTTGCGTGCTGATCGTCAACCTGAATTCACCCAAATCGATTTGGAAACCTCGTTCCTCAACGAGGATGAAATCATGGACATCACCGAAGGGATGGCGCGCCATATTTTCCAAGATGTGCTGAATGTTGATTTAGGTGAATTCCCACGCATGACTTACAACGATGCCATGTATTACTACGGCTCGGATAAACCTGATTTACGGGTCTCGTTGCAGTTCACGGAATTGACTGATGTGATGAAAACGGAAGAATTTAAAGTCTTCCGTGGTGCAGCCGACATGCCAAATGGCCGTGTCGTGGCCTTGCGCGTCCCAGGTGGCTCAAGCCTGTCGCGTAAAGACATCGATGATTACACCCAATTCGTTGCTATCTATGGCGCCAAAGGGCTGGCTTACATCAAGGTCAACGATGTCAGCAAAATCAGCAACGATGAAAACAGTGGCTTACAGTCACCCATCGTCAAATTCTTGTCTGTCGCTGCCCTGACCGAAATCATCAACCGCACCGGCGCACAAAACGGTGACATCGTCTTCTTTGGTGCAGATAAAGCCAAAGTGGTGAATGAAGCCATTGGTGCCTTGCGTATTAAAATTGGTCATGAACGTGGCGAAGCCGGCGGTTACTTTGTCAAAGCATGGCGGCCATTGTGGGTGGTTGATTTCCCGATGTTTGAACATGACGAGGAAGATGATCGCTGGACCGCATGTCATCACCCCTTCACCAGTCCAAAACCTGGCCATGAAGATTTGATGGAAACCGACCCTGGCGCATGTTTGGCACGCGCTTATGATATGGTGTTGAATGGTTGGGAAATTGGTGGCGGTTCTGTGCGTATTCACCGTGCCGATGTGCAAGAAAAAGTGTTTAACGCATTAAAAATCACCGCAGAAGAACAGCAGAATAAGTTTGGCTTCTTGCTGGATAACCTGAAATTTGGTGCGCCGCCACATGGTGGTTTGGCATTCGGCTTAGATCGTTTGGTGACATTGATGTGCGGTGCGGAATCGATCCGTGATGTGATCGCTTTCCCGAAAACACAACGTGCACAATGTTTGTTGACACAAGCGCCAAATGCGGTCGATGAAAAACAGTTGAAAGAGCTGAATTTGCGCTTACGACAAAAAGCAGAAACCACATCCAGCTAATCACGGATAGAAACGAAAAAGCCAGTGAAAACTGGCTTTTTCGCAAAAAGACGCTTTAAAACTCTGCTAATATCTCGCACACAATCTTGCCAATCTTTGCGTTAAGTCTAATTGTGATCAAATAAATTCTTTCATTCGCTTTTTAGCTTGGCTATAGTTTTCATCCTGATGTAGAAAGCAAATGTCATGATATTTTCAGGGTTTTGCAAAACCCTATACATAAAAAAGACATGAGGAGAAAGCATGCTTAGTTGTAACATAAAAATATCTTATCTCGCCCTGTCCGACTTGACGTCTCGGTGTACACTGCAGCATAGCTTCTCAGCAGTTACAACAACTGCTTCCTCTTTTTCAAAAGTGGCATGCTCATGTTTTGTCATGTAACGAAATGGTTTCGGCGTATCTATGGCGACAGTATCAGTCAACATGACTTTCATTGTCTGCTGACGCCTGCCACGCATTCTTCCTTACTCGCCCGCCGCCGCAGCGAGATGATGATTTCGCGGGTACGTTTAGTGGCGATGCTATTCGCCATTCTGACGCCACTGTGGGTGGTGGTCGATGCTTTCTTTTTGCCTTGGCCTTTGTGGGGCTGGATTAGCATTCAACGGGTGGCCGTTAGCATTGCCTTTTGGATTTTAGTCAAAGCCTATCCCCACTCTTCCCAGATTCAAGACGCCTATCGGGCTCTGGCCTTGTTATTCTGTATTCCCTCGCTCTTTTTCTTGAGTTCAAACCTCACGTTAAGCGGTTATTGGGTTGTCGAGATGTCCAACAACCCCGCGATTGTCGGTTATACATTTTTGCCATTTGTGATGCTGGCAGGGCTGAGTATCTTTCCTCTGACTTTTTTGGAAGGCATTTTATTCGCCGCACCGGCTCTCATCGCCCAAGTGCTATTTATTGTGTTTGATCTTGGCACTTTGATGAACAATAGTGGCGACCGTTTGGCCACCTCGTGGCTGTTGGCATTGATCTCTGGTGTGGCAACACTGGCTGGGATGAGCCAACTGCATTTAATGCGACAATTAAACCGCCAAGCGTCGCATGACCCACTGACCCAATGCTTCAACCGCGCCAGTGGCGAAGAATTACTCACCATTCATTTTCATATTTCGATGCGGCACCAACGGCCTATGTCTTTGGTGTTTATTGATCTTGATCATTTCAAATCGGTAAACGACCAATATGGCCATGAGGCCGGCGACTTGGTATTACGCCAAGCAGCCACTCGACTACGCGAAGCCATACGAACCGAAGATATGCTGATTCGCTGGGGTGGTGAGGAGTTTTTAATTCTGGCACCCGATACCCCCATCGAAGGTGCATTACACTTGGTGAAGCGTCTGCGTGAACGGGGTTTTGGCCTACGCCCAGATGGCAGCCCCATCACAGCCAGTATCGGGATTGCCGAGCGTGAGTTGGATGACAGTAAAGAAGTGCATGCGCTGGTCGAACTTGCTGACCACCGCATGTATTTAGCGAAAAAAGGCGGACGTGATACCTATATCTATGAATCTTAAATGATTTATTGCTGAATCACATCCACACCTTTCGGTGGTGTAAACAGAAACTCCCCCGCTTCAATAGCGGGGTTTTTCTTGATATTACTGAAACTTAAACTGGTGGTTTGACCAAAATTATCGGTCAGCACCATCGAGATTAAGTTACCTGCCCGAAATCCCATCCGAAAGTGACGAAATCCTGATTCTGCTGTTTTAGGAACCGCCTCGAGCCATTCTAAACCGTCAGCTCGTCCTAGATTGCGGAGTTGGTAGTCACGTTCGATTTCATTTTTTCCTGCCAATAAAGCCGCTGGGCTCGAACCTAACGCATCATCTAATTGACGCGAAGTCACCTGCGCCAATTCGCGGTCATACACCCATAGCCGCTTACCATCACCGATAATCCATTGCTCATACGGTTTTTGGTAAATCCACCGAAACTTGCCAGGGCGAGACAGTTGCAACGAGCCACGCGCCTGCTCTGGCTTTTGGCTTCGTCCACTGACTTCTTGTTGAAAATCTGCTTTTAATGACTGCGTTTCGTTGATAAAACGTTTGAGTTCTGCCACGCCATCAGCCGCCGCCACGGGTGTCGCCAATAACGATACCAGCGCCAACAAGGCAGGCCAACGGCGATTTTTTCTCACTAAAGCAAACATGGTTTGCCACCAAACCTTCCTAAAAAAATCTCAACGGAAACGTTGAGTAATGGGATAGCGCCAATCACGACCAAATGCACGGTGTGTGATCCGTGGCCCCACAGGGGCCTGACGGCGTTTGTACTCATTGATTTTGAGGAGGCGAGTGACTTTCTCAACCGCTTCCACCGCATAGCCCATGGCAATAATCTCTTGCACTGAGCGATTTTGCTCAACGTAGGCCTCCAAAATTGCATCCAGCACCGCATAGTCGGGCAAACTGTCTTGGTCGCATTGATCGGGCCGTAATTCAGCACTCGGTGGACGTTCGATAATACGGCGAGGAATCACCTCATCTTGTTGGTTACGCCATGCTGACAAGGCATAAACCAGTGTTTTTGCCACGTCTTTTAACACGGCAAAACCACCCGCCATATCACCATACAAAGTGGCATAACCGGTGGTCATTTCTGATTTATTGCCCGTGGTCAATACTAATTTGCCGGTTTTATTCGACAACGCCATCAATAATGTACCGCGAATGCGCGATTGTAGATTTTCCTCGGTTGTATCGACAGGCAAATGACCGATGAGTGGGTGCAAAGCGTGTTGAAAATCTTCGTACATCGGCCAAATATCGATTTCATCGTATTTCACCCCTAAACGCTGCACCATATCGCGAGAATCCACCAAGCTGATATCTGCGGTGTAACGACTGGGCATCATCACCGCATGGACAGCATCCGCCCCCAGTGCATCCACTGCAATTGCCAGTGTCAGCGCAGAATCAATCCCGCCAGACAGGCCCAACAACACCCCAGGGAAACCATTTTTTCTGATGTAGTCACGCACGGCCAACACCAACGCCTGATACACACTGGCCAATTCATCCGGCTGTGCCGTTATCGATGCGGTCTGTGGTATGGCTGAAGGGAAATCGATGACGGTCAAGGCTTCAGCAAAAGCCGGTAATTGCGCGACGGTCTCACCTTCAGCATTACAAGCAAACGAAGCCCCATCAAACACCAATTCATCCTGCCCCCCGACGGCGTTCAGATACACCACCGGCAAACCGGTTTCTTCACAGCGCCACTGGACTTGCTGTTGACGGATAGCCAGTTTATTGCGGTGGAAAGGAGAAGCATTGAGGACCAATAAAATTTCTGCGCCAGCATCGGCGACTTCTGCCGCCGGTTCACTAGACCAGACATCTTCACAAATCAGCAAACCCACTTGTTTACCCGCACATTCAAATACTAACGGCGCAATCCCAGGCGTAAAGTAGCGAACCTCATCGAAAACCGATTCATTCGGTAAGCGCATCTTGTGATATTGCCCAAGTTGATGACCATCCCGAAAAACGGTAGCAGCATTAAAACGCTCTTCACCAAACTGCACCGGATGACCAATTACCAAGGTGATGCCATCTATTTCCAGTAAGGTATCTAAGCCTTGACGTACAGCCTGATAAAAAGCCGGACGCAGCAATAAATCTTCTGGTGGATAACCCGTCAGTGCCAACTCCGGCGTCAGCAACAGATCAGCGCCTTGCTCACGCGCAGCAAGGGCAAGTTCTTGAATTCGGGCGGTATTCCCCGCGATATCTCCCACAACTGGGTTAAACTGAGCAAGAGCAATACGCATGGCACATTTCTATCGTGAACGGAAAAAATCATTTTACCTTTAGATGCGCCGGCCGTGTCGCAATTAGCACTTGCCAAAGGCAACTGCCTTCCCTATAATGCGCGTCTTCATCTCAGCGGAGAGATGGATGAGTGGTTTAAGTCGCACGCCTGGAAAGCGTGTTCAGGGTAATACCCTGACGGGGGTTCGAATCCCCCTCTCTCCGCCAGCATCTCATCAGCCCGACAGATTATCTGTGCGGGTTTTTTGTTTTTAGCCTGCTATTTCCTGCAAAAGCTGCTGCCTTCGCAGCGTTCTTTGGCATAATGTGTAGCATGATTGCTTTCGATGCTTGGCAACCCATGTTGCCACCAGACCTAAACCCGATACTGGAAGATTGGTTGCTGACACCCGATTCTCTAACCAATCGACTGTTAGCCACACACTACCCTTTCAGTGTTCGCTTGATTGGCCTAAATCACCGGCCACCGACACATGATGAAGCCGCCCTGTTAGGGTCAGGGGTGGAGCAGGTGTTGTGCCGCCAAGTGTGCTTACGCTTAGATGGCGAAACCGTTGTCTATGCTGCCAGTGTCTGCGATAGCAGTGATCGTGAATGGTGTAAAACCCTCGATCGTGGCGGGCGTTCACTTGGCTTTACCTTATTTGCCGAGCAAGCGCCATTTAATCGCAGTCCCCTGAGCTTTCGCCGCCTACAGCTTGGCGACCCTCTCTTTCATGCGGCGCTGCCCTTCCTTGTGTCGTTAAACGAGACACCCTGCCTATTATCACTCCCTCGCCCCGACCATCTGTGGGCACGACGTGCTGCATTCACTGCACGACATGGTGGGCAGCTATTAGTGCAGGAAGTGTTCTTACCCACCTTGCTGAATAAAACCACACCCCAGGTGGTTTCTCTCTCCAACTCAACTGGCTCTCGTTAATATCGCTATGCTTGCTCGTGAACGACTCGTGGTCTATGCCCAATTAGCCCGTATTGATAAGCCAATTGGCACCCTCTTGCTGTTATGGCCCACGTTGTGGGGGCTATGGTTAGCAGGCGCTGGCCAGCCCAATCTCTGGATTGTGCTGATTTTTATTGCAGGCACGTTTCTGATGCGCTCAGCAGGCTGTGTCATTAACGACTATGCCGACCGTCACTTTGATGGCGCAGTCGAACGCACCAAACACCGGCCATTTGCACGCGGTGCAGTCAGTGAACGCGAAGCGCTGTTATTGGCTGCAGGGTTAGCTGCCATCGCTTTTTTATTGGTATTACCCCTGAATCAATTAACCTGGCTCATGAGCATACCAGCCGTGGTTTTGGCAGCCAGTTACCCTTTCACCAAACGCTTTTTCCCCTTGCCACAGGCCTATTTAGGTATTGCTTTCGGCTTTGGTATTCCGATGGCGTTTGCTGCGTTGAATAACGAAGTCCCACTCTTGGCGTGGCAGTTGTTAATTGCCAATGTGTTTTGGACACTGGCCTACGACACCGAATATGCAATGTGTGATAAGCCAGACGACCTAAAAATTGGGATTAAGACCTCAGCAATTACCTTTGGT
The DNA here is from genome assembly GCF_054781915.1 of Aquaspirillum soli. Classification (NCBI taxonomy): domain Bacteria; kingdom Pseudomonadati; phylum Pseudomonadota; class Betaproteobacteria; order Neisseriales; family Aquaspirillaceae; genus Aquaspirillum; species Aquaspirillum soli. The sequence continues at coordinate 206,351 of NZ_BAAGTM010000001.1, read as the reverse complement.
CATTACGATGTCTTCGCCGTGATGGTCTGCCACGTCATGTTTCTTGGCATCATGGCTGCGATTGCAGCACAACAGGGCTTAGGCGTGTGGTTTATCGCAAGTTTATGTGCGGCAGCGGTGTTGATGATGAAACAGTATCAAACCATCCGTCACCGTGAACGGATGGCCTGTTTCAAAGCCTTTTTAGATAACAACAAAGTGGGGTTGGTGATCTTTGTGGGGTTGGTGGCCGACTTCGCCCTACGCTAGTGCTGTCCGGCTAACCAACCGGCTTCAAATGGTAGATGATAACGGCGACCATTGACATCTAACGACATCAGCCAATCTTGCCGCCCAGTCACGCAAACCGGCAAAATCACCTCGGCAGACCAATGTTGTGCATTCTTCTGCACAAAGTGATAACGCACCGGCACCATCTCCATCCCCACCATGCTGAATAATGCAGACGGTGGGGAGGTCGTCTTCTGTTCAAGTTCAAGGTCCACCACAAACCGTTGTGTATGCAGCGGAGGACGATCAAAACGAAGCGATAAACCCTCGCTTTGACACCCCGCCACCGGATCAGCACATGCAACCGTCACCACGGTGGCTTGTTGCTCTCCATGTAAGAAATGCATCACCATCCAAGCTTTTAGCGCGGCAAACAATAACAATGCCACAGCAATCAAAGCCCATTTACGTGGCGATTGTTGTACGTTAAAGACTTTCACTACCAAGCACCCCAACCATAACGCATCATCGCAATGCCCTGTGCGCCATATTTTTGTGCCACTGACAGCTCTAATGGCGATAAACCACCCAAGGCATACAGTGGAATCCGCGTTTGTTGCGACAATGCAGCAAATCCAGTCCATCCCAAAGGCCGTTGATTCGGATGAGTCTGTGTCGCTTGGACCGGCCCCAACAGGACATAGTCACAGCCAAGGCGTGTTGCAGCAGCCAGTTCTGCCGCGTTATGCACTGACGCGCCCACCCAATTCAGTTCTGGGCGAGTGGGTAACGCCATGAGGCGATGCCGATTCAAATGTACGCCATCCAATCCCCACGTCTGCGCCAGCTCGGGTTCACCATTTAGCACCACTAAACAACCGGCTGGACGACAGCGCGCCACAATCTCGGCGGCAAAATCAGCCAATTGTGCAGTAGGCATCTGGGGCTCACGAATCTGCACCATACCCACCGCCCGCTGCTGTAAGCCACGCTGTAATGCAGCCAACGAATGCGCGACACCAAATTCTGCCGCACAGGTAATCGCATGAACCGGCGGTAAACTCAACCCACGCAACACAGGGCCATTGGCTGGCAAAACAGGGCTCACCGATAAGGCCTCATGAGGAAAATGCCAAGCAAATGACTGACCTTCTTTTGCCTGCAAAGTCCCTGTCCATGCTGTCACTCGAAAGAAACTGAGCTCAACAGTGGCGTGTTCATAGACAAAGTGTTTGTGAATCCACGGTGTGCATTGTTGCACCTGAATCCCGAGTTCTTCTTGTAACTCGCGCTGCAATGCTGCCAGCGGTGTTTCGCCGGCTTCAATTTTGCCACCGGGAAATTCCCAATAACCGGCATACGGTTTGCCTTCAGGCCGGCTTGCCAGAAAAAAACGGCCAGCACTGTCAAATAACACACCAGCGACGACTTTAACGACAGAAACACTCATGCGCGGCGCTGTCCTTTCGCTTCGGCAAAGTGACGTAATCGTTGATACACCGGCTCGGGCACATATTGATGAATGACATCTTCCCAACCACGCGGGCCAACCAAACCTTTGACCATCGTTGAAGAGACCTCGGCATACTCACGCGGTGGCAATAAGAATACGGTAGTGATGTTTGGATAGAGATCAGAATTCACATAACGCATGGCACGTTCGTATTCATAATCAGAGGCAGTACGAATGCCACGAACAATGTAGTTGGCACCAATCGATTGTGCATAATTGACAAGAAACTGATTATCGAACACCTCAACCCGTAAATTTGCATATTGGGTTGTCGTCTCTCGCAGCATTGCCGCCCGCTCTTCAATCGAGAAAGTACAAGATTTATCAGGGTTCACACCAATCGCAATCACGACTTCATCAAATAATTCGACCGCTTCCTGAATCATCCATAAATGGCCATTGGTCACCGGATCAAAACTTCCTGCATAAACAGCGCGCTTCAATTGACATCCATCCTTAAAGAATTTGCTTAAGCAATGCTTAGCGAATGTACCTGTTTTCACAGTGGTAGGGCAAAACATTTTTTGCAGTGCAATATGAAAAAATTGCCGAAAAAACCGAAAGTTGTTACAGCTTTTTTGCCTGCGGTGGCCACGGGGTATAAGTTGACTAAATTACTCGGATATTTTATGCTGTGAAACAGGATTGATACCGGAAGGAAAGCCTAATCATGCGCTTGACCACCAAAGGCCGTTTTGCTGTTACCGCCATGCTCGACCTTGCCCTACGGCAAGCCAATGGCCCCGTTACGCTTGCCGGCATCAGTGAGCGACAAGGCATCTCGCTTTCCTACCTCGAACAACTTTTTGGCAAGCTGCGCCGCGCAGCCTTGGTGGAAAGTGTTCGCGGGCCGGGGGGAGGCTATTGTTTAGCCAAAAATACCGAAGATATTTCTGTCGCCGACATCATTATCGCGGTAGATGAACCGCTGGATGCAACGCAATGTGGCGGCCAAGAAAATTGCCGTGGCAAACAACGCTGCATGACACATGATTTATGGACTGACCTCAACCGCACCTTATTTGCGTATTTGGCCAATATCAATTTGGCCAGTTTGGTTGAAAAACAGCACCACCATGAGCAAAACAGCTTGTTACAAGATCGCCGCCCCACAACCCGCAGCGCTGAACACAATCGTGGCCTTGATGCCCGCTAAGTAAATTGATTTTGTGATCGCCAACATCTACATGAGCCCAACTACCATGAACCGCCCTATTTATCTCGATTACTCTGCCACGACTCCACTCGACCCTCGCGTCGCAGAAAAAATGATTCCCTACCTCACCGAACACTTTGGCAATCCAGCCTCGCGTTCACATGCCTATGGTTGGGAAGCTGAAGCAGCGGTAGAAGAAGCGCGAGCACAAGTTGCCCAGTTGGTTAACTGTGATCCAAAAGAAATCGTTTGGACCTCGGGTGCCACAGAATCGAACAATTTGGCGTTGAAAGGGGCCGCCCATTTTTACCAATCTAAGGGCAAACACCTGATTACGGTAAAAACCGAACACAAGGCGATTCTCGACACCACACGCGAGTTAGAACGCGAAGGATTTGAAGTCACCTATTTAACGCCACAAGAAAATGGTCTGGTTGATCTCAAGGTATTGGCTGATGCCATTCGCCCAGACACCATTTTGGTGTCGGTGATGTATGTCAATAATGAGATTGGTGTGATCCAAGACATTCCCGCTATCGGTCAACTGTGCCGTGAAAAAGGGGTGTTGTTCCATGTCGATGCCGCCCAAGCCACCGGCAAAGTGGTGATTGATCTTAGCCAATTAAAAGTCGATTTAATGAGCTTCTCAGCGCATAAAACCTATGGCCCTAAAGGGATTGGTGCCTTGTATGTGCGCCGTAAACCACGGGTGCGCTTAGAGGCACAAATGCACGGCGGTGGTCACGAACGCGGTATGCGCTCGGGCACATTAGCGACCCATCAAATTGTCGGTATGGGTGAAGCCTTCCGTTTAGCACGTGAAGAAATGGCAACCGAAAACGAGCGCATTCGCATGTTGCGTGACCGTCTCTGGAAAGGGTTGTCTGACATTGAAGCGGTGTATTTGAATGGCGATTTAGAACAGCGCGTGCCGCACAATCTGAATGTCAGCTTTGCCTATGTTGAAGGCGAAAGCTTGATTATGGCGATTAAAGACCTTGCCGTGTCCAGTGGTTCGGCATGTACCTCGGCCTCACTCGAACCGTCTTATGTGTTGCGTGCCCTTGGCCGTAATGATGAATTAGCACACAGCTCGATTCGCTTCTCGATTGGTCGTTTTACCACCGAAGCCGATGTCGATTTCACCATCAAATTGCTGCACGACAAAATCGGCAAACTGCGTGAATTGTCGCCGCTGTGGGATATGTATAAAGAAGGCATCGACCTCTCTACCGTGCAATGGGCAGCGCACTAACCTTAAATTCAATTTGGAGAATAGATCATGGCATATAGCGAAAAAGTCCTCGACCACTACGAAAACCCACGCAATGTCGGTGCTTTTGACAAAGGTGATGATTCGATTGGCACCGGCATGGTCGGCGCGCCAGCCTGTGGTGATGTGATGAAATTGCAGATCAAGGTGAATGAGCAAGGTGTGATTGAAGATGCCAAGTTCAAAACCTATGGTTGTGGCTCGGCGATTGCATCGAGTTCTTTGGTCACCGAATGGGTCAAAGGCAAAACCCTCGATCAGGCTTTAGCGATTAAAAACACCGCCATTGCTGAAGAATTGGCCTTGCCACCGGTGAAAATTCACTGTTCGATTTTGGCAGAAGATGCCATCAAAGCTGCTGTCAGCGATTACAAACAAAAACATGGCCTGTCTGCGGAATAAGGCACTTTTTTGGGAGAAGAGATAATGCCAATTACCCTTACCGAATCAGCTGCACTGCATGTGCAAAACACCCTGCAACGCCGTGGTAAAGGCCTAGGGCTGCGCCTTGGTGTACGGACCTCGGGCTGCTCTGGTATGGCGTATAAATTGGAATTTGTCGATCAGCCAGCCGAAGACGACATCAGCTTTGAAAGTCATGGCGTGACCTTGTTCACCGATGCCAAGAGTTTGGTGTATATCGACGGCACCGAGCTAGACTTTGTGCGCGAAGGCTTGAACGAAGGCTTTAAGTTCAACAACCCAAATGTCAAAAATGAATGTGGTTGTGGCGAAAGCTTTAACGTATGAACTTAAACAGCGACCACTTCACGCTGTTTGGCCTCAAACAGCAGTTCGCCGTGGATACAGCGGCTTTGGATGCGGCCTATCGGCAAATCCAAAGCCAAGTTCATCCTGATCGTTTTGCACAGGCTTCCGACACCGAAAAGCGGCTTGCCTTGCAATGGGCAACACATGCGAATGAGGCTTATCAAACCCTGAAACATCCGATTTCACGGGGACGCTATCTGTTACAGCTTGCCGGTGTCGATACAGCCGAAGAGCAAAACACCGCCATGCCGACAGCCTTTTTAATGGCACAAATGGAATGGCGCGAGGCGATTGAGCAAGCCCAAACGGGACACGATGTCAGTCAGTTAGAGAAATTGTCGGCCGCCTTACACGACGATAGCCAAGCGCTGATTGAACAATTAGCCCATTGCCTCGACCACGATCCTGATTTGCCACAGGCGGCATTGTTGGTACGCAAGCTGCGTTTTCTCGACAAATTAGAACAAGACATCAGTGATGCCATTGAAGGGCTGTTGTTCTAAACTGCGCGCCAGCTTAGACCCGATCTGCCCTCACCCTATCACACGTAATGGATTTTTATGGCTCTCTTGCAAATTGCTGAACCCGGGCTATCAACCGCCCCCCATCAACACCGTCTTGCAGTAGGTATCGATCTTGGCACCACCCATTCTTTGGTTGCCAGCGTCCGCAGTGGTATCGCATCGGCTTTGCCTGATGCACGCGGTCGTGTGCTATTACCTTCGGTGGTTCACTATCGGGAAGATCAAGGGGTAGATGTCGGCTATGATGCACGTGCCTGTCAAACGCAAGATCCACATAACACCATTGTGTCGGTAAAACGGTTTATGGGACGTGGGTTGGCCGATCTCCCTGATGCGTCTAGTTTGCCGTATCAATTTGTCGATGGCCCGGGGATGGTCGAACTACAGACCCGCGCAGGCCGCAAGAGCCCAGTACAAATTTCCGCCGATATTCTCAAGGCCTTGAAAGTACGAGCTGAAGCGACGTTAGGCGGTGAATTAACTGGCGCGGTGATTACCGTACCAGCCTATTTCGATGACGCCCAACGGCAAGCGACAAAAGACGCGGCAAAATTGGCGGGGCTGAATGTATTACGGCTGTTAAATGAGCCAACTGCCGCTGCCATTGCCTACGGTTTGGACAATGCCTCGGAAGGGGTATATGCGGTTTATGACTTAGGCGGTGGAACGTTTGATATTTCCATCCTCAAGTTAAGCCGAGGGGTGTTTGAAGTGCTGGCCACCAGCGGCGATTCCGCCTTGGGTGGTGATGACTTCGATCAACGCATTTTTTGTTGGATGCTACAAACGGCCAATTTGTCACAACTGTCTGACAGCGACACCCGTTTGTTATTAACCCATGCCCGCACAGCAAAAGAATCGCTGACTGAGCATGAAGAAGCCCTGATTCAAGCGGTGTTATCCGATGGTCGCTGGATTGAACTGACGTTAACGCAAGATTTGTTTAACGACATGACCAAAACATTGGTCGAAAAAACCTTGCTCCCTGTACGCCGTGCCCTACGCGATGCCCGCTTACAGGTTGGCGATATCAAAGGGGTGGTGTTGGTCGGTGGTGCCACGCGGATGCCACATATTCGCAAAGCGGTGGCGGAGTTTTTTGGTCAAACGCCCTTAACCAATCTCGATCCTGACCAAGTGGTTGCCTTAGGCGCAGCGATGCAGGCGAATGTGTTGGCAGGGAATAAAGTTGATGATGACTGGTTGTTGTTGGATGTGATTCCCTTATCGCTTGGTTTGGAAACGATGGGTGGCTTGGTGGAGAAAGTCATCCCACGCAATAGCACCATCCCTACCGCCCGCGCCCAAGAATTCACCACTTTTAAAGATGGCCAAACGGCGATGGCGATTCATGTCGTACAAGGTGAACGGGAGTTGGTCAGCGATTGCCGCAGTTTGGCGCGATTTGAGTTGCGCGGTATTCCGCCGATGGTGGCTGGCGCAGCACGCATTCGGGTCAGTTTCCAAATTGATGCCGATGGTTTGCTATCGGTCTCTGCCCGTGAATTGTCCAGCGGTGTCGAGGCCAGTATCAGTGTGAAACCGAGTTATGGTTTAACTGATGAGCAGATTGCCCATATGTTGACCGACTCGTTATCGCATGTGAAAGACGATATTGCTGCACGAAAATTGCGTGAGGCGATTATTGATGCAGAAAGTCTGATTGCCACCACGGAAAATGCCTTACAAGCGGATGGTGATTTATTAGCAGTCGAAGAACGCTCGCGCATTGATAACGCCATTGCCGCCTTACGCAGCGCCATCACGGCACAAGCAACAGTTGCCATTAACCAAGCGACTTCACGCCTCAATACCGTCACCGGCGATTTTGCCGCTGCACGAATGGACCGAAATATCCGCCGCGCCTTGGCAGGGCAGAAAATCACCGATCTATAAAGGATGCCACCATGCCAAAAATCATCGTTCTACCTCATGCTGATTTGTGCCCTGAAGGCACCATGTTTGATGCTGAAAGTGGGCAAAGTATTTGTGATGCCCTACTCGAAAACGACATTGAAATTGAACACGCGTGTGAAATGTCGTGTGCCTGTACCACCTGTCATGTCGTAGTGCGCGAGGGTTTTGAATCGCTCGAACCGTCGGATGAATTGGAAGACGATATGTTGGATAAGGCGTGGGGCTTAGAGCCAAACTCACGTTTATCCTGTCAGGCCATGATTGCCGATCAAGATTTAGTGGTCGAGCTGCCGCGTTATACCGTTAACCATGCCCGCGAGCATCATTAAGGAGCGACACGATGAAATGGACTGATAGCCGCGATATTGCGATTGCTTTAACGGAAACACACCCCGACATCGACCCAACAACAGTCCGTTTTACGGATTTGATGCAGTGGGTATTGGCTTTAGATGGCTTTGACGATGATCCAAAACATTGTGGTGAGAAAATTTTAGAAGCCATTCAAATGATGTGGATTGAAGAAGCCGAATAATCCACTCAACACCGCCCCATTGCCGTATGGAATGGGGCGGTTTTTTATTACGAATTTTGAGCAGGAAACACTGCCTTTAACCAATTCACCAAACCGGTATAAAGCGGTGCAGCAACATCGAGTAGCTTACCCTCTATCGCATAATACAGCCCCTCTCCAGGTTTCTCCTGCCAAGCCAGCCAAGTTGCTACTTCCGCCTTACTTAACCGCACAGTTTTAAACTTTGGAGCAGTGAGCGAAGCTACCGTATTTTTAGCCTCAATCAAAAGTGGCTGTTCAGTTAAAGACACGGTTTGTTTAATCCAATCTTCTAACATACCCTCTGCTGCATTATCTGGCATCACCCATACACCAAAATCGGGCAAACCATCATTGTGTTGGTAGAGCAACCCACCTGTGGCTAAAACCTGAGGTGATCTGTCATATCCTAAAGAAATCACTTTTTGGGTAATCTGCTTTTTTGTGTTAGAAAATCCACCACCATCAGAGATTCGATCTGCGTCAACCACAATAGCCAATGCTTGCAATCGACCATCGTTTAAGTCATTGATGAGCGTTTCTAGCATATTGAGTATGCCTTGCTTGGTATTTTTACGCCCACCCACTTCAACAGGTGGCGCCACTCGAACGCCAGCAAGAATAGTATTTGATCGACATAACATTTCAAAAAAAGCCCGATCCGCTTCACCTTCAACCAACAACAAACGGTCAACCATTAGCGCACCTCAACATCGGCTTGGGTAATGTTGAATAATTTTTGCTCATCAAACACCGTCGCAATCACCCGACCTTGATCGCTAGTTCTTACACTACGGCCAACACGGAATAACACACCTTCTATTGCCGTTTTTTCAATCGCAACTTTTGCAAAACTCTCAATGCAATCCCAGCTATGTGTTGTTGCAAACACCTGAATATTTAATTTTTCCGCTAAATCAAATACCAATTCCCATACTTTTTTCTGCACACTGTAATGCAGCCCATTTTCAAATTCATCAATCAGTAAAAACCCGCCTTTGGCAGAAAATATCTTGAGTATCAATTGTAAAATACGCAACATACCATCACCCATGCTATTCAACGGCACAGGCTGATCTTGCCCTGCAAGGCGAACTTTTGCGGTTCGGCTTAAGGATTGATTAGAAAACGATTTTTTCTGTTGTTCAGTACGAACAAAGGTAATGTCTAAAAAGTCAGGCGCAATGAGTTTTAATGCTGATTTAACAGTATCTTGATGGTCGGTCAGTGCAATTTTATCCCACTCATCGGCTAATTCATCTAACGAAATAAATTGAGTTGGAATGACGTTACAAGGCAATATATTCAACCCTGAAAGGGGAGGGTAGGCTCTTGTCCGGATTGCATTGATTTTATCAAAACGAATACTAGCATGGTGTCCGTTTTTATGAATAAAAAGTGCATCCAGTAGTTCGCCCTCTAAATCATCTAGCTGATCTTTTGCAATACGTTTAAGACGATTTTTAGTAATTTCCTCACCATTCTCATGAATGATTTCCGACCATTCTAGTAGATATCCATGCTCAATCGTGAGTCGATTAGCTCCCTCGATTTCACCAATTACAATTTTTGCATCATTATCGGGAAACTTTCTGCCAGTAAAAAAAGCTTGAAAGGGTATTTCATTATCAAATAGCTCATTGATATTATTAGAGATATAGACACGTTCATCATGACTGGATGCAAGCATTTCAAGCAAACGTAAATTTGCATTCCCTGCATAGATTCGTATAGCTTCTAATACAGTCGTTTTACCTGAATTATTTTTTCCAACAATCAAATTAACACGACCTAATTTATTGACTTGGAAATTTTCAAGAATACGAAAATTTTTTATATCGAGTGATTTTAAGTGCATTTTCATCTCCTAAGAGAAAGCAGAATCATCATAGGAATTTAATATTATGAATATCCGTCTGGGGCAGTTTGACTTATAGCACGACCACTTCATCACTGAATGGATCATCAACCCGAGAGCCTGCACACAGCACCGAATACACCATACAATTCAGCGTGTTTTTTTGTGTTTCGATTGTGCGGAGAAAGGCTGTCGATACGGCGCAATCGCCATCGGAGATCATCAGCACATCGGCTTTTTTGAAGTTCTCGTGCCGTTTAATCAGTTCAAAAGCACGTTGCAATGGCGTTTCAAAGTCTGTTCCACCACCAAACCCTGTCCCCAAAAACTGCAACAAACCAGCAAGATCGGCTTTGCCATCCATCGCAAATTCGCGGATTTCTCCACTCGAACCAAACAACAGCACATGCAAAGCGCGGTCTTCACGTTTTAAAATCAGCGATATCGCCAGCAACAACGCTTTTGCCCGCAGCAACGGCAAACCGGCCATGCTGCCCGAGGTATCCAAACACGCGACAATCGGCCCTGTGCGTTTTTTGCGTGTTTCTGTGGTTTCGCCCACACCTAAAGTGATGCCGCTTAATTCGTAGGTCAACAGGTTTTTCTCGAGCAAGCGCGCAAAAAACAAGGTTTCGAGGGTGTCATCTTCCAGATTCGACAACTCACTCGGCAACATCCGCATCACATCATCGCTACGGTGAACGCCATGCACTTCGCTTTTGCTGGCTTCGGGGATACGCGACCGTTTGCGGTGTTCTTCGCTCAGATAATGGCGGCCCATTTTGCGAACAAGATCACGAATTTGGGCGTTTTCTTGTAGTTGCTTTGCCAATGCTTGGAAATCTTCCTGACAGGCTTTTAATTCGCCATACGACAAATCCGCACCAGTGGCACGCAAAAAACCTTCCGCGTGATCGTAAGCAGTGCTGATTTCTTGCAACCACTGGCCGAAACCATCAAGTTTTTTCAACACATCAGCAGGAAGATTTTCGTCAGCGATTTCGCGCTGATAGTCTTGCAACGTGCCCAGTTCATCGCGAATGCGCGCTATATTGCTGGCGCTCAGCGGCAGGTTTTTGAAAAATTCGTGATGCGCTTGCCAATCTAATTCAGTTGGTTGGCTGGCCGGCGAGGGCGGGCGGCGAGGCGTGTTGTGTTCGCCGCTGTCGTCGTCCTCGTCATCACCGAAATCATTTTCCCAATCCCACAACCGCCATTTCGTTGCTCCCAAGCGGCTTTCGGCAGTGCGCTTTAGCTCGCGGATAGTGGGTTCCCATGTGCTATCAATCCAGTTCAATGGGTTCAACTGATCCCACAAAGAAGGCGCACCGCTTTCAAGCGTTTTCACACATTTGCTAGAGAATTGATGACAGTTTTTAATCACCAAGCCATAAAACGACCGTTCACCGACATCGAATAATGAACGCTCCGCCACCGCGTCATGCCCCACTGCGCCGTGGCGATCACAAGAAACATAGATTTTGCTACCCAATAGGCTTTTTGAAGTAAAGCTATCGGGACTGCTAAGCTGCACTTCACTTTCAGCAATCCCATCGACCACGATATTAGAGATTTGCCGGCGGCCAACATAAATCCCAGAATGCTCCACCGCTACCCATAAATCACAATACAACACACTCCCCGGCACAGGGCGCACTTTGCTGCGGAAAGTGTTGTCGATGAAATATTTAATGGGTTTTATCCCAAATTTTAGCGCAGCCAATGCAGCAGAAAGTATCGTCATGGTGTTAAATCCACAGATTGTCTTTCAACTGCAAAGCCAGCAAATCAACCATTTTTTCACCGTCTTGCTTGGGTGTTTGTTCGGTTGTCGTCGTCTTTGGTGCTGTTACACCAACTTGGCGTAAAGTCGGGACATTATTTTGATGATCCCATTGCCAAACCTGCTCGAAATCCCAACCGAGGGTTAATTCAAAATAATGCTGTTTCCATTGCGCAGCAGCAACAGTTTTACCTTCCAGACCATTACCATCATCACCTATCTGATTTGAACCGAGGGCCTGTTGTATAGCTATAGCTTGAGCTTGCACAGCAGTCAAATGTGACCTCAAAATACTACCCACAACAAGATTACTACCGGTTTGCTTTGAATCACTTTCAATCGAAATATTATGTTCTAAGCGGCCACCATTTTTATTTTCTGCAACAATACGGTAACCTCTCACCTCAGCCAAAGGGCCAATCGCACAATGACGCACCACACTGTTATCACAATAACGTGCAATCCCGCAATTCAAACTACCGCCTCCAGATACAATACAACGCTCTACTACAGTTCCCTTGTTGAGTAAAAAGACGATACCAGCATATCCAGAATATTGTGATCCGTGAACCTTCACTTCACAATCAAGAACTTGGCAATTATATACTTTACCATTACCATGAATTAGTGGCCCTCCTGTCGTACGACAACGCACAATCTGGCTATTTCCTGCTTCCACTACAAAAGACCACGCTTCACAATCAAGCAAGGTGCAACCAGTGATGCTGTATCTAATCAATCTCTTTTCTGCTTGACATGCCAAAATGGTTGTTTTTTCTGCATTTCGAGCAATCGCACTTTCACCAAGCCGGATGTTTTGTAGCTGTGAATTGCGCACCATATTGAATAACGGAGTTTCACCTTTTCGATCAAGACGAAAACCGTTCCCCTCGTAATGTCCCTGAAAATCAAATGTTGGCCAATGACTAATCGCTGAAAAATCTAGGTCGGCTGTTTGGCGGAAGTGATAGCCTTTTTGTCCGACATCCGCACGCGCCAAATCCATAAAATCTTCCACCGAACGAATTAACAGCGGATCGTCAGCCATGCCACTGCCGACAAAACCTTTCACGATGGTATTAATTTTACAGGAGGACGTGTTTATAGCAGAGAAAGGCTGAGATTCATTTTTTTCCAAAATCAAAATTAAATCATCAGTATTAATTTTATCTCCAACTCCAACTTTCACTTCTTTCACTACACCTGAATACTCAGCAGTAACTTCCACAACAACTTTATCGGTTTCTACTGTAATTAGTCTATCATCTCGATGTACGATATCACCAACTTTCACAAAAACTTCAATTACATCACCATGTCCATGAATACCTGTCAGATACTGTTTTAAAATTAAGGATGTAAAATTAGGCTCATTGAGTATTTCACCATCGCTATCCACTTCATAAACCGGAATATTTTTCTCTTTGTCCATCGGCACCAAGCGGCTTAGGCCTTTCAAAGTCGATGTAATGATCTCTCGGACTTTGGGTGCATTATCGGGGTGGTTCCACAAACAATCTTTCAACAACAACACATCAGACAAATCTACCTCGCGCCGACCATTGCTGGCCGCAGAAACCCGTAGCAATTTAATAATTTTTTTCAAGCGGCGATCAGATAAACTTTCACGCACATCTTCTTGAAAGGCTTGTTTATGTTGTTGCCAAATACTTTGGATACCTTGAACAATATCATTTGGAATCGTGACAGTTTTCGCAGCCTGACGTAAGCGCGCTATTTCATGCCGTGTTAAACGATCTTCCGGCGCAAACTCGGGTTCTGTCGTTGTATTGAATAACAGTTCAAAACGATCTTCACTGACATAATCCACAAAAATACGCACCAAAAACCGATCATATAAAGCACCTAAAGCCTCATCATCGGTGGGTAATTCGTTCGAAGCAGCAATTAACGCCTGTAAAGGAACAGTTTGGGCTTGAGCGCCGTTGTGATACATGCGCTCGTTAAGAATCGTTAATAACGCATTGAGAATAGAAGAACTGGCTTTAAAAATTTCATCTAAAAAAGCCACATTGACAGTGGGTAAATAGCCCTGAGTATTGCGCTTAAAACGGTCGGCTTTTAATTCGGTAATAGAAAGTGGGCCGAATAATTCTTCTGGTGTCGAAAATTTGGTGAGCAGATATTCAAAATAATCATGCCCATCTTGATCATCACTTAAGACTTGTGCAATTCGCCGCGCAACCAAACTTTTCCCAGTCCCCGGCGGGCCAACCAACACCAGATTTTCCTCGGCTAATACGGTTAACAATGCTGCTTTTAACACTCCCTCACGCTCAACCAAACCCTGATTTAACAAAGCCAACAGGCGTTGTAGTTTAGTTTTAAAACTGGCGGCTTCGGGCGAAAGCGAAGAGAGAGGGGCGGCGGCGGTCTGTGGACGCGGTTGTAGAACTTGGCTCATCGTTGGCTCAACAAACAGAAGAATAGAAAACGAATGCCAAGTGTTTCAGAGATGACGTGCGAAAGCAATTTTTTATGACCGATGTTTGCAAAAACCGTAAACTTATCCAGCAATACGGCTGTGCCTTGCAGGATGTTGCTTTGATTTGTGCGGCAAAAACGGGGAAATTTGGCGATGTTTAAGGCAAGATATGATCTGATGTTTGCCGAAACCAACACGCTGCGTAGCAGGTTTGGCGTCTCCACCGGGAATCGAACCCAGATTTAGGTCTTAGGAGGACCTCGTTCTATCCATTGAACTATAGAGACCTCGGCACGACTATTATTCTAACTTTTACCAGCGGCTCGGTACAGAGCGCCATTTTGATGAGGGACATCACATGCTAATCGACGTCAATCAAGCCACATTACTTGTGGTTGATATTCAAGAAAAATTACTCCCAGCCATTCACGACCCACAAAACCACGTCACACAAGTCAGAAAACTGATTAAAGCGGCGGTGGATGCCAATTTGCCGGTGGTGTTTTCCGAGCAATATCCAAAAGGGATTGGCCATACCGTAGCCGCAATACGCGAATGTGCGCCGGATGCACCGGTGGTAGAAAAAATGCACTTTTCTTGTGTTGCTGCCGATTGTCTGCCAAGCAGCCTGTTAGAACGGCCACAGGTGGTGTTATGTGGCATGGAAGCGCATGTTTGCGTATTGCAAACCGCCCTTGAACTAAAAGCATTAGGTAAAACCGTGTTTATCGTCAGCGATTGCATTGCTTCGCGTAGCGAACACGATTACCAAACCGCGCTGCGCCGCTATGAACAAGAAGGCATTTATCTGGTTACACGCGAAATGGTGTTGTTCGAGAGTTTGCGTGTTTCCGGTACGCCGCTTTTCCGCCAGATGAGCCAAAGCTATTTAGTCGAAGGCAATGTGCGTTTATCACGACAAACCGAGGAAGAAGGGGTGGTCTATAGCGCCAGTTTACAAGGGAAACCCTTTAGCGACATTTTGCCGCTGCTGACCACAGAACCCCTACCCAGCAAACTAGAAGCCCCACACCAACTGAATTGCGCGGGTTTCACTCTGGAAAATAAAGCGGGACAAGCCGGTTCGTGGAAAGTGTATGCCTATTTACATCGGCATTATGGCGTGATTGATCGCGAAGCAGCAAAAGCCGGACTGAAACTGTATGCAGAACACACGCTAGATGCGATTTTATCTCCGGGTAAACACCCAAATATCGACCGCTTGCTTGCGATTGCCGCAGGCAGACAACCCGCATTACAGCTACACGCCCACGCTTAACAAACGCGCCGCCCTGTTACGGGGCGGCGTTTTTTATGATGATTCGTACTACTTGGGTTTAGGCGTCGCGATTGACTGCCAGTTGAGCCAGTTCTTGCATCGCGGTTTTAACCGGACTGTCTGGAATCACTGCCAATGCTGCAATCGCCTTGGCTGCGACGGCCTCGGCCTGTTGACGGGCATAAGCCAACGCACCCGAACGGTGAACCGCAGCTAACACGGCATCGAAGTGGTCACGGCTGGCATTTTGCAATGCGTCCCGCACCAACTCGGCATCTGCCGTTTCACCTTGCCGCATCACATAAATCAACGGCAACGTGGGTTTACCTTCGGCCAAGTCATCGCCGAGGGATTTACCAATCGTGCCCGCATCACCCGAGTAATCCAGCACATCATCAATAATCTGGAATGCCGTCCCCAAATACATACCGTAATCGGCAAGCGCTTGGATATGGGATTCATCGGCTTTCGCTGCCAACGCGCCAACACGCCCCGCCGCTTGAAACAGTTTTGCCGTTTTATATTGAATGACTTGCAGATATTGTTGTTCATCAATATCGGTGTTACCGATATTTAACAACTGCAATACCTCGCCTTCCGCAATGATGTTGGTGGCTTCGGCCATCACTTCTAAGATACGCATATCGTGACAGCTGACCATCATTTGAAAAGCACGAGTGTAGAGAAAATCGCCGACAAGCACGCTGGCAGCATTGCCAAACAGCGCGTTAGCGGTTTCTCGACCTCGGCGCAAATCCGATTCGTCAACCACATCATCATGCAACAAAGTCGCGGTGTGAATAAATTCGATCATGGCGGCCAGCTCGTGTGCGACAGGGCCTTGTAAACCGCAGGCTTGCGCCGACAGCAATACCAAGGCTGGCCGCAGGCGTTTACCACCGGCACCAATAATGTATTCAGCGACCTGACGAATCAGAACCACATCTGAATAGAGGCGCGCGCGGATGACGCGATCAACCGCATGCATATCTTCAGCAATCAGAGAGCGAAACAACGGTGCCGACACAGCCCGCATCCTATGAACAAAAAACCGCGCAATCATAGCAGAAAACCGCCAATAGGCCGAATATCGCTACCTGAAGCAGGCGTGCTTACAAGGAAAACCGGCGACTCTTGGCGCAGAAATTTGACCGAATTCAGGCACTTGCGTACAATGCTTTTTTTCTCGCTCAACGTGGCGAGATTTTTTATTCTCATGGAGTACCAGTCATGTATGCGGTCGTAAAAACTGGTGGCAAACAGTACAAAGTTGCCATCGGCGAAAAACTTAAAGTAGAACAGATACCTGCAGACATCGACAGCCAAATCACCTTGAACGAGGTGTTGTTGGTTGCCGACGGCGAACAGGTTGTAGTCGGCACCCCACTGGTTGCAGGCGCCTCGATTCAAGCTACCGTGATTTCTCACGGCCGCGGCGAAAAAATCCGCATTTTCAAAATGCGTCGCCGTAAGCACTATCAAAAGCATCAAGGCCATCGCCAGAACTACACCGAAATTCGCATCGACGCGATTTCCAAGTAATCTCAGGAGCGTATACACATGGCACATAAAAAGGCAGGCGGCAGTTCACGTAACGGTCGCGACTCACAGGCAAAACGTCTGGGTACCAAAGTTTACGGCGGCGAGTTGATCCCCGCTGGTTCCATCATCATTCGTCAACGTGGCACTCGTTTCCACGCTGGTGATAACGTCGGTATGGGTAAAGACCACACCTTGTTTGCAAAAGTTGACGGTTACGTCTCTTTTGCAGTCAAAGGTGCTAACAAACGCAAAACTGTGTTTGTGACCCCTTACACTGGCGAAGAAGCTGCTGCGTAATTCAGCTTCCAGACAGCTGTTCTAAGCCCTATCCTCACGATAGGGCTTTTTTGTTTTTACTGATTTCAGCACTCACGGTGGCGTGGCGCTTGGCATCGAGCGGTGGTTTCAGAGGCTGAAGTCGATACAGAGGATGAACATGAAGTTTATTGACGAAGCACGAATTGAAGTCATGGCTGGTAAGGGTGGCAACGGCTCGGCCAGTATGCGCCGTGAGAAATTTGTCCCACGAGGCGGCCCCGATGGCGGCGACGGTGGGCGTGGTGGTAGTGTCGTCGCGGTGGCTGATGAAAATATCAACACGCTGGTTGAATACCGTTTTGTTAAAAAATACATCGCGAAAAATGGCGAAAATGGCCGTGGTGCAGATTGTTATGGCAAAGGCGGTGATGATATTGAGCTGCGGATGCCAGTCGGCACGGTGATTGTTGATGCCGACACCGGACAACAACTGGCCGACTTAGCCAAACACGGCGAACGCGTGGTGTTAGCGCAAGGCGGCAAGGGTGGCTTGGGTAATATCCACTTTAAATCATCGGTCAACCGCGCCCCACGCCAATTCACCCACGGTGAAGCAGGTGAAATTCGTTCGCTGCGCTTAGAACTGAAAGTCTTGGCGGATGTTGGTTTATTAGGGATGCCGAATGCTGGCAAATCGACTTTGATTCGGTCGATTTCAGCGGCGCGCCCCAAAGTGGCGGATTATCCTTTCACCACCCTGCATCCTAATTTAGGTGTGGTGCGCTTAGATGAAAACCGCAGTTTTGTGGTGGCGGATATTCCCGGCTTGATTGAAGGGGCGGCAGAAGGCGCCGGTTTAGGACATCGTTTCTTAAAACATCTGGCCCGTACCGGTTTATTATTACACGTCGTCGATTTAGCACCCTTTGACGAAAACGTCGATCCGGTGGCCGAAGCACACGCCATCGTGAATGAATTGCGTAAATATGATGAAACGCTGTACCAAAAACCTCGCTGGCTGGTCCTGAACAAACTGGATATGATTCCAGAAGAAGAACAGCAAGCGCGCATTGATGCTTTCTTAACCGCCTATGGTTTTGATCGCAGCCCAGTGGAGTCTTTTGCAGAATACGATCCACAGCGGCCACGTTATTTCACCGTTTCAGCCCTATCGAGCGAAGGCACTCGCGATTTGTGCTATGCCATCGCCGAACATTTGGAATGGTTAAAAGCCCATCAACAACCCAGTGCCACAACAGACGCAGAAGCCGCTGTTGCTGCCACGACGACCGCCGCGCTCAAACCTGCTACGGCAGAATCCTCCCCGTCCTAACACGAGAGCGGGTGAAGGGGGAGCGCGGTTTTTTGGGAAATTTGCATGAAAAAACCTCAAACCGCCTCCCTCGCTTACCTATTATTAACCCTCACGGCACTGTTTTGGTCGGGCAATGTGGTGATCGCCCGCGCCATGCAAGGCGCTATTCCACCGATGACATTATCGTTTGGTCGTTGGGTACTGGCTTGTAGTGTATTGGCCCCCTTCGCCTTACGACTCTCTTGGCGTGATCGCCATCTGTTGTGGGCGCAACGGTGGCGGGTGTTGGCATTGGCAGTATTTGGTATCGCGGGGTATAACTCGTTGCTCTATACCGGTGTGCAATACACCACCGCCACCAACGCCGCACTATTAAATTCTTTTATCCCCATTCTGACCGCGCTCTTTGGTGCGCTGTGGTTTAAACAAAGCATGAGCGTACGGCAGGGGATAGGTATGGGCTTGTCGTTTGCTGGGGTGTTGGTGATTATTTCGCATGGCGAAATGGCGCGGCTGTTGGCACTCGACCTCAATCGTGGCGATGTGATTGTATTTAATGCCATGATTTCTTGGGCCTTATATACCTTATTGTTGCGTGGCTTAGACACTCGCATCGACCGTCTTGGGTTACTTGGCGCACTGACTGCGGTGGGTAGTGTGTTGTTGCTGCCGTTTTTTCTCAATGAGTTTCTCGCAGGGCGAACCCCGGTTGCAGGTTTGGCGACATGGGCCACCTTTGCCTATGTCGGCACTTTCCCGTCGGTATTGGCTTATTTGTTTTACAACTATGGCGTCGGCCAAATTGGCCCCGCGAAAGCCGCCGCCTTTGTGCACTTAATGCCGCTGTTTGTCGCTGGATTAGCCACACTTTTTCTTAACGAATTTTTACATTTTTATCATTTCTTCGGCATGATCGCTATTTTTAGTGGACTTTATTTATCAACTTACACAAAAAGTTAAGTTTTTCAGCATAATAGTGGCTTATCTATCCGCCCGTGTTTTGATTACGATAGCGACCCCCCGCCTATGCCGACCTCCGCTTCCCTCAATCCTCTGCCATCAGCTTCTCTCGAGAAGAAACAACATCTCGAATGGTTAAGCTTATTTTTATTGCTGACGGTGTTGGCGGCGGCATTAGGTTATTTTCTGTATCTCGACCGACAGCAGATCGAAGACGCCGAGAAGCAACGGCTTGATGCACAAACCCGTGTGATTGAGGCCAGCATCACCCGCCAACTCGAAGCCGTCAACCGCGCCCTGATTGCCATTCGCACCGATATTCACTATTGGAACAGGCAACCCCATGGCCGTGAATTGGCCAATCGCCGCCTGCGTGCTTTTGCTGATGCCATGCCGGGGGTACGAACTTTTATGGTGATTCAGCCAGATGGGATTGTCTGGGCCTCGAATCGAACCGAATTGATTGGGATGAATTTTGCTAAACGGGATTATTTCCGCACTGTTCGACGCGAACCCAATATCGAGAAACTCTATCTCAACCCACCGTTCCAAACCGTATTAGGTGTTTTTGCCATGAATGTGGTGAAAATGGTGCCGGATGAAGATGGTTTTTTTGATGGTATTGTGTCAGCCACACTCGACCCAGAAGAGTTCTCTTTTTTACTCGACTCAGTTCGTAACACGCCAGATATGTGGACCTCAATTGCCCACGAAGATGGCATACAGTTTTTGATGGTACCGCCTCGGCCTGGCATGGCAGGTTTACGTTTAGACACCGAAGGCTCTTTTTTTAGTCAACATCGCGCCAGTGGCCGCAGCCATAGCGTGATGCAGGGGAAAGTGTACGCCACTGGTGAACGACGTTTTATTGCAATGCGGTCAGTGAATCCTGATTTTTTACAACTCAATAAAAGTTTAGTCGTTGCCGCGACGCGTGATTATGAACTGGCCTTTGTTAGCTGGTGGGGCAATGTAAAACGGCTGTGTCTGGTGTTTGGCTTGTTAGTGTTCTCGACTGGTGCTGGGCTGGCTTGGATTCAACACCGCCGCCATCAATACGAACAACAACGACAGTTTGATGCCGATATTTTACGCCGCCGGACCCATGAGGCAGAAAGCGCCAGCGAAGCAAAAAGCTTGTTTTTGGCCAATATGAGCCATGAGATTCGAACCCCGATGAATGCGGTCTTGGGCTTGTTGCAACTGCTACAACGCACCGCGCTAGATGGACAACAACAAGAATATGCCACCAAAGCAGAGGCCGCAGCGCGGTCTTTATTGGGGATTTTGAACGATATTCTGGATTTTTCTAAAGTCGAAGCGGGCAAACTCGAACTTGAATCCGCCCCCTTCCGTCTCGATCAGGTGCTACGCAATTTGTCGGTGGTTTTATCTGCGGCACTCGGCAACAAGAAAGAAGTCGAGGTGTTATTCGACCTCGATCCAGCCTTGCCTCATGCGCTGTGCGGTGATGCCTTGCGCTTGCAACAGGTCTTGCTCAACTTAGCCGGTAATAGTGTGAAATTCACTCAACATGGTGAAGTTGTCGTTAGGTTGGTGGTCGTAGAACAAGATACCGAACAAGTGACAATCGCGTTTTCAGTACAAGACACCGGTATTGGCATTGCCGAAGATAAGCTAGCGTTTATCTTTGAAGGCTTTTCACAGGCAGAAGCGTCCACCACTCGCCGCTTTGGTGGTACTGGCCTTGGGTTGGCGATTAGCCAACGTCTGGTTGGGTTGATGGGCGGCGAAATTAGCGTTAACAGTGTGCTCAATCAGGGCAGCTGTTTTCATTTCACCTTGTCTTTTCCGCTCAACCAGCAAGAGAGCAATGCCATCGCCAGTCGGCTACCTTCACAAGCTCATCAAGGATTACGGGTGTTATTTGTCGATGACAACAGCGGTGCCCTCGATTTATTAAGCCGGATGGCAAGTCGGTTTGGTTGGCAAGCCCATCAGGCGCACAGTGGCGATCAAGCAATCGCCTTGGTCAAACACAGTGATTTACGCTTTGATGCCGTGTTTATTGATTGGCAGATGCCGACCAAAGATGGCTGGGACACCGCCACTGCTTTACATCCTTTGTGCCATACCAATACCCGTTTGATTATGATGGTCACGGCCTATGGCCGTGAACAACTTGCCTCCCGTGCCAACCAACATCCGGAAGTCATCCATGCGTTTCTCAGTAAACCGGTGACGCCCTCGATGCTGTTTGATGCGGTAGCAGAAGCCAACTATGGTAGCCGTACCCCTGCCCTCAGCCCGACACAACGTGTGCAACGACTGAGTGGCTTGCATATTTTGGTGGTGGAAGACAACAGTATTAACCAACAAATTGCCCGCGAATTGCTTAGCCAAGAAGGGGCAAAAGTCGAATTGG
This sequence comes from Aquaspirillum soli, assembly GCF_054781915.1. Classification (NCBI taxonomy): domain Bacteria; kingdom Pseudomonadati; phylum Pseudomonadota; class Betaproteobacteria; order Neisseriales; family Aquaspirillaceae; genus Aquaspirillum; species Aquaspirillum soli. The sequence continues at coordinate 184,607 of NZ_BAAGTM010000001.1, read as the reverse complement.
CTAACAATGGCAAGCTAGGTTTAGAAGCGATTCGGCAACAAGTCAGGCCATTTGATGTAGTGTTAATGGATGTACAGATGCCAGAAATGGACGGTTACACCGCCACGCGTGTCTTAAGACAAGACATGGGAAATCAAGCCTTGCCGGTGATTGCCATGACTGCCAATGCATTTTCTTCTGATCGCGAAGCCTGTCTTGCCGCAGGCATGAATGACCATGTTGGCAAGCCGATTGATCTTGATGAATTGGTGCAAACTATCCAACGCTACTGCAGTAGCAAAATCACTAGCTGGACACCCGTACCGACACCCATCCCGACCGCTATCACAGCCACCCCAACCACTGCCACCACGGTATTTGATCCCGATATGGCACGACAGCGGTTACAGCTTTCGATAGATCTGTTTCTTACCCTCATTGAGCGTTTTATCGAAGATCAACAGCATTGTATTGAACACGTAGCAATGGCCCTGACTCAACAAGACACCGCGACGGCACAGCGGCTATTACACACGCTCAAGGGCTTAGCGGCCACGTTGGGCGCATATGCCTTGTCTTCACAGGCGGCAGTGCTCGAAGCAGAACTTAAACAAGACGGTAAATTATCCGATTGGCCAACCGCACAAGCGGCCCTCGCCACACTCTTGCAACAGACGCTAACTGGGTTGCAGCAATATTTGGCCAGTCATCAGACCTCAGCCACCACCAGCGTAGAAAGCACCCTTACCACAGCACAACAGCAGCAATTACAACAAGGCCTTAGCGAGATTTTGCCCTTGTTAGAACAAAATAACCTTGCCGCGTGGGATCAATATCAACAGCTCTGTCAGCATCTCCCTCCACCCAACCTTGCCGCTTGGCATGACTGGCAAAAAGCGATGAACGAGCTAGATTTTCCAGCAGCGGTAGCGGCCTGCCAGCAGTTATTAGCTGAATTGCAACAGGCCGATACCACAGCCTAATTAGGCCTTAGCCACGCGCCCCATTAAATAGAACGGTTCGTTTGGTGGGGTGCCGGTGAGGTGTACCAAGCGATTGCTCATGGCAAAAAATGCGGTGATCGCACCAATATCCCAAATCGCCTCGTCATCAAACCCTTGCTCACGCAATAGCGCAAAATCAGCTTCTTCGATTTCACCGCCTCGGGTAGAGAGCTTGATGGCAAAGTCGAGCATGGCTCTTTGTTTGGCGGTCAAATTGGCTTTGCGATAATTGGTTGCCAATTGATCGGCCAACAGCGCATCTTTTGCTCGCACTCGCAATACGGCACCATGCGCCACAACACAATATAAACATTGGCCTGCGGCAGAAGTTGCCACCACAATCATTTCGCGCTCGGCTTTGCTCAAACTGCTGGGTTTCTCCATCAAAGCATCGTGATAATCAAAAAAAGCGCGAAACTCTGCCGGACGGTGAGCTAACATCAAAAACACATTTGGTACAAAACCGGCTTTTTCTTGCACTGCTACAATACGAGCCCGAATATCCTCAGGCACTTCGTTCAAATCAGGTACAGCAAAACGGCTAATGGCTGCAGACATGGGGTTTCTTTCTTAACGGTTAACATCAACAATCACACGACCACGCACTTGGCCCGCCAACAGTTGCTCTGCCGTCGCGATCACCTCACTCAAACCAATTTCACGACTCAATGCCGCCAGTTTGTTCAAGTCTAATTCTTGTGCCAATCGTTGCCATGCCAGCAAACGTTCTTCACGCGGTGCCATCACGCTATCCACCCCCACCAAGGTCACACCACGCAAAATAAACGGCGCTACCGAAGCAGGAAAATCCATCCCTTGTGCCAAGCCACACGCCGCAACAACACCACGATAGCGCATGCTGGCGCAAAGATTAGCAAGGGTATGGCTGCCAACGGTGTCAATCGCCCCCGCCCAACGCTCACGCGCTAAGGGCTTGCCGGGGGCATTCCAGTCTTGGCGGTCGAGAACCTCGCTTGCCCCCAATTGATATAAAAATTCGCTCTCTTGTGGTCGGCCAGTGATAGCCACCACGCGATAACCGGCTTGTGCCAAGAGCGCAATCGCCACGGTGCCAACGCCACCATTTGCCCCAGTGACCGCGATTTCACCTTGTTCGGGTGTCACACCCTGTTTTTGTAGGGCCATCACACATAACATCGCGGTATAACCAGCGGTGCCGATCGCCATGCTTTGTTGTGGTGTTAAGCCAGCAGGCAACGGAATTAACCAATCGCCCTTTAACCGTGCCCGTTGTGCCAAACCGCCCCAGTGTGTTTCACCCACCCCCCAGCCGTTCAAAATAACGTCGCTACCGACAGCGATTTCTGGATGTTGGCTTTCTTCAACTGTCCCCACTAAATCAATCCCCGCCACCATCGGGAATTTACGCACCACCGGCCCTTTGCCAGTGATCGCCAGACCATCCTTATAGTTCAAGGTTGAATAGCGAACGGCGACGGTGACATCCCCCTCGGGTAAACGGCTGTCATCTACTGTTTGAATGGCCGTTTGATATTGGCCATCCACCTTATCCACTACCACAGCGTTAAACATGGTTTCTCCTCTATGTAGAACAGCAATCTATTTTTAGACCGGTCGTCTTAAAATAGGCAAAAAAATTTACCGGCTTAAAGCGGCAAAAAATACCTGTGCGAATTGCCGCAGCGGAGCTTCATTGGCGACTAATTTGGCACGCAATACCGCACCTTCCCAGCCCATCCAAAAAAATGCCGCCCATTGTTGACAATCCACCGTCTCAGATAATTGGTCGTGCTGTTGCGCTTGTTGTAGACAATCCGCGACACGCCCTTGCCAATCTTGAAACACCGCCTCGAGCTGTTCACGAAAAGCCTCGGGCAATACCGCCATTTCCTGACCTAAATTACCAATCAAACAACCACGGCGAAATTGATAACGTGCCATCCCCGCACAGGCTTCATCAATAAAATTAGCAAGGCGTTGCAAGGGTAGGCGACTGTCATCAGTCAAACAGCGCTCTAACTTGCGCGCAAAATAATCAGCGTAGGCCGCAATCACCGCCTGACCAAACGCTTCTTTGCTGGCAAAGTAATGATAGAAAGAGCCTTTTGGGACACCGAGCTGTTTCAAAATTTCATCAATACCAGTGGCGGCAAACCCTTTTTCCGTTAACACCGCCACACCACAGCGAATCAAGGCTTCGCGTGTTTCAAAGCGATCAGCAACCCGCTTAGCAGGCCGCCCACGCCGACGGATCGGAAAAGAGGCTGAGTCGTTCATGACGAAAATAATAGACTGATTGTTCTATAAATAGCAAGCGGACAGCAAAAATAGAAACCACAACATATTGAGAAACCAACAGACAAAGAAAAACGCCCGACTTAGTAAAAAGTCGGGCGTTGTATTCTGGTGGCCAATCGCGGAATCGAACCACGGACACGCGGATTTTCAATCCGCTGCTCTACCAACTGAGCTAATTGGCCGTTTCGCTTACTGCGCTGCAGCAGCGAGAACCGTATTAAACCCGAACTCGGTTTTGCCGTCAAGCCTTTTTTCAAAAAAGTTTTTTCAGTGGCATCTGCCACAGATTACCAGACAAAGACAGCGCAAGCAGGTAACAATTTATAGTGGCATAAAGTTTTGTATTTTTGTTGCAAGAGATTGCTTTCGTCATTATGCTTCAGGATGCCATTGTTGTTTTAGTTGATCGGCGAAGTCTTTTGATTTGCTCCCTCGTGCAAAGGTAATTCTATGACAACAGTAATCTCCGACCCCAAAATCCGCCAGCCGATTTTTGTTGGGCGACAGCCAATTTTAGACAGTGCTTTTCGTCTATTTGGCTACGAGCTGTTGTTCAGACGCCAAGTTGGTTTACACGCTGGGGTAACGAATGACTTTCAGGCCACAGCACAAGTCATCGTCAACGCTTTTTGTGAGCTGTCGATGGGGAATTTGCTAGGTAGCTATAAAGGCTTTGTGAATGTCAACGAAGCCTTTTTGTTTGAAGAGGTGATCCGTCTCTTACCAGCACAGCAAGTGGTATTAGAGGTACTAGAACACGTAACACCAAGCCCTGCCCTCGCCAAACGGTGTGCCGAATTAAAAAAAGCAGGTTTTTTAATTGCAGTTGATGACCTTGAACACTACGACCCCGCGTGGGATCCGATTCTTGAGCTCGCCGACATTATTAAAATTCCTCTGGTACCCGGCAAAGAAAGCACATTACTGCCATTGTTAAACCAATTGCGCCACTTTGGGGCACGCTTTTTGGCCGAGCGCGTTGAAACGCGCGAACAAGCCGAGATGTGTCGCGCACTGGGCTTTTCCTATTTCCAAGGTTATTTCTTTGCCAAACCCTCTGTGCTCAGTGGTCAAGGGTTGAGTCCAGCGCGACTGACCATCATGCGATTACTCGCGCTATTAAATGACGACAACAGCAGCACCCAAGATATTGAACTGACGATTAAATCCGACCCTAGCCTCACGGTAAATTTATTACGCCTGACCAATTCTGCACACTATGGCTACGGGACGCGTATCCATTCTATTATGCAAGCCATTACCTTGCTTGGTCGGAAACAAATTGCGCGATGGTTACAGCTTTTGCTCTATGTCGACGACCACGGCAATTCCACACCCACCCCACTTTTCCGCACTGCCGCCGCCCGCGCCCGCTTGATGGAACGACTGGCACAAGAAACACGCCCCGATTTAGCTGATGAAGCTTTTCTGTGTGGTGTATTGTCATTAGCGCCGGTCTTACTTGGTATGCCAATTGAAGCCTTATTACGGCAGATTCCCGGGTTATCGACCCATATTTCTTATGCGCTGTTGTCGCGCCGAGGGTGTTTAGTACCATACTTGAATGTGGCAGAGGCTGTTGAAAACGAAAATGAACACCGCTTGGGTTGTAGTTTTGACATCATCGAAGCCGAGGGATTTTGTCCAGAATGGGTCAGCTTGGCACAAATCGAAGCCCTGACTTGGGCTAATGCCTTGAAAATTGGTGAATAGTTGTTGAAGTTGATGGCAACTTTATTGCACGAAATTGATATTATTGCCTCCAAGATAGATTAAAATATCGAGAACTCATCTTAGAAGAGCGATAAAATGCCCGCGCAACACTTTGACAAAACCGACTTAAAAATTCTTGCCACGCTGCAACGCGATGGCCGCTTAAGCAATGTCGAACTCGCAGAAACCGTTGCTCTCTCCCCCTCTCCTTGCCTACGCCGATTGAAACAGCTCGAAGAATCAGGCGTGATTCGACAATATGTTGCACTGCTCGAACCCGCTCGCCTCGGGTTGGGGTTGCAGGCCTTTGTTCGGGTCAGTTTGGAAAAACGTGGCACCACCTACGCAAAACAATTTTCAGAGGCGGTCTCTCATTGGCAAGAAGTGATTAACTGTTTCGCGATGACCGGCGAGATGGATTATTTACTGCAAGTGTATTTCGAAGATTTGGAACACTTCTCTCGCTTTGTGATGGATAAACTCCTACAACATCCCGGTGTTGCAGATGTCAAATCCAGCTTTGTGCTGCATGAAGTCAAACGATCCACCGCACTCCCTCTTAACCACCTAGAATCTATTCTTAGCTAGTCACTCCCACCTATTCGAAGAAGAATAGGTGTCAGCAAAAGTTTTGGTCATACCAATTACCCAGCACTTAAAAAGTTTGACCTAAGCCATTTTTAACGGCAATTTTCTGCTTTTCGCTCTATTTTATCGCCATGTTAGAAACTTTAATTGTACTTGTCGCTTACCAATGGTTTGGCGAAGTCGTCAGTCATGCGCTGGGGCTACCGATTCCGGGGCCAGTGTTAGGTATGTTGTTTTTATTTTTAACCCTGATGATTCGACGGGGTATTCCACATTTTTTGGGTGAAAATGTCCCGAAGTTGATGGGATGGTTAGGACTTTTGTTTGTACCAGCAGGGGTGGGGGTCATTCAGTATCTGGATTTGCTAGAACGTGCTTTTTGGCCGCTGACGATTACGTTGTTGGTTGCTTTATTTGCCACCCATTTAGCCACAGCTGGCAGTTTGAAACTATTACTGGCACGTCACCGGTTACGGCGCTTGCGTAAATGGGGAGGGAAAGCATGACTACATGGCAATTTATCTTACAGTCGCCGTTGACATGGTTATTTATCACATTACTGACTTTTCGCGGCATGGTAACACTCAATCGCCACTGCAAAGGTCATCCGCTGGCTAACCCCATCATCTTGTCCAACAGCTTCATCATTACATTATTGCTTGCCACGGGTACGTCATACACGACCTATTTTTCTGGCGCGCAGTATATTCATTTCTTACTTGGCCCCGCCACCGTCGCCCTTGCTGTTCCGCTCTATGCCCAACTCCCGCGCTTACAAAAAGCGCTTGGGCCATTGTTAATCGCCCTGCTTATTGGGGGCAGTGTTGGGATTATCAGCGGCGTAGGCAGTGGCATGTTATTTGGTTTGGATCGGGAGCTGTTGCTTACCCTTGCCCCACGTTCAGTGACCACACCGATTGCAATGGGCATTGCGGAACATATCGGTGGCGTACCACAGTTAGCATCCGTCCTAGTGATTTTGACCGGTATGTTGGCCTGTGTTTTAAGTGTCCCTTTGCTACAACGTTGGAAGTGGGACAGTGACATCGTCTTGGGTTTCAGCACTGGCATTGCCGGCCACGGCATTGGTACGGCGCGGGCTTTTCAAATCTCGGCAGGCGCAGGTGCTTTTGCGGGGTTGGCGATGGGATTGAATGGTGTCATCACTGCCGTGCTTGTCCCTTTTTTGCTGTGGCTGACCAAGCTTTAACCTTGCTCGGGGCTCAGGCCCCGCGACTGATCACACCTTTAACCGCCGCCATCTTTCTTGTCATAGAGATACCGGCGATCATCAAAGGTAATAATCCAATGTGGTTTGTAAACGACGACAATCGCAATCAACAACCCAGTGGTAAACGCTTCTGACCACGATAATAAAAAGTAAAAGGCCAGCGCATCACCAAACAGATAGTCAACGGGATAAGCGCCAGCCAGGGCCAAAGTAGACACACCACTGAGGCCAGTACAGAACATACTGACCCCACCTGTAAAGAAAGCGTTAAAGAAAATATAAATAAAGTAGTTAGCAGGCAGATGTTTTTGTGCCAGTTGCAGGCCATAGCGGGTGATTAACACAGGCACCCCTGCCATCACCAAAAAATTCGGGCCAAACGCCCACCAATCAGCCATGCCATAGGCCGTTACCGCCGCCAATACAATCGCCATCCCCAACAAAGCCATCGCCGGCCCAGCTAATAGGGTAAAGGCACTGGCGCCGAGTAAGTGATAAGCCAACCCAGGCTGAAACCCACCTTTCAGCGACCACAATAGCATCAAGACAACACACGCCCCCATCCATGCATTTAAAGCACGTGCGTCTAATTTACGCCATTGGATTGACCACACGGCTTTTAACAATACTAAACACACCAGCAATAGAGCGAGATATTGCGTGGAAGCATCAAAAAAATGGGCGGGGAAATTCATAATGTGGCTCTCACAATACTGCAAAGCGTCTCAAACTATGGCATACAATCCGTTTTTTGCTTCTGATACAAAAACATGACTGCTTCTCTTCCTGCTTTTCATCTTATTGCCGCGCAAGTGGCTCAAGCACTGACAGAAGATATTGCCAGTGGTGATGTCACGGCTTCACTGATTCCCGCTGATCGACAAGGGCATGCACAAGTCATCGCCCGAGAATCCCTAGTGGTGTGCGGCCAAGCATGGTTTAACGAATGCTTTCGCCAGCTCAATTCCACATGCGAAATAGATTGGCATGTGGCCGAGGGTTCAACACAAACAGCGAATACAACACTCTGTCACATTAAAGGCCCTGCACGTGCTTTGCTGTCCGCAGAACGCAGTGCGCTGAATTTCTTACAAACCTTATCAGCCACCGCCACCGAAACACGTCGCTATGTTGATGCGATTGCCGAGCTGCCCTGCCAGATTATGGACACCCGTAAAACATTGCCCGGCCTGCGCTTAGCACAAAAATATGCGGTCACAGTGGGCGGAGGGGCGAATCAGCGCGTTGGTTTGTACGATGGCGTCTTGATTAAGGAAAATCATATTTTAGCAGCAGGCAGCATCAGTGCTGCGTTAGCACAAGCCAAACGCGACATTCCGCCGCATATTCCCGTTCAAATTGAAGTGGAAAACCACGAGGAATTGGCCGAAGCCTTAGCCGCCGGTGCTACGCTGATTTTGCTCGACAATATGGATAATTCACAACTGCGCCAAGCTGTTGCACTCACCAATGGGCGTGCTCAACTCGAAGCCTCGGGTAATGTCAATTTAGATACTGTGCGTCAGATTGCTGCCACTGGCGTAGATCGTATTTCCATCGGTGGCCTCACCAAGCATGTGCAAGCCATCGACCTGTCGATGCGTTTTACGTTCTAACAAAACAAACGCCCCGCATGATGCGGGGCGTTTGTTTTGTATCGATCACATGAATAAGACCTGATCGCCTAAGCGGGCGCGAGCTTGCTCGAAACTTTGCATACTACGACAGGCTGGGCAAATGCGATGGTTGCCGATGGTGTAAGAAAAATGCTCACCACAGGCCTCACAGCGTGCCACGGCAGGGGCAGGACGCAAACGGCGAGGTGAAGCTTGGCTAGCAGTAGGGGTCATATTTTCTGTCATGATTTTATCTCCTTGCACATGACGTGTCGTCGGGTGTTCGCAAACAGCGAACAGCGTCAGGGCACGATTGCGCCCGAAAGACACGGCGCTTAACCGAGTCTCGGCACTCTGTCGGGGGATGCCCCCAACAGGGAAGGATCGTCACTGGGTAGTTGACGTTAGGACCACGGGCCGGTTCGGTGGTGGTCTTTTGCATTGCAGCAAAATTAACGTCAATGTAAAGAAAAATACGGCTTAGCGCAATATGCCAAAGCAGCAATCGGCAAAAATTTTAGCGTAGCTGATTTAATACCTGATAAATCGGATGCAAAATTGCCTCGCCTAATCGCAAACTACGTTGCCCATTCCAACCATAATCATCATCCGGCAAGTTAGCATTGTCTTTAAATGGCATTTCTAAAGTGAATGCCAAACAATCGAACTGTTGTCCAACCCAATTGGTGGCCATGGTCAAATTACCCTGCCCAGGCGCATCCAGAGCATAGCCTTGTTCAATTTGGAAATCGGGGCTGGCTTGCATAAAGGCCTGTTTGAACAGCTGCTCTAAGCCAGCTAAACGGGGGCTGTAGTTGGGATTACCTTCGCAACCGGCAACAAATACATACGGCAACGCTTCGTCGCCGTGAATATCAAGAAACAAGTCAACGCCGGTTTCTAGCATTTTATCGCGCACCAACAACACTTCTGGGCTGTTTGTCAGCGACGGGGTTTGCCACTCACGATTCAAATTGGCACCGGCCGCGTTAGTGCGGAGATTACCTGCTACCGCCCCATCGGGATTCATATTCGGCACCACATAGAAGGTTGCACGATCTAATAAGGCACGAGACAAAGGGTCTTGCCAATCGAGTAAGCGCCGTAATAACCCTTCAACAAACCATTCTGCCATCGTTTCACCCGGGTGTTGGCGTGCAATCACCCAAATTTTGTAGTCAGAGCTCACCTCGTGGCCAATGGTAAGCAGATTCATGTCTCGACCCTGTATCGTACTGCCAAGGTCGTGCACCTGACACAAGCCAGAACTTTGGACTTCACCAATCAGATTCAGGTGTTGTTCCCAAGAATAGGGCTCGAAATAAGCATAATAAATACTATTAGCAAGAGGAGTATGCTCAATAATCAGTTGACCGGATTCATAGCGAGTGGGCACCCGAAACCAATTCACGCGGTCGTAGGAAGCCATCGCTTGATAATCTTCCCAACCAGCAGGATAGGCCGCCTCGGCTGCATTCAATAATCGCAGTGTGCAGTTTTGATAAGCGGCCCCTTGCACACGAAAATAAAACCATTGCCGAATATCGGCGGCACAATCGGGCCGTAATTGGAGGCGGATGTCTTCAAATTCGTCGGCGGCAATTACTTCAATACTACCGGCATCAAATGCACTGCTGATCTTGATCATACTGTCTGCGCAGAAAGCGGGATTGGCGACTTTCCACGCGCTCCTTTCTCTAAAAAACCACAATCTGACGCTATCGTATCGGATACCACAGCGTTTTGGCAGCAAAACCACACCACAAAAACAAAAACCCGACCGAAGTCGGGTTAGTAGGCCTAACGAAAGCTCGGCTTATTTTTTGCTGCTGGCGTTTTTCACTGCATCGGCAGTGGCAGTGCTGGCCGCCTTGACGCTGGTATCAGCAAATTCGGCCACTTGTTTGGCTGCTTTGGTCATGCTGTCCATCGCTGCGGCAGTTGCAGCAATCGAAGATTTCAGGGCATTGACTGCAGTATCGCTGCCGGCAGGGGCATTTTGTGCGATTTGATCTAACACGGTGACCACGTTTTTATTGAACTCGCTCAGGTTGTCTTCAGCCAGTTTGGACAACTCACCTTGAGTCTGAGACACCACATCATAGAAGTTGCGCGAAGCAGCCACTAATTGCTCAACCGAAGCCGCAGCCAATTGGTTAACACGTTTGATGGCTTCCTGGTTGTCGGACACAGAAGAAAATTCTTGTGCCAATTTTGCTTGTTCTTCCAGCGTATGCTTGGTAGTTTCCAACTGCAGTTTAATCAGACGTTCCAAGCCATTGAGCGAAATTTCGCTAAAACGCAACAAAGTTTGCAAGCCGTTAGCAGAAACTTTAGTGAACTGTTCGGGGGTATTAAACATGACTTCTCCTTTAGCTGAGCGGAAACCGTGACGGTATTTGTTTGATCTTTGCGATCTATTCTGTTGAGATGCACCTTACCAAGCACTACGCTGCTAATCAGTAACCCCGATACAGTGGGGTTGGCGGGGGCGGGAAACCAGAGCACATTCTCTAACGATGACCCATTCCTAAGCAGTAGAGCGATTTATTCATCGCCCTAATTTAAGCTAGGACGACATACGACAACACACAAGTACAATCGCGACACACATTGGCAGGACGCATAAACTCTATGAATGTTGCCAAGGTGGGCGGCATTCATAGAGGCCCATTGTAGGCAGGCTAATCGTGCAGCGTCAAACAAAATTATTGCACCGCACAAAAGAAATTCGCCTTGTTTTCAAAGTTTTTTCAGTAAGATGACAGCTGCGATGCACAAACCTTTTTATGCTAAAGTCGCAGCTCGATCCAGTAGTACGAATATAAAGACTCCGGAGGAAAATATTATGAACAATGAAAAACGTGTGATTAAGAAATATCCCAACCGCCGCTTGTACGATACGGCCACCAGTTCCTACATTACCCTAAGTGATGTCAAACAATTAGTGTTAGAGCAAGTTGAAATTCAAGTTATTGATGCCAAAACACAAGACGACATTACCCGCAGTGTCTTGCTGCAAATTATTTTGGAAGAGGAAACCGGCGGTGTGCCGATGTTCTCTTACGATGTATTGACCCGCATCATTCGCTTTTATGGCAATGCGATGCAGGGTTTGATGGGGGGATATTTGGAAAAAAACCTCGAACTGTTCGCGCAAATGCAACAAAAGCTGCAAGATCAAACGCGCTCGGTCTATGGTGAAAATAATGTCTTCACCAGCCCCAATTTATGGGGAGAGTTTATGAAATTCCAAGGCCCTGCTATGCAAAATATGATGACAAGCTATCTCGAGCAAAGTACCAATATGTTTGTTGAAATGCAAAATCAGATGCAAGAAAGAGCAAAAAACCTTTTTAGTGGTTTTGGCTTTCCTGCCAATTACAATCAGCCAAATACTGAAAATCCAACAAATGATGAGAAAGATACCAATAAACATAAACCTTAATTGCGATTGATACACTTGGCACAGAAAATTTCTTTTGCGCATTGTCATGCAAAGCAGTTTTTGTTGTCATGAGTGTTTTGAATCTCGATATAATGGCCGTCCGCTTTTACAGTTTTTTGTCCACGAGCCTTTAGCCTAATGAAACTTGTGCTTAACAAGACAGTCGAGCAGGTCATCTCACCCTCTATTCTGTCCTGTCCCCCCACCACGACCCTGAGTGAAGCAGGGAAAATGATGCGTGATGCCATGTGTGGCTCGATCATCGTCATGGACGAGGGGCGCGCAATAGGTATCTGGACCGAAGCGGACGCGCTAGATCTTGATTTTGCCGATCCTCATACCTTCGAGCGTCCCATTTCTGAAGTGATGAGCAGCCCTGTTAAAACGCTGGCCGTTGGCACACCGTTTTCTGAGGCGGTCATCCGGTTTAAACAGGAACGCATCCGACACTATCTGGTGGTCAATGCCGAAGGCAGCTATTGCGGGATTTTGTCGCAAACTGATGTCGTGTTAAATCAGGGCGCGGAATTCTTCCTCAAACTCAAAAGCCTTGATTCAATTCCCTTTGCCTCACCCGAGCCGATCAGCGAACGCTGTAGCTTTGCTGATGCTGTTGCCAAAATGCGAGCAGCGCATCTCGAAGCCATCGTAGTGTTTTTCGATGATGGTGCTTATGGCATTTTGACCCAGCGCGATGTGTTGTGGCACCTCAACCAACGCACCACCATCACCCAAGTCGGTGATATTGCGTCACGGCCCATGATTACCGCCCGTGCCAGCTCTAGCTTGTATTACGCGCGTAAATTATTGGCAGAAAAACATATTCGCCACCTCGGGGTGACCGATGAACATGGTGGTTTAATTGGGGTTGTCAGTTTTTCGGATATTCTGACTTCGATTGAGCATGAATACGTCAACGAGCTGCAATATGCGCTTAAAGAACGTGATGAAGCACTCAATCTGTCGCGCCAAAACCTGCGCTTAGCAGACAAGGTATTTGATTCAACCTTAGAAGGCATTGTGATTACCGATGCCAACGGGATTATCGAAACCGTCAATCCTGCCTTTACCCGCATCACCGGTTGGCGCAAAGAGGAAGTGTTAGGAAAAAGCCCTCGCATTCTCAATTCAGGCTTACAACCGCCAGAATTCTACCAACACATGTGGGCCAGCTTATACAAGCATGGCGTGTGGGAAGGTGAGGTCACCAACCGCCGCAAAGACGGTAAGCTATACAGCGAACATTTAACCATCACCGGTATTCGTGACAACAGCGGCAACTTCACCCATTTTGCCGGTATCTTCACCGATATTACGCAGCGGAAATTGGCTGAAGAACGGCTACATTTCCTTGCCAACCACGATGCGCTGACCGGTCTTCCTAACCGCACCTTGTTTATGGAGAGGATGAATCAAGGACTGGCCGCCGCTTCACGCCACCAGCGCCTGTTGGCGTTGATGTTCTTCGATCTCGACCGCTTCAAATTTGTCAACGATACCCTTGGCCATGCGGCAGGCGATCAGCTATTGAAAACCGTCGCCACCCGCCTAACCAGTTTGCTGCGCGACAGTGATACCGTAGCACGTCTGGGAGGCGATGAATTTACGGTGATTTTGGAAGATATTCGCGACATTCAATCCATCGCCCAAGTTGCCAAAAAAATCATTGATAGTCTGGCTGGCATGATGCGAATTGGTGAACACGATGTCTATGTGACAGCCAGTGTTGGCATCAGTGTCTATCCCGAAGATGGTCAAGATGTGCAAACCCTGTTGATGAATGCCGATACCGCGATGTATCGCGCCAAGGAACAAGGTAAAAACACGTTCCGTTTCTTTACTGCCGACATGAATACGGCAACCTTGGAACGGATGCGGCTAGAAACCAGTTTGCACCAAGCCATCAATAACAATGAAATGCAGGTGTATTACCAACCCAAATATGAGCTGCGGACGGGCCGGATGAATGGCCTTGAAGCACTCCTGCGCTGGCAACATCCAGAATTGGGTTTTGTTTCACCGGGGGAATTTATCCCAATCGCGGAAGAATCGTCGCTGATTGTATTGCTTGGCCGTTGGGTATTAGACCGCGCATGTGCCGATGCGCGCCGCTGGTTAGACGAAGGCTGTCTCCCCGGCCCAGTGGCGGTCAATCTCTCGCATCGCCAATTAAAGATGTCAGATGATATTGTGACCAATGTGCGCGATGCGTTGGAACAACACAACTTACCTGCACACTGCCTCGAATTAGAAATCACCGAATCGGCAGCGATGGAAAACGCCCAAGCCACTGCCCGCACCTTGTCGCGGCTGAAAGAATTGGGTGTCAGATTGGCAATTGATGATTTTGGGACAGGCTACTCTTCGTTGGCCTATCTAAAACAGCTGCCGATTGGAATTCTCAAGATCGACCGCTCTTTTGTGATGGATTTGCATCAAGATCGTGACGATGCGGCGATTACCTCGGCCATTATCTCCCTTGCTAAAAGTCTTGAACTGCAAGTGGTGGCCGAAGGCATTGAAAACGTCGAACAACTTAATTTCTTACGCGATAAAAACTGCGAAAGCGGCCAAGGGTATTTCTTTAGCCGTCCGTTACCCGTTGAAGAAATTGACGAGCTATTACACGAGCAATTTCTGCTACATATCGCACTCTAATCCCCGCCGCCTAGGCGGCGGGTGTGTCTTGCTTAAGCCAACAAGAACTGCTGAATTTCTTCGCTTAATTCTGCAATTGCATTCACACCATCCAAATGTCCGCCACTGCCTTGCAAGGTCAGCCAATAGACAGTTTTTCCCTGTGTTCGCAGCCAATTCGCTGCCGCCAAAGCACGCTCTGGATATAACAACAAATCACTCTCAGCAGCGATAAACAGCAAGGGTGCGGTAATCGTACGCGCATCGCCTTGTTGCAGATCTTCTAGTAAGTCATAGCGTTGATTTGCCCGTACTAAATACAAGATGGCATTGGGATCGGACAATGCTGCCGTCTCCGCCGCACGCTTTTGCAAGCTATGCAGAATCGAAAACTCACCTTGGTCGTTTTTGCGACGGCCAAAGATGGGGTTGAGATAATCAGGGTGCAGTGCATCGAGCACAATTTGACGAATACACGCTTGTAACCCCTGCTCAGGTCGGGTTTGACCGTAGTATTGCCCTTGCTGCCAATTAGGATCCAGACGAATCGGTGTTGCCCATTGTTCAGTTCGCTCGATTAAATAGGCATCTGACGATAAGCCAGCCGGAATCACCGCAATCACCTTACCGACTTCATCAGGATAAGCTGCCGCCCACGTCAAGGCCTGCATCGAACCCATTGATGGCCCTGCCACCGCGTACAGCGACTCAATCCCGAAATGACGCAAGACTTGACGTTGTGCATTCACAAAATCACGCATCGTGATTTCGGGAAAATCCATCGCAAATGGTAAGCCGGTGGCAGGGTTGATCGCCGCAGGGCCGGTGGCAATGGCATTGAGGTTCTGGTTGACCAGTGTATCGCAACAAATCACAAAAAATTGATTGGTATCAAGCGCTTTATCAGGGCCAATCAAACTATCCCACCACCCCGGCAAAGGATCGTCTGGTTGATAGCGACCCGCCGCATGGCTGTTACCAGAAAAGTAGTGGCACACTAAAATAGCATTGCTACGCATTTCATTCAGTGTGCCATAGCATTCATACCCTAAATCAAAATCTGGTAACGCCACACCATCCACTGTCACAAAATCACGAATACGCAGACGCTGTTTTTCTACCAAGGGCAAACTGGACATCACGACGCCACCTCAAAGCGATAAAATCAGCATCATGCCGCGTTCAGTGTCATTTGGCCAGCGTGCCTCTATCTTGCCCATCGACCCCCAATGCCCGTAACAATCCCCGTGCCTTATGGCGGGTTTCTTGTAATTCACGTTCGGGATCGGAGTCCGCCACAATGCCAGCGCCAGCGCGGAAACGCAGCTGATCGCCTTCCATCATAAAGGTGCGAATTAGGATATTGCTGTCTAAGCGCCCATCGTGATTGAGATAGCCCAAACTGCCGGTATAAGCACCGCGAGCCGTGGTTTCTAACTCACGAATAATCTGCATACAACGCACTTTAGGACAACCGGTAATGGTGCCACCGGGGAATAAAGCACGGAACAGTTGCAAGACATTGATGTTGGCTTGTAAGCGCCCACGGATATTCGATTCAATATGGTGCACAAAGGGATAACTGGCGACAGTCATCAACTCATCGACTTCGACCGTCCCCGGCACACAAATCCGGCCTAAATCGTTACGCTCTAAATCAATCAACATCACATGCTCTGCACGCTCTTTCAGGCTACCAATCATATTGGCTTTCAAAGCCGCATCCTGTTCCGGATCACTCGACCGAGGATGGGTTCCTGCAATCGGGCGCGTATCGGCCCAGCCTTGACGTACCCGTACCAATCGTTCAGGTGAAGAACTGACAATTGCCTGATGTGGATTAAATTGCCATAACGCCGAGAAGGGCGCAGGGTTGGCGTGTCGTAAGGCGGCAAAGACATCTATTGCTTGCTGTGATGGAGCTAATGTCGCTTGCCACTGTCGCGAGAGATTGACTTGGAAGACATCTCCTTCGCGGATATAACGCTGCACCTTCACCACACCTTCAACAAATGCTTCGGGAGGGTCTTCGCTCAATGCCGTCATGGTGAGGGCAGGCGCCTGCCAAGTCGGTACCGAAGACACCATCTGCAGCAGTTGTTGCAATTCAGCTTCTGTTTCAGCGACAGCATAGGCTTGTTGCTGTTCACGATCGACCAAAATTGCCGCTGGAATCCGCGCTAAGGCTGCCAAAGGAAAAGCATCGGCATGGGGTGCCGGTACCGTTGGTTCGAACTGATGTAACACCTCATACGCCAAATAAAACACCCAGCCACCGGTAAAAGGCAAAGGTGTGTTCAGCGGAGAGGTATTTGCCACCACCGGCAAGGCGGCTAAAGCTGCGAGCAATTCACTGCCCTCATGTTGCTGAAACAAGCGGGTGTGGCGTGGTAAAGCAAACAAAATATCCCACCCCTGATGAGCCACCGATTGCAGCAAAGTCGGGAATACCGCAGGAGAATGAGCATGCAGGGCGTGCAAATCAGGAGTGACAGCGAAAGTATGAGTAAACATGCAGAGCCAAGAAAAAATAAAACCGCCGTGAGCGTATCACGGCGGCCAGAGTGGGCAAACTATTCACCCGAATTGCAGCGTCTTTTAGACTTTCTTGAACACCAACGTCCCGTTAGTGCCACCAAAACCGAAGGAATTGGAGATCGCTACATTCATCTTCATGTCGCGGGCTTGATTCGGCACATAGTCCAAATCACATTCACCAGCGATATCTTGTTCGAACAAGTTAATGGTCGGCGGCGCGATTTGGTGATACAGCGCCAAGATCGAATACACCGCTTCGACACCACCAGCACCGCCCAAGAGGTGCCCTGTCATCGACTTAGTCGATGAGATCGCCAGTCGACTTGCATGGTCGCCAAACGCAATTTTTAGCGCGCGGGTTTCGTTGGCATCGCCCAATGGTGTCGAGGTGCCGTGAGCGTTGACATAATCAACCTCATCAGGCGCCATCCCTGCATCTTTCAGGGCATTCAAGACACCCCGAGCAGGGCCTTCGGCATTGGGTGCGGTGATGTGGTGAGCATCCGAGCTCATCCCAAAACCCACTAATTCAGCGTAAATTTTGGCACCGCGTTTCACCGCATGTTCGTATTCTTCCAATACGACCACACCCGCACCTTCACCCATCACAAAACCATCACGGCCAGTATCCCAAGGACGAGACGCGGTTGCCGGATCATCGTTACGTGTGGAGAGCGCTTTCATGGCAGCAAAACCGCCAATCCCAAGGCGGGTAATCGCCCCTTCTGCACCACCAGCCACCATCACATCGGCATCGCCATACTGAATCAATCTTGCCGCATCACCGATACAGTGTGCACCAGTGGTACATGCGGATACGATGCCATAGCTTGGCCCTTGAAAGCCTTTGATGATCGAAACATGACCCGCAATCAAATTAACCAACGAACCTGGGATAAAGAAAGGCCCAATTTTACGCGGTCCCCCTTCATATAACGCCACCCCAGTTTCTTCGATCAATGGTAACCCACCGATACCCGAGCCGATATTGACCCCAACTCGTGTTTTATCCAAATTGGGCAGGTCTTCTAACCCAGCATCGGCAACCGCTTGAAACGCTGCCGCAATCCCATAATGAATAAACACATCCATCCGGCGGGCTTCTTTTGGTGAAATGTAATCACCAATGTTAAAGCCTTTTACCTCACCAGCAATTTGACAAGCAAGGTCGCTGGCATCAAAGCGCGTGATACGGGTAATGCCAGATTGGCCAGCCACGATATTGGCCCAGCCAGTCGCGATGTCGTTGCCAACTGGGCTAACTTGCCCAAGACCAGTAATCACAACTCTGCGTCGTGCCAAGGGAAACTCCTTTATTGACATCTATCCCACTGATGTAAGGGGAACTTTGACCGCGTGTCTTAAATCTGGTTAAACCAGCCAAGCTTACGCCGTTGTTTGACATCATCTGTCACCCACAAGCCCGAAAATCTTACCGCACTTGCCACAGGCACATTGAAACGGGCAGTGGGAGGCTGTTGACAGCTAAAACGATTGTTTGAGTTGGCCAGACAGCAAAAAACCTCTGCCGTTGTTGAATGTGTGCAAACAGCACACCGGCAGAGGTTGATATTCCGGCAAGCGGAATTACTGCTGGTTCTGGTGCTTGTTGATGTAGTCCACAGCTTGTTGCACTGTGGTGATTTTCTCTGCTTCTTCGTCTGGAATCTCACAACCGAATTCTTCTTCCAGTGCCATCACCAGTTCCACCGTGTCGAGAGAGTCGGCACCCAGATCATCGACGAAAGAAGAGTCGATTTTGACTTCTGCTTCGTTGACGCCCAGTTGTTCTGCGACGATCTTTTTAACACGTTGTTCGATGTTTTCCATTTGGAGTAAACCTTTCCCTTTTTATGGCGGGCTGCAAAAAACCGCGCCATTCTAACAAAAAATCCAGAAAAAAAATGCTTATCCGCACAATTGCTTGTGCAACAAGCGCTGGCAACACTGCACAGCGACTATACCATTAACATACCACCATTGACATGCAAGGTCGTACCCGTGATATAACCCGCGCGAGAAGAGGCCAGAAACGCGACCGCATCGGCAATATCTTGTGCTTCACCTAAGCGACCCAGCGCAATTTGGCCTTCGAGTGCTGTTCGCTGCGCTTCTGGTAGCGCAGCAGTCATATCGGTGGCAATAAAGCCCGGTGCAACGCAATTCACGGTGATATTGCGGCTACCGACTTCACGTGCCAAGGATTTCGAGAAACCGATAATAGCGGCCTTAGCTGCAGCATAATTACACTGCCCAGCATTCCCCATCACCCCAACGACAGAGGCGATGTTGATGATACGGCCCCAACGCGCTTTCATCATGCCGCGCAATACGCCTTTCGAGAGACGATACACCGATTTAAGATTGGTCTCCATAATGGCATCCCAATCATCGTCTTTCATCCGCATTAGCAGCTGATCGCGGGTGATACCGGCATTATTCACCAAGATCGCCACTGCACCATATTTTTCTTCGACAGCAGCCAAGAGTGTATCCACCCCTTCAGCACCGCTTTCGGTACGGAAGATCATGCCTACGCCACCGCTGGCCGCCAAACGCTCGCTGATCGCAGCAGCGCCGGCTTCAGACGTAGCCGTCCCAATCACCACCGCGCCCTCTGCCGCTAAGCTATCAGCAATGGCGGCACCAATACCGCGCGAAGCACCGGTGACCAGTGCGATTTTTCCTTGCATCGACATCTTGATTACTCCGCTAATGCGGCCATCGCCGCTTCAATCGCTGCTGCATCGGTCAAAGCCAAAGTATTGACCGCTTTATCAATGCGTTTGCCCAAACCAGCCAAAACCTTACCTGGACCACATTCAACATGCTGCGTCACCCCTTGGGCGACTAAGTAAGCGATGGTTTCTGTCCAACGCACCGGTTGATACAGTTGACGCGCCAAAGTGTCACGAATGGCAGCGGCTTCGGTGTACGAGGCCACATCGGCATTGTGAATCACTGGAATCGTTGGGGCATGGAGGGGCGTCTCAGCCAATGCCAATGCTAACTTTTCTGCTGCAGGTTGCATCAGCGCACAATGCGAAGGCACTGAAACCGGCAAAGCTAAAGCACGTTTTGCGCCACGTGCTTTACACGCCTCAATCGCGCGATCCACGGCGGTCTTTTGTCCGGCAATGACCACTTGCCCCGGCGCATTTAAATTCACCGCAGACACCACCTCGCCCTGTGCTGCTTCAGCACATGCAGCCATAATATCTGCATCTTCCAAGCCCAAAATAGCAGCCATCGCACCGGCGCCTTCGGGCACAGCGCTTTGCATCGCCTCAGCGCGTAAACGCACCAATTTGACCGCATCAGCAAAAGCCAAACTCTCCGCCGCTACCAAGGCACTATATTCACCCAAACTGTGTCCAGCCAACCATTGCGGTTTTGCACCACCGGCGGCCAACCATGCACGATAAATGGCCACCCCTGCCGTTAACATCAAAGGTTGGGTGTTCACGGTTCGGTTAATCGCATCAGGCGTTTCTGCCTGTAACATCGCCCACAAATCTTCGCCCAGCACAGCAGAGGCTTCTTCAAAAGTGGTTTTGACCAATGGGAAGGCGCTAAAACCATCCATCATTTTCAGGCTTTGTGAACCCTGACCCGGAAACAGAAACGCAAATGCCATCTTTCTTCCTTTGTATGAGGCGAACAATCAATAACGCAGCAGCACCGAGCCCCACGCAAACCCACCGCCGATGCCTTCTAACATCACTAACTGGCCACGTTGAATCCGGCCATCGCGCACTGCGGCATCTAAAGCCAGAGGAATCGAGGCAGCAGAGGTGTTGGCTTGCTGTGGCAGAGTAACCACCACTTTTTCCATCGGCAAATGTAAATGACGCGCTGTGGCTTCAATAATGCGTAGGTTAGCCTGATGCGGCACCAACCAATCGAGTTCAGATTGTGCAAAACCAGCTTGTTCTAAGGTGCGAGCCGCTAATTCTGATAAGGCTTTGACAGCAAATTTGAATACCGCTTGACCATCCATATACAGATAAGGGCTACCGACAATCTGTCCATGCTGCATGCTGGCTGGCACATTCAGAATCGACCCAAAGCGACCATCCGTGTGAATGTGACAGCCGAGAATCCCTGTCTCATCATCCGCCACCAACACCGCCGCCCCTGCGCCATCGCCAAACAACACACAGGTACGACGATCATTCCAATCGAGAATGCGCGAGAAAGTCTCGGCCCCAATCACCAATACACGATGCGCTTGTCCACTACGGATAAAGGCATTCGCAGTCGAGAGTGCATAGACAAACCCAGCACACACCGCCGCCACATCAAAAGCGGCAGCTTGTGGTGTCATCCCTAATTTTTGATGCACAATACTTGCCGTACTGGGGAATTGCATATCCCCTGAAGCCGTTGCAACAATCAACAAATCAATGTCAGTAGCAGCAAGATTGGCAGCGGCTAAGGCGCGTTGAGCAGCAATCACGGCTAAATCGCTGGTTTTCTGATCATCCGCAACAATGTGGCGAGCCTGAATCCCAGTACGACTGACAATCCATTCTTCGTCACTGCCAATACGGGGGGCAAGTTCGGCATTGGTCAGCACACGCTCAGGGAGATAGCTGCCAGTTCCAACAATACGTGCATAGGTCATGGGCTGATTTCAGTTTGGAGAAGGTCTGCGGATGCCGCACAGTGTTGTAACTGTTGTGCGACCTGTTCAGTAATATGTTGACTTACATTGGCACGCACTTCATCGAACGCTTGTTGCAATGCACACTGAAAGCCAAACGAATCGGTACCGCCGTGGCTTTTCACCACGATACCGCGTAAGCCAAGCAAACTTGCGCCATTATAACGGCGCGGGTCAACCCGTTTTTTAAAATGGCGCAATACCGGCAAGGCCGCCAGCGCACATAAACGAGCCCACCAAGTACGGGTGAATTCTTCGCGTAAGAAGGTTGCCACCATGTGGGCCAAACCTTCTGAGGTTTTCAATGCAACGTTACCGGTAAAGCCATCGCACACCACCACATCAACGGTGCCGGCGTAGATATCATTCCCTTCGACATTACCGTAGAAATTCAATGCCGATTGCCGGAGTAACTCCGCCGCTTGTTTGACAATATCATTGCCTTTAATGTCTTCAGAACCGATGTTCAACAAGCCGACGGTTGGCGCAGCTTTATTGTGCAAGCCACCAATCAGAGATGCCCCCATGATGGCAAACTGTAGTAGCTGCGCGGGTGAGCTATCGACATTAGCACCCAAATCGAGCATACAGGTCTCGCCTTTGAGCGTTGGCATCAATTTGGCAATCGCTGGCCGATCAATTCCGGGTAAGGTTTTTAAAACAAAGCGCGCCGTTGCCATCAAAGCGCCGGTATTACCCGCCGACACACAAGCTTGAGCACGACCTTCTTTGACCAAGTTAATGGCCACCCGCATCGAAGAATCTTTTTTATTTTTTAAAGCAATTTGCGGCAATTCATCCATCTCAACCACCTGACTCGCGGCATGAATGGTCAGCCGAGGGTGATCGCGAAGATGGGCCTTTTGTAGTTGGGCAGAGATAGCCTCTTCTTGTCCAACTAAAATCAGATGGACGTCGGAATGCTGTTCGAGAAAGGCCAGTGCCGCTGGCACGGTGACGGCAACGCCAACGTCGCCGCCCATTGCATCAATGGCAACGGTTAGGGTCATTTGAGTAAGACGCGGGAAAAGTCAAGCCGTGCGAAAGGCACGGCTTGACTGGGTTGATTCGGCCTGAAACTCAGTCCATGCCGCCGGAGCAAAAGCTTATTCGCCTTTTGCTTTCACGACTTTGCGGCCACGGTAGAAACCGTTAGGGCTGATGTGGTGGCGCAGGTGAACTTCACCGGTAGAAGCTTCGACTGCCAAAGCAGGGGCGGTCAGAAAGTCGTGGGCACGATGCATACCGCGCTTGGACGGGGATTTTTTGTTCTGTTGAACAGCCATGATGACTCCTTGAAACGGATAGGGTTTTACTCGGGCTGGCGTTTCAGGCTGGCCAGCACGGCAAAGGGGTTGGGGCGTTCGGCACGGCTGCGCTCCAGTGCCGCATTGCCACAGTTTTCGTGGCGCGGCGCTATCGGCAGGGCCAACAGCACTTCGTCTTCAATCAACGCCTCTATATTGAGTTCTTCTGTTGCAACAATCGCATCTAAACTCTCGTCCATTTCACAGGCCGACTCGAGGCGAGCCTCGGAGGTAAAGAGTGTGATACGGCTGTCAACATCAAGCGAGAACGGCATGGTTTCGAGACAACGTTGGCAACGCAAGGTCAGTACGGTTTGAATTTGCAAGCGCAAAAAAGGACGCGACAAGGTATCGATATCACCTTGTAGCGACCACACCAGCTCACCATCAGTAGCGGCCAGTTCCTCGACCACTCGTGCCAGCTTAGCCAATGCTATGCGGCCACTGCGGCTTTGCCGATCTCGGGCAAATGAGAGGCTGTCGATCAAAATCGGGGTTGACATAAACCGCGCATGATATAATCCAGCGCTTTACCTTGTCAAAGAAAACGCATACTTATGTCCACCACACCCCGTTTAATCTTGGCTTCGACCTCTCCCTTTCGCCACGCTTTGTTAGCTCGTTTTGGACTGGATTTTGCCGCTATTGCACCGGACTGTGATGAGACACCACTGGCCGGTGAAACTGCCGCCGCCACAGCACAACGCCTCGCCCGCGACAAAGCCAAATCACTGGCTCATGCTTATCCACAAGCCTTGATTATTGGTTCGGATCAGGTGGCGCTGTTAGAGGGGCAACAACTGGGCAAACCCGGAACGCACGAAAAAGCTGTTGCCATGCTTCAAGCCATGCGTGGCCAGACAGTGGCCTTTCATACCGCGCTTTGTCTTTTCAATAGCGCAACCGGACACAGCCAAGAGATGGTGGACATTACGCGTGTGGTGATGCGTGACTACAGCGACGCACAAATCGCAGCCTACCTTGCCCGTGAGCCGGATGCGCTGCGCTGTGCTGGAGCAGCAAAAAGCGAGGGTTTGGGCGGTGCGTTGATCGAGCGCATTGAATCGACCGACCCGAACGCCTTAATTGGGTTGCCTGTCTTTGCTTTGATTGGCTTTTTGGCAGCCGAAGGGCTTGAGGTATTGTAATGGCCACGCTATTTCTGATTCCAACCCCACTGGGTGAGATGCCAATGCCCGATTGGCTCGCACCCGCGCAGTTACAGCGGGTACAACATTTACAGCATTTTGTGGTCGAAACAGCCAAAGTAGCGCGCCGCCATCTGAAAACGCTGGGTTTGCACACCCCATTGCAGCAATTATGGTTACAAGAGCTGAATGAACATACGCCAGATCATGCCGTTGCTGCGTTATTAGCGCCGCTACAAGCTGGGCACGATGTGGGATTGATTTCTGATGCGGGTTGCCCCGGCATTGCCGACCCGGGGGCGAAATTAGCAAAGCGTGCGCACCAAGCTGGTTTTACCGTCTGCCCACTAGCGGGGCCCTCGTCGATTGTTTTGGCCTTAATGGCATCGGGTTCAGATGGGCAGCGTTTTAGTTTTCATGGTTATTTACCAGCGGATACCGCCACACGACAGCAAACGTTGAAACAGTTGGAACAGCGTTCACGCAAAGAAAAGGCGGCTCAGTTATTTATTGAAACGCCCTACCGCAATATGGCGATGATCGACAGCTTGTTACAAACGCTGGCCCCTGACACACGTTTAACGGTGGCCTGTGATCTGACTCTCGCCAGCGAGACGATCATCAGCCAACCCGTGGCAAAATGGCCACGCAATCAGGTTGACTTTCACAAGCGACCTGCTTTATTTATTGTAGACTCAACCCAATAAGCATAAACGCTATTTTCCCTAACCTCTGATGAAAGAATTTCAACATGGCCTCTGTCAATAAAGTGATTTTGGTAGGCAATCTGGGACGTGACCCAGAAGTTCGGTATATGGCCAGCGGTGAAGCGGTGTGCAATTTCAGTATTGCCACAACGGATACATGGAAAGATAAAAACGGCCAAAAACAAGAGCGTACCGAGTGGCACAATATTGTGATGTATCGCCGTTTGGCTGAGATTGCTGGTGAGTATTTGAAAAAAGGCCGTCCGGTGTATATCGAAGGCCGTTTGCAAACCCGTAAGTGGCAAGATAAAAACGGCCAAGATCGTTACACCACAGAGATTATTGCTGACCAAATGCAGATGTTAGGGGGGCGTGACAGTGGTGGAATGGGCGGTGGCTATGATGCTGCGCCACCGATGATGGAAGATAACGGTTATCACGCGATGCGTGACGATACGCCCCCCGCCCGCCCCAGCGCACCCCCACCCGCCCCACGCCGTCAAGCTCCCGCGCCAATCAGCAATCAGCCGGCGAATTTTGACGATATGGACGATGATATTCCGTTTTAAATCTCAATTTATTTAAACGGATTTTTATTGAGTGGACGCGCTACGATTATCTCAACCCGAATGCTGGTGTGGGGTGAATAAGCGTAGCGCATCCACCAACCAAAAGGAATACACCGGCGTAGGGCGAATAAGCACAGCGCATCCACCAACACCTGCCCAACTTCAAACATGAGCAACTATCGACGAGCCCAAAGCCCGGGCGGAAAATATTTTTTCACCGTCGTGACAAAAAACAGAAAACCATGGTTTAACAACGAAAATCATATTGATTGTTTACGGCAGGCTTTCAGGCAAACATTGCTTGAAAAACCTTTTATCATTGAAGCCATTGTAATTTTACCGGATCACCTGCACTGCATTTGGCAATTACCGCAGGGTGATAGCGATTTTTCATCTCGTTGGCGAGAAATAAAGAAACGCGTATCACGAGATTTAGATAGACAGACCAATCACAGAAATGAACGCCAAGTATGGCAACGCCGATTTTGGGAACACCAAATTCGTGATGAAATAGATTGGCAAAATCATTTAGATTACATTCATTTTAATCCAGTTAAACATGGCCTAGTACAGCAAGTTAAAGATTGGCCGTGGTCATCATTTCATAAATTTGTCGCTAAAGGCTGGTATCCGAACGATTGGGGTTACCCGTTACCGGATATAGTAAAGCAGATGGAGTTTGAGTGAGTAATTTGGTGGATAAGCATAGCGCATCCACTCGGCCTTCTGCTGCCGTGTTGCACCTTTGGTGATCTGAATGTTTACGTACGACATGGAATTGCCGAAAAAAAAGATTGCGAAACAAATAACGTAGGGGGGATAAGCGTAGCGCATCCACCCCCCAAACAAATTTTTATACAATAACATCAAAACCAGAGTGATTTGGTGGATGCGCTACGCTTATTCACCCTACAAAACTGCAGCAAATGGTTAGGTGGTCTCTATTGCATCTTCGATAGAGATACCAGCGATTTCCAGCCGCACCAGTGATTTGGTGGATGCGCTACGCTTATTCACCCTACAAAACTGGTATCCGAACGATTGGGGTTACCCGTTACCGGATATAGTAAAGCAGATGGAGTTTGAGTGAGTAATTTGGTGGATAAACATAGCGCATCCACTCGGCCTTCTGCTGCCGTGTTGCACCTTTGGTGATCTGAATGTTTACGTACGGCATGGAATTGCCGAAAAAAAAGATTGCGAAACAAATAACGTAGGGGGGATAAGCGTAGCGCATCCACTCCCCAAACAAATTTTTTATACAATAACATCAAAACCAGAGTGATTTGGTGGATGCGCTACGCTTATCCACCCTACAAAACTGCAGCAAATGGTTAGGTGGTCTCTATTGCATCTTCGATAGAGATACCAGCGATTTCCAGCCGCACCAGGATTGAGCCTGTTTCAGAATCCCAATCATTCGGCATGGTGTGTTTATGTAGTTTATCCACTGCTCTAGCCTGCTCGGTTGATATGTAGGCAATGCGCAGGAGGCGTCCTATCATCGTCGCCACTTCATTAGGTTGCTGCCCTCGCCAGTACATATCGAATGCCAGATTGCGTATGTATGCGCATGGAACAACGTGCTCACGATAGGTTCTCCCGGGCGCCTTTCGATTAAGCTCTATGTATTCGTTGTTAATGAGCGTATCAAAGACCCTGGAGTGAACAGCCACAGATCGTGGGTTATTGTCCTTCTGCTCCTCCCAAAACGAATACAGAACATCTGCGGCCCGCTGGAATGCTCTCAGCCTTAGTTCGTGTCGAGAGAACGCCATCAAGATCTCCTAACTTTGTTTTAGGGCGACTGCCCTGCTGTGCAACATCGTTCCTGCTCATAATATCCAACATCGCTTGCTGCACGGATGTGCAGCCAATGTAGGGTGGATAAGCGTAGCACATCCACCCCCCAACAAATTTTTTATACAACATCAAAACCGGCGTCTTCAATCACGGCGTGCAACTGTGCCAATGACACTTGCGACAAATCCGCCTCGACAACGGCTTCACCACGTTCGTGACTGACTTCAACTTGGCTGACACCCGCCACAGCAGCTAACAACCCCTGCAAACGCTTCGAACACCCACCACACGTCATACCCTCAACCCGAACACGAATTTGTTCCATCTTTGATTCCCCATCATGAAATTAACGAAACCGTTTCAAACGCAAGGCATTGGTCAAAACAGAAATCGAGCTCAACGCCATTGCTGCCCCTGCCAGCACCGGATTTAACAAACCGAATGCCGCCAGCGGAATACCCAGCACATTGTAGATAAATGCAAAAAACAGATTTTGACGAATGGTAAGCAATGTGGCTTGAGACAGGCGAATCGCGTCGAGGATATGTTGAATATCACCTTGCACTAAAGTGACATCCGCCGTTTCCATCGCAATATCACTGCCACTGCCCATCGCAAAACTGACATCAGCCATCGCCAAAGCAGGCGCATCGTTCACACCATCCCCCACCATCGCCACCACCTGATTTTGTTGCTGTGCTTGTTGTACCCAATCCGCTTTTTGGGCAGGGGTTAAAGCAGCGTGAACTTGACTTGCAGCCATGCCTGCCTGTGCTGCAACCGCCAAAGCCGTTTTTTCTTGATCGCCAGTGAGCATGTGAGTCTGCACCCCCTGTGCGGCCAGCTGTTGCAAAGTGTGTTTTACCTGCGGTTTCAGAGGATCGGCAAGACCGAGATAAGCCACGATCTCAGCATTTCGTGCCAACGCAATCACACTGCAACCTGCCTCTTGCCACGATTGCATCAAAGATAATGCCGGCGGCGTTGACATTAACCAGTGAGGGCGGCCCAAAGCCCAATGGGTGTTTTGTTCATCATGGGCGGCAAACCCTTGTCCAATTGTCGTTTGCCACTCGCTCATCGGCTGTAGCCGCAGTTGACGTTGCTGTGCCTCATGCAAAATCGCCGAAGCTAAGGGATGCGTGGCATTTTGCTCCAGTGACGCGGCAAGGGTGAAGACGGTGTTTTCATCTAAATCAGCAGCCAACACATGACAATGTTGCACCACCGGTTGTCCTAAAGTCAGCGTACCGGTTTTATCCACCGCCAAGACGGCCACTTGGGCGGCGCGTTCGAGTGCAGCGGCATTACGAAATAAAATCCCGCGCTGCGCGCCTAGTCCGACGCCGACCATAATTGCCGCTGGTGTGGCTAAGCCCAGCGCACAGGGACACGCAATCACCAACACCGCCACCGCATGAATCAGCGCCTGTTCTAATTCGCCGGTAAAAAAAGCTGTCAATCCAAAAGTCAACAAAGCAATCACCACCACCACCGGCACAAAAATCGCCGACACCCGATCTGCCAATCCTTGAATAGGTGCTTTGGAACCTTGTGCTTCTGCCACACGGCGCACAATCGCTGCCAATTGCGTCTCACGACCAGCACGTTCAACCGCAATGGTTAAGTGACCCAATTGCACCCGAGTACCGGCAAAAACCTTATCTTGCTGTTGTTTTTCTACTGCCACGCTTTCACCGGTCAACAGCGATTCATCCAACGCGGCTTGTCCCGCCACGACCACACCATCCACCGGCAAGGTGTCGCCCTGAGCCACCAAGACCCGATCACCCGCCAATAAACTGGCAATCGGTAATTCTTGCACCATGCCATCCCGTTCAACCCGTGCTGTCGCCGGAGCCAGTTGTAACAGATGGTTCATCGCAGCCGTGGTTTGCCGCTTGGCGCGGGCTTCGAGGGTTTTACCCAGCAACACCAAGCTAATCACCATCGCCGAGGCTTCAAAATACAGCGCGTGATGATGTGTTGCACCGCTCCACAACACCCAACTCGACCACAGCCATGCCATCGATGTCCCCAGTACCACCAAGACATCCATATTCGCCCCACCGCCGCGCAACGCTGCCCATGCGCCACGATAAAAACGCCAACCGACAATAAATTGCACTGGCGTTGCCAATAACCATTGCCATAACGCAGGCACCACACCGTGATGCCCAACAAGCATCGCCACCATTTCAACAGCGAATGGTGCAGTCAATAGCAATGCCAACCACAATATGCGCTGTTCTTGTGGTGCGTGTTCTTGTGCGGCAGGGGCCGGCCAATCGTCTGCTTGTTCTTGTCCAGAGAAACCAGCACGCGCAATCGCAGCGGAGATTTGTTCGGGGGTGATGGGATGTTGGTCAGGAAAACGGACATGCGCCGTTTCATCAGCAAAATTGACATTCGCCTCAGCATTCGGCAAGCGGTTCAACACTTTCTCTAACCGCGCTGCACAAGCGGCACATGTCATGCCTTGAATGGAAAAATGTCGTACCGAGTAAGCCATATTAGTCCTGTTTTAAAATCGAATCGCCCAACCCATGATATTGGGTCACAGCCGCAGAGAGCACCCGATCAGGCAGCATACCGATGATTTAATCAAAACCAGAACTGGTTTTTGCAGAAAACGGAACAACTCATTCGTTTGATAACACGCTAAAAGCCCATCCACTCGGCCATTAGCGGTTTAGGCTTGATTTTTTAATTAAAGGCTGAATTGGCAACAACAAAAAACCGCCCCACCCAATCAAGGATGCGGCGGTTTTTTTGATGGTGGTGTGACGGATACGGCGGTATCACCACATCCACCACACGACACGATTATACGCGTTCGAAAATCGCGGCAATCCCTTGGCCACCACCGATACACATGGTCACCAACGCATAACGACCGCCAATACGGTGCAGCTCATACAACGCTTTCACCGTCAGAATCGCACCAGTCGCGCCAATCGGATGACCCAATGCCACTGCCCCCCCATTTGGGTTCACTTTGGCAGGATCAAACTCACAACCGCGTGTGACACATAACGCTTGTGCAGCAAAGGCTTCGTTCGATTCAATCACATCCAAATCATTCACTGACAGCCCTGCACGCTGCAAAGCACGCGCCACAGCAGGGATCGGGCCTTCACCCATGAAAGCAGGATCGACACCAGCAATCCCATACGACACCAAACGACCCAGCGGCTGGGCGCTCGATTTTTTCGCGCCAGCGGCGGTTGCCAACACAATTGCAGCCGCGCCATCATTCAAGCTCGACGCATTACCCGCTGTCACAGAACCATCTTTCTTGAAAGCTGGGCGCAGTTTGGCCAATCCTTCAGCACTGATGTCACCGCGTGGGTGTTCGTCAGTATCAAACAATGTCGTGCCTTTGCGAGTGACTAATTCCACTGGCAAAATTTGCTCTTTGAAATGACCGGCAGCAATCGCAGCCACGGCGCGGCGATGTGATTCAACCGCAAACGCATCCTGCTCTTCACGGGAGAAACCCCACTTAGCTGCAATATTTTCTGCGGTAATCCCCATGTGGACGGTGTCAAATGGATCGGTCAATGCCCCGACCATCATATCCACCATTTTGCTATCCCCCATCCGAGCGCCCCAACGCGCAGCTGGCAATAAATAACCGGCACGGCTCATCGATTCAGCCCCACCAGCAATCGCCAACTCGGCATCACCCAGCGCCAGCATCTGCGCCGCAGAAACAATCGCCTGCATACCGGAACCGCACAGACGGTTCACGGTTAAGGCTTGCGACGCATGGCTCATACCACCGTTAAGGCATGACACACGAGACACATACATATCGCGAGCTTCAGTATGCAGCACATTACCAAACACACCGTGGTCGATGTCTTCTGCGGCAACACCAGCGCGTTTAATCGCTTCTTTCACTACCTGTGCACCCAGTTCGCTAGGTGCAAAGTCTTTCAAAGCACTACCATAGTCAGCAATGGCAGTACGCACACCAGACAGCACAAAAATTTCAGGCAACGTCATTTTTCTTATCCTTTACGTAAGGGTCATCGTTGAGCACGAGGGCTTAATTTAATGCATTTTTCGTTAAAACAGATACAAGTGTTTGTTCATGTCGCCCGTTATGAGAGCATTTCCCGCGCAGCGGAAAGCCTTGCCATGTCGCCTTCTGCGGTAAGTGGCGCACTGTGTGAATTAGAACGGCAGTTTTCGATTCAGTTATTTGACCGTGTAGGAAAACGCTTGCGCCTCAATGCCTTAGGCCATGCCTTACAGCCACAAGCAGAAGAATGGCTAGATCGCGCTGCCGCACTTGAAGCCTTGATGAAAAGCCAAGATGCCTGTGGACCATTGGCAATTGGAGCAACCTTAACGTTGGGCAATTATTTGGTCACTGGGTTGGTGGCGGAGTATATGCAACAACATCCCGCCAGCCGTGTGAGCCTAGAAGTTGCTAACACTCGGCACATTGTTGAAAGAATGTTGTGTTTTGCCTTGGATGTCGCCCTGATTGAGGGTGAATGTCATCATCCTGAGCTGATAACAGAATCGTGGGGCGGGGACAGTTTGGAAATTTTTTGTGCGCCCGACCATCCTCTGGCCAAACAAGGACAGCTCTCACCACGCGATTTTGCTCGTGAAACGTGGATTGTGCGTGAAACCGGATCGGGTACCCGCGAGGCCTTTGATCGAGCGCGTGCTGCCCATCAATTACCCATTGCCATCCGCCTTGAGTTGGAACATACCGAAGGGATTAAACGTGCGGTGGAATCGGGGCTTGGGTTGGGGTGTGTGTCGGGATTGGCGCTGCGTGAGGCATTTCGGCGCGGCAGTCTGGTCAAGCTAGCGGCACCGTGGTTAGACCTACGACGGGAATTTTTATTGGTTTATCATCGCGATAAATACCTCACCCCCGCCCTGCAACATTTTCTGCGTTTATGTCGCGAATCGCTGGCACAAGGCTGTTTACAACGAGAAAGCCGCATTCCCTAATGCAATTAGCCCACTATGCCTAGTGCGTCGCAACACAGATTGCGTTAGGATTATGCGCCCTGCTTGACGCAGGTGAATACCACGTTTTTTTACCTGACTT
This sequence comes from Aquaspirillum soli, assembly GCF_054781915.1. Lineage (NCBI taxonomy): Bacteria > Pseudomonadati > Pseudomonadota > Betaproteobacteria > Neisseriales > Aquaspirillaceae > Aquaspirillum > Aquaspirillum soli. The sequence continues at coordinate 152,293 of NZ_BAAGTM010000001.1, read as the reverse complement.
ATTCGGAGTATTTCTCATGCAAGCGTGTTTACGAGGCTGGCTGGCTGTGACTGACCTGAACCCCTGCGCCCGAGCGACTGCGGCGCGAGCCGCCGCCTCGATGATGCTTGCCATGATGGCTATGCAGTGAACGCTGCGCCCGCTTGGCGACAACGCAAACAACGTCGCCGTCCCCCTGCTTTTGTGGCAAAGAGTCCCACTCGCGCCACTGTTTTAATAAGGTCAGTCACTATGCAACCCATTTTAAAATCTAACAAACTGGCAAATGTTTGTTACGACATCCGTGGCCCAGTTTTGGCACGCGCCAAACAAATGGAAGAAGAAGGCCACCGTATCATCAAGCTCAACATCGGTAATCCTGCGCCATTTGGTTTTGAAGCGCCGGAGGAAATTGTGGTCGATGTGATGCACAATTTGGGCGATGCTTCGGGGTATTCCGATTCGAAAGGCTTGTTTGCTGCACGCAAAGCCATCATGCACTACACCCAGCAGAAAGGCATTGCTGGTGTGAAAATTGACGATATTTACATCGGCAATGGCGTGTCAGAGCTGATTGTGATGGCAATGCAAGCCCTGTTAGACAGCGGTGATGAGGTATTAGTCCCCTCGCCAGATTACCCCCTGTGGACCGCCGCCATCAGCCTTGCCGGTGGCGTCCCTCGGCACTATATCTGTGACGAGAATAATGGTTGGTTGCCCGATTTAGACGATATTCGCGGCAAAATTACCCCCAGCACCCGCGCCATTGTGTTAATCAATCCAAACAACCCGACAGGGGCGTTATACCCTGAAGCTTTCCTGCGCGAAGTGGTAGAACTGGCCCGTCAGCACCAGCTGATTGTGTATGCTGATGAGATTTACGACAAAGTGGTGTTTGATGGCCAAAAACATGTGTCGATTGCCAGCTTGGCCGACGATGTTTTATTCATCACCTTTAACGGTTTGTCGAAAAACTATCGTGCATGTGGCTATCGTGCAGGTTGGATGATTGTTTCTGGCGAAAAACGTCATGCAAAAGATTACATTGAAGGCCTGAATATGCTGGCCTCGATGCGTTTGTGTGCCAATGTCCCCGGGCAATTTGCGATTCAAACCGCACTCGGTGGTTATCAAAGCATTGATGATTTGGTTGCACCACAAGGGCGTTTGACCAAACAGCGCGACCTTGCTTGGGAAATGCTGAATGCCATCCCGGGTGTGAGCTGTGTCAAACCGCAAGCCGCGCTGTATCTCTTCCCCCGTCTTGATCCAAAAATCTATCCGGTGGCAGACGATCAACAGCTGATTCTCGAATTTTTAGAAGCGGAAAAAGTTTTGCTGGTACAAGGCAGCGGCTTTAACTGGGCACAACCCGACCACTTCCGTGTGGTGTTCCTGCCGAATGTCGATGACTTGCGCGATGCCCTCACCCGCCTGACCCGTTTCTTAGAACACTATCGCAAGCGCCACGGCACCGATACCGCCGTGAGCCACGCTTAATTTATTAACCTAGGATAGCTCGTTACTTTAAGGAGACCGCGAGAAACAGAGTATGCACGGCATACTATGCTATCCCTCCCCGCTGACCACCGGCGGGGCTTCTCGCGCACAAAACATCATGAAACCCATCCAAGTTGGCCTGTTAGGCATCGGCACCGTTGGCGGTGGCACTTTTACTGTTTTGAATCGTAACCAAGAAGAAATCACCCGCCGCGCTGGCCGCCCTATTCAAATTACGATGGTGGCAGATAAAAACCTCGACCATGCTCGTACAGTTGTCGGCGATGCAGCAACCGTCACGGATGATGCGTTTGCCGTGGTGCGTGACCCGAATGTTGACATTGTAGTGGAACTGATCGGTGGCTATGGTATTGCCAAAGAATTGGTTTTAGAAGCCATCCGCAATGGCAAGCATGTAGTGACCGCTAACAAAGCTTTGTTGGCCGTACATGGCAATGAAATTTTTGCTGCGGCACGCGAAAAAGGCGTTACCGTGGCTTTTGAAGCGGCCGTTGCCGGTGGGATTCCAATTATTAAAGCGGTGCGTGAAGGTCTATCCGCCAACCGTATCCAATGGATCGCCGGCATTATCAACGGCACCACCAACTTTATTTTGTCGGAAATGCGCGACAAAGGGTTGTCGTTTAATGAAGTGTTAGCGGAAGCTCAACGCTTAGGTTATGCCGAAGCTGATCCGACTTTCGACGTTGAAGGGGTCGATGCTGCACATAAAATCACGCTGCTGTCGGCCTTGGCGTTTGGTACTCCAGTGCAATTTAACCAAGCCCATATCGAAGGCATCACGTCACTGAAAGCAGAAGATATTCGCTATGCAGAACAATTAGGCTATCGCATTAAATTGTTAGGCATCACTCGCCGTACCGAAGCCGGTGTCGAGTTGCGTGTTCACCCCACTTTGGTGCCAGAAAAACGCCTGATTGCCAATGTTGAAGGGGCGATGAATGCGGTGTTAGTACAAGCGGATGCCGTTGGCGCCACCTTGTATTACGGTAAAGGGGCAGGGGCAGAGCCGACCGCCAGTGCAGTGATTGCTGATTTGGTGGACGTGACTCGCTTACATACCGCCGACCCAGAACACCGTGTGCCACACTTGGCCTTCCAACCCGATCAATTGGCTGAATTGCCTATTCTGCCTATCGGTGAAGTGGAAACCGCTTACTACTTGCGTTTATCCGTCGAAGACAAGCCCGGTGTCTTGGCCGATGTAACGCGCATTTTGGCTGATCACAGCATCAGTATCGACGCCATGTTGCAGCGTGAACCAGCGGAAGGCGCTGATCAGGCAGACATCATTATTCTGACTCATCGCACGTTCGAAAAATACATGAGTGCTGCACTCGAGAAAATCACTGCCTTGTCAGTGGTGCGTGGTGATGTCACTCGTCTGCGTTTGGAGGCATTAGGTTAATGCGTTATCTCTCGACTCGCGGTCAATCACCGGCCCAATCTTTTTCTGATATTTTGCTCGGTGGTCTCGCCCCAGATGGCGGGTTATACCTGCCAGAACAGTATCCACAGGTCACCGCCGAGCAGTTAGCGGCTTGGCGTCAACTGTCGTATGCTGACTTGGCATTTGAAATTTTGAGCCTGTTTGCAACCGATATCCCAGCAACAGACTTGCGCGACATTTGCCAACGCACCTACCGCGCCGAGGTGTATGGCTATGCCCGACAGCTAGAAAAAGCAGCCGATATCACCCCCGTCACTTGGTTAAAAGAGGGCATTGGGTTACTCGAATTATCGAATGGCCCTACGCTGGCCTTTAAAGACATGGCCATGCAGTTGCTTGGCAATTTGTTTGAATATGTGTTGGCCAAACGTGGCGAGGAAATCAATATCCTCGGTGCAACCTCCGGTGACACAGGCTCGGCAGCAGAATATGCCATGCGTGGTAAACGTGGTGTGCGTGTCTTTATGTTGTCACCGCACGGCAAAATGAGTGCCTTCCAACGGGCACAGATGTATTCCTTACAAGACGAAAACATCTTTAACATTGCTGTGGAAGGGATGTTTGATGATGCACAAGACATCGTCAAAGCAGTATCAAACGATCATGCCTTCAAAGCACGTTATAAAATCGGGGCAGTGAATTCGATCAACTGGGGCCGGATTGCGGCGCAAGTGGTGTATTACTTTAAAGGCTATTTTGCCGCCACCCAAGATAACAGCCAGCAAGTTGCGTTCTGTGTGCCTTCGGGTAACTTTGGCAATATTTGTGCAGGTCATATCGCCCGCATGATGGGGCTGCCGATTGGTAAGCTGATTTTGGCAACCAACGAAAACGATGTGTTAGATGAGTTCTTTAAATCGGGGGCTTATCGCCCACGTGGAACGGCAGATACCTTCGTTACCTCTAGCCCTTCGATGGATATTTCTAAAGCCTCGAACTTCGAGCGTTTTGTGTTCGATTTAGTCGGCCGTAACCCAACACGCTTGGCTGAATTGTGGCAACAAGTGGATCGGGGTGGGTTTGATCTCAGCACCAGTCCAGAATGGGCACAACTGGAACAATTTGCTTTTGCTTCAGGAAAAAGTACCCACGCCGATCGTTTAGCCACGATTCGCAGTGTGTTTGCTTCGGATGGCTTGATGATCGATACCCATACGGCAGATGGCGTTAAAGTCGCTCGTGAGGTGGCAGTGACGGGGATGCCGGTGTTGGTATTGGAAACGGCACAGGCAGTGAAGTTTGCCGAGACGATTCAAGAAGCCCTGCAACAAAGCCCAGCTGCGCCACAAGGGTTGGCGAATTTAGAAGATTTGCCACAGCGAGTGACGGTCATGCCGGCCGATGTCGAACAGGTGAAACAATTTATTGTTGCCCATAGCGAATAGTCGCCAATCAACAGGCAAACTGTTACACTGCCTTTGATGATTTGAGTCTTATCCGCCCACCGTTTTGCGGTGGGCGTTTTCTTTTTTTGCTGACCTCGCTTCAATCCTGAAGCAGGGCAGAGTGTGAGGAGCTATTTTATGTCTACCCCCCCTTCTCTGATTTTGTCCAGCCTAGATGTGTTGCGTTTGGAAAAGCTGTTACAAAACGCCGAGTGGCGACACAGCCCAGCCGCCGTTGCCTTAGAGGCAGAAATTGATCGGGCGGATATTGTCGATCCACAAGAGATCCCTGCCGGTGTTGTAACGATGAATTCGCGTGTCCGCTTATTGAATATCAGCACTGGGCAAGAGATGAGTTATACCCTTGTCTATCCGCAAGATGGTGGTGAGGGATGTTTGTCAGTATTAGCGCCCGTTGGCTCGGCATTACTTGGTTTGTCAGTCGGGCAAGAGATTGATTGGCCGTTACCCTCTGGCAATACACATCGAATTAAGGTGTTGGATGTGTTGTATCAACCAGAGGCAGCAGGGGAATTTACTCGGTAGTATGAGCCAGATTTGCAATTTGGCATGAAGCAAGAAGCTATTGACAGCCACACAAGGCTCTCCCAACAAAGCCAACATCACCAAACGATGCATCAAAAAAAAAGTGGCCGTACATCCGGCCACTTTTCCCATGCAATATCGCTCTCATCAAGACGCTTTAATTTGTAACAACGCCTCAACCCCTGCTTGATCCCACGTCCCCTGCCGGACTTTAAGATACGCCACGTCTTCAGCCGCAATCACCACCGCCTCACATACCCCCTCAAAACGCGCCAACTGCGCTGACAAAGCTGCCGCATTCCCTTGCCAATGACGCGCAATAAAATCAGGATCGATATGATACAACTGAGTTCGCACCGCAGGCGGCGGCGTCATACGGATAGCAAGTAACAACCAAATCACCATCAATACCGCACAAAACGCAAACGTCCCACTGCTGCCATACCAACCATATAACGCCCCCCCGACACTGGCCCCGACAAACAAGCCCAACGATTGACCCGTGTTATATACACCAATCGCCGTTCCCTTTGCCTCGGCAGGGGCAATTTTAGACACCAAAGAGGGTAAGGTCGCTTCTAAGATATTGAAAGCAATAAAATATAATGCCAACGCCGCCACAATCGCCGCAAAGCTATCTAACCACAACGCCATACTGATTTGTGCAATACACATCAAACTAATGGCAAACACAAAAACCTGTTTCAAACGGTGCTTTTTCTCACCGTAGATAATCGCCGGCACCATCAACACAAAACCCAGCACCACCACGGGCAAATAGACCTGCCAATGATGATCATGATCTAAACCACCGGTTTTCGTTAACAAAAACGGAATCACCACAAACATCGCCATTTGTGCCGCATGCAGCGCAAAAATCCCAAAGTTCAGACGCAACAACTCACGATTGCGCAACACAGCAGGTAAGCGTGCTGGCGAGGCTTCGGCATCAGAATGAAAACGGGTCGCCACTGGATTAGGAATAATCCAATACACCCCAAGCAGCGCAAACACACACAACACCGCTGTCAACAGAAAAATACCGGGGACGCCAATATAGCGGGTGAGTAACGGGCCCAATACCAAACTAAAGGCAAACGTCAGGCCAATCGTCATCCCAATCATTGCCATAGCGCGGGTGCGGTTTTCTTCACGGGTCAGATCAGCCAATAACGCAGTAATCACGGCTGAAATCGCCCCTGCCCCTTGAATCACGCGCCCCACTGTCAACCACACCACATCCGGCGCCCATGCAGCAATTAAGCTGCCGATGGCAAACAGGATTAAACCGAGATAAATCAGCGGTTTGCGGCCAATATGATCCGACCACATCCCAAAGGGCAATTGCAACAAAGCTTGGGTCAGGCCATAGCTGCCTAATGCCAGCCCGATCCACAGCGGTTCATCACCGCCCGGAAGGGTGTGGGCATATAAGGCAAACACCGGCAAAATCAAAAACATCCCTAACATACGCAGGGCGTATAAGCCTGCGAGTCCTAGACTGGCGCGCAGTTCAAGTGCGGTCATGCGATTGATCGTTCCATAAAAAGAGAAAGCCACCACACAAAGGCGGTGTGCTTTCGTGGTGGATTATCACCGTTTCCTTGTGGCTTACGACACAGCTAATACCCGTTGACGGCGGCTTTCAGCCAACACCATGCCGCTGGCCACCGAGACATTTAGACTTTCAACAGAGCCAAACATCGGAATCGATACCAGTACATCACAGGTTTCACGCGTCAGCCGGCGCATTCCTTCGCCTTCAGCCCCCATCACCCAAGCCAATGGGCCGGTATGTTGGAAATGGAATAGATCGGTGCTCGCTTCCATTGCGGTACCAGCAATCCACACGCCAGCCTCTTTTAGCTCGCGCAAAGTACGCGCCAAGTTGGTCACTGTGATATATGGCACAACTTCCGCTGCGCCACATGCCACCTTACTCACCGTGGCATTCAGCCCAGCTGAACGATCTTTTGGTGCGATCACGGCATGAGCGCCCATTGCATCGGCAACACGCAAACACGCCCCCAGATTATGAGGATCGGTCACCCCGTCTAATACCAATAACAACGGCGCTTCTTGCAGGTTTTCCAACACATCGTCCAAAGTCAAGTAATGGCGACGAGGATCAATCTGTGCGACAACACCTTGATGACGTGCATGGCCAGTCATGCCATCTAAACGCGCATTATCGAGGTAATGCAACCGCACCCCAGCCCGTTCCGCTTGTGCAATTGTTTCCTGCATTCGGCTATCGTGACGACCATTGGCACAATAGAGTTCAATAATACTGTCTGGGTTTTGAAATAAACGGGCATTCACTGCATGAAAGCCGTGAATCAGTTGAGTGGGACGAGACACAGAGCAACTTTCTTTGATATGCGCGAGTGGGCATTGTCCCCAAACTCGCGCCAGCACAGGATTAGTGCGGATGATGAGCAACAACAGTGGAATGCAATAGCTTATCGGTGTAGGCAATGGCTGCCGCCGAGAGCAAGAAAGCTAAATGCAAGAACAGCTGCCATTTTATCGTATGCTCATCCAAGCGAGAAGCATTGATAAAGGTTTGCAATAAGTGAATGGAAGAGATTGAAATAATCGCCATCGACAATTTGACTTTTAATACCGAGGCGTTCACATGATCTAACCATTCTGGTTGATCGGGATGGTTATCCACCCTCAACCGTGACACAAAGGTTTCATAGCCCCCCACGGTAACCATCAACAACAAATTGGCAATCATCACCACATCAATCAATGCTAATACGGTTAGCATGATTTCAGTTTCAGTGAGCACATCAAGCTGTGTTAACAGGTGATAAAGCTGGCTGAGAAATTTCCAAGCATATACCCCTTGCACCACAATCAAACCCAAATAAATTGGCAGTTGTAACCAACGACTCCAAAAAATCAGAGCGGCGACTTTCCCTTTCACCCCTTCTTGCCGGTACACGGGGATAGCGGAAGCGGTATGTTGTCCTTCGGATGGTGTCATGCTGAATTCCTGATGATGAAACAAAATCGATTACAAGCCTAATCGCTGGCAGATAGTAGAGACAGTGCCTGCCTGATTCAAGGTATAAAAATGTAAACCCGGTGCCCCTTGGCTGAGTAAACGATCACACAGTGCGCTGATGACATCCAAGCCTAAAGCACGAATCGAAGCAGTATCATCGGCATACGATTGCAATTTTAAGCGCAACCAACGCGGAATCTCTGCACCGCAGGTGTCGGAGAAGCGAGCTAATTGACTGAAGTTATTGATTGGCATAATCCCCGGCACAATCGGGATATTCACACCCAGCGCTTGCACTTCATCAACAAAGGCAAAGTAAGCATCGGCATTAAAAAAGTATTGGGTAATCGCAGAATCCGCCCCAGCCTCGACTTTACGCACAAAATTGCGAATATCGGCATGGGCGGTGGTTGCTTGCGGGTGATATTCAGGATAAGCCGCCACTTCAATATGGAAGTGGGCACCATGCTGTTCACGAATAAAACTGACTAATTCATTTGCATAGCGAAACTCGCCAAACGTCCCCATTCCTGAGGGAATATCACCCCGCAATGCCACAATATGGCGGATGCCATGCTGACGATACTCTTGCAAGATGGCACTGATATTTTCACGCGTGGAACCAATACAAGACAAATGGGGCGCGGCAGCCAAACCTTCGCTACGAATATCCAACACAGCAGCCAAGGTCCCATCACGCGTAGTACCACCCGCACCAAAGGTGACAGAGAAAAAAGCCGGTTGAAACTGTGCCAGCTGTTGCCGTGTGGTGCGAAGTTTGGTCATCCCCTCAGGGGTTTTGGGCGGAAAAAATTCAAAACTGATAGTTGGTTTGGTTTGGCTCATCAATATATCCCCCGACAGCGATTTGATTAAAAAAAGACAGCGCCGAGGCGCTGTCTCTGTTAGATGCAGCTCATGGTTTAGTAGCGGTAGTGCGCTGCTTTGTATGGGCCTTGTTTTTCTACGCCGATATAACGTGCTTGTTCATCTGACAATTCGGTCAATTCGGCACCGATTCGTTCCAGATGTAAGCGGGCGACTTTTTCATCCAAGTGTTTTGGCAGGATATACACTTGATTGGCGTATTGTTGACCATTGGTAAACAACTCGACTTGTGCCAACACTTGGTTGGTAAAGCTATTGGACATCACAAACGAAGGGTGACCCGTGGCACATCCTAGATTAACCAAGCGGCCCTCAGCCAACAAAATCACACGTTTGCCATCTGGGAAGATGATGTGATCGACTTGCGGCTTAATGTTTTCCCACTGATATTGACGCAACGAGGCGACTTCAATTTCGCTGTCAAAGTGGCCGATGTTGCAAACAATGGCGTTGTGACGCATGTTTTTCATGTGATCGTGCGTAATCACCGACACATTACCGGTGGCAGTCACAAAAATATCGGCCTTGTCGCAGACATCATCCATCCGCACCACACGATAGCCTTCCATCGCTGCTTGCAACGCGCAAATAGGATCAATCTCTGTCACCCACACCGTAGCACCCAAGCCACGCAGCGATTGAGCACATCCTTTACCCACATCACCGTAGCCTAATACCACGGCAACCTTACCGGCAATCATCACATCGGTTGCACGTTTAATGCCATCAACCAACGATTCACGGCAACCATATAAGTTGTCGAATTTTGTCTTGGTCACTGAGTCATTGACGTTAATCGCTGGGAATGGCAATTCGCCACGCTCGGCCATCTGGTAGAGACGATGTACGCCGGTGGTGGTTTCTTCGGTCACGCCTTGAATATGTTGCAGACGCTTAGAGTACCAATGTGGATCTTGATCTAAATGGCGGGCAATCGCGGCAAACAGCGCGGTTTCTTCTTCGTTGGTGGGATGCGAAATTACGCTGCGGTCGTGTTCGGCCTTGCTGCCCAAAATCAACAACAGCGTTGCATCACCACCATCATCCAAAATCATATTGGCGGGTTGGTTTTCTGGCCATTCAAAAATGCGGTGAGAATATTCCCAGTACTCGTCTAAAGTCTCACCCTTGACGGCAAAGACAGGTACACCAGAGGCAGCAATCGCAGCAGCCGCATGATCTTGGGTGGAAAAGATATTGCATGATGCCCAGCGCACTTCCGCACCCAAGGCAGTTAAGGTTTCAATCAAAACAGCGGTCTGCACTGTCATGTGCAAAGAACCGGCGATACGCGCACCACGCAGGGGTTGTTGGTGACGGTATTCTTCACGCACCGCCATCAAACCTGGCATTTCGGTTTCGGCAATATTGAGTTCTTTACGACCCCAATCAGCCAAGGACATATCAGCAACAACATAATCTTTATCAGCCACAGCGTTCATGAACACTCCATAGAGGCGGTGGCCGGAGGGATGCGGTTCACCCGCAACCCGTACCGGCACGGATTGATGGGTGAGCGCCGTTAAAGATGCCGGGCCTGGGAGGAAACTGTCCTCTCGCAGCGCTCCCCGGCGAAGGGAAGAAAGCCAATTATACGTTAAACATCAGCCAACTCACACCGTGCAACCGTCAATTACAAACCTGCATCAGCGCGTAAAGCAGCGGCTTTGTCGGTCGCTTCCCAAGAGAATTCAGGCTCTTCACGACCGAAGTGACCATAAGCAGCAGTCTTGCCATAAATCGGACGCAGTAAGTCCAACATCTGCACAATGCCTTTTGGCCGTAAATCAAAATGTTTTTTCACTAATTCCACAATCAATTCATTTGGTACTACATTGGTTCCAAACGTATCCACCGAGATCGAAGTTGGCTTCGCCACACCAATCGCGTAAGAAACTTGAATTTGGCACTGACGCGCTAAACCTGCGGCAACAATGTTTTTAGCCACATAACGACCTGCATAAGCAGCAGAACGATCCACTTTTGACGGATCTTTACCAGAGAAGGCACCGCCACCATGTGGCGCTGCACCGCCATAGGTATCCACAATAATTTTGCGGCCAGTCAAACCACAATCCCCCATCGGGCCACCAATCACAAAACGGCCAGTGGGGTTAATCAAGTATTTGGTTTCGGCAGTCAACATATGAGCCGGCAAAACCGGCTTGATAATGTCTTCAATCACCGCTTCAGTCAGCGTTTCTTGTGTGATCTCAGGGGCATGTTGCGTTGACAACACCACAGTATCAATCCGCTTTGGCAAACCAGTTGCACTATCGTACACGCAAGTAATTTGCGACTTGGCATCAGGACGCAACCACGGCAGACGGCCATCTTTACGCAACTCGGCCTGACGTTGTACTAAACGGTGTGCATAGTAGATTGGGAAGGGCATTAGGCTTGGCGTTTCATCGCAAGCATAACCAAACATCAAACCTTGGTCGCCAGCACCTTGTTCCAAATCCAGCCCCTGCCCTTCGTTCACCCCTTGGGCAATATCCGGAGACTGTTTGTCATAGGCAACCAACACCGCACAACCGCGATAGTCAAAGCCTAAATCCGAGCGGTCATAACCAATGCGTTTGATGGTATCGCGAGCCACTTGGATGTAATCGACATTCGCGTGGGTGGTAATCTCACCCGCTAACACCACCAAACCTGTGTTGACCAACGTTTCAGCTGCCACGCGGGCATACTTGTCTTGGCTCAAAATGGCATCCAAGATCGCATCTGAAATTTGATCTGCCACCTTATCCGGATGGCCTTCGGACACGGATTCCGAAGTAAACAGGTATTCACTCATGTGTTTTTGCGAGACACCCTGTTACAAGAACAAGGGGGGATAGCTTAGCGTGGATGACGCTCCGTGCTCGCAGACTCCTTTCTGAAAAACGCTACCCTAAAACCTGACCTATCGCAGATGGCAACCAACTGACACTAGGCCAGACCTAAAAAACCGCTAAAATGCGCGGCACTGTTGATCCCTCGCCGAAAGGCCAACTGTGCGCGCTCGCCTTGCCCAATTTCTGATTACTGCTTTGTCTTATCTTCCGTTGCCACAGGTGCAAGTCATCGGTCGTTGTTTGGCTCGTCTTGCTGCGGGATTCTCCCCACGTTTTCGGCAACGCATTCAAGACAATCTTCACCACAGCAAAATCGCCGCAAGTTATCAGTCTGAAGCCAAATTGGTCAAACAAAGTATTGACCACATCGGGATGGGTGCAGCAGAACTCAGCATCGCGTGGTGCCGTACACCAGACGACATTATGCGCCTAGTACAAGCTTGTGAAGGTTGGGAACATATTGAGGCTGCACAAGCCCGTGGTGAAGGTTTGTTATTGGTGACACCTCATCTTGGTAATTATGACATTGCTGGGCGTTATGTTTCACAGCGCCTGTCCTGCCCATTAACCGCGATGTACCGTCCGCCAAAGTTAGCGTGGTTAGAACCCGTCATGAATCAAGGCCGTGTACGGGACAAGGGAAAAACAGCCCCGGCCACCCCAGCAGGGGTACGGCAAATTATGAAGGCTCTGCGCGCAGGCGAAGCAACCGTGATTCTACCGGATCAAGTGCCCAGTCAAGGTGATGGTGTTTGGGCACCATTTTTTGGTCGGCCAGCCTACACCATGACACTGGTGCCACGCCTAGCCACCATGAAGGGTGTGACTACCCTGTTTTTCTATGGCCACCGCTTGCCAAAAGGGGAAGGATTTATCATTAAAATCCGTCCCTTGCAAACACCTTTCACCGGCGATAAAGAACATGATGTCGCTTTGATGAATCAAATGGTGGAAAGTGTCATTTGCGAAGCGCCAGAACAATATTTATGGAGTTACAACCGTTACAAAAAACCCGCTGGCGTCCAACCACCCTCCTCTGCTTGTTAATTATTAAGAGACCTTTTTATGCGTTTTGCCATTTTTTTGTTATGGCTGCTACATCATTTGCCACTCAGTGTATTAAATTTATTTGCATGGCCAATTGGCAAACTGGCTTATTTACTGGCCAAAGAAAGAAGGCAGGTCGGTTTAATCAATTTACGCTTGTGTTTTCCTGACTGGAGCGAAACCAAACGGCGCGACATTATCCGGCAACATTTTCATGCAATGGCGAGAATGTTACTTGAGTATGGGATTATGTGGTATGCCACACCACAGCGCTTACAACGCCTAGTTAAAATTCACAACCTAGATTATCTAAAACAATATGAAAAAGAAAATGTGATTATTTTATACCCACACTTTGTTGGATTTGAAATGTGTGTATATCGTTTGAATTTAGAAAAAGCCTTAGTCAGTGTCTATTCAAACCAAAAAAACCCAATACTCAATCAACAGATTTATCAGGGAAGAATGCGTTTTAATAACGCTAAAATTGTCTCTCGGCAAGAAGGGCTACGTTCAATTATTAAAGCCATGAAAGATCATACTCCATTTGTTTATTTGCCCGATCAGGACTTTGGCCCAAAAGACTCTATTTTTGTTCCATTCTTTGGTGTTGAAGCAGCCACGATCACTGGGTTATCTCGTATTGCAAAGTTATCTAAAGCCAAAGTGATTCCAGCCATTCCCACTCGAGTAGGCAATCACTACGAGTTAACGTTCTACCCTGCATGGGAGAATTTTCCAACAGAAGACATTACAGCTGATACCCGTCGCATGAATGCTTTTATTGAAGAGCGAATTTTAGAGCAGCCCGAACAATATTTCTGGCTACACAAACGCTTTAAAACCCGACCTGAAGGTCAAGCACGGTTCTACAACTAAAAAAAGCCCCACTTATCGTGGGGCTTTTTATTTCAGACTATTTTATTGCCAAGCAGGTTTACGCCACCGCCAAAAATAGCGAACAACAAATCCGGGGAAGGCTAAAACCAAAAACAGAGATAAAGTTGTGGCATAGAATTGCCATTTTTGCGGATGGATAGGCGCTGTTTTCGACTCTAACCACAGCGCAAAAGCCCCCACCACCCCATACCACAACAACAACTCCAGTAGTTGCCACGCAAAATGTTTCTTACCTTTTTGCAGTGGCACAGGTATCAGCAAGAACACACGCTCTGAGACAAATGGCAAGTTAGCCGTTACCAATGCAACCAATAATAGCGCCAAGACTTGCCATTCCATACTTCAGATCCTTATGCCCCAGCAACCACTGACAGGGATTGTTTCATTGCATCAACACACAAGGTCAACAGGCTGTCTGGTACCACACCCAACACCAGCAGAGCCACCGCATTCAGACTCAACACCAGTTTCATTTCTGGGCGTGCAGCAGGCACAGGTTCATCGTTAGGCTCATCAAAATACATGCATTTCACAACACGCAAGTAGTAGAACGCACCCACCAACGAGAACACCACACCAACCACTGCTAACCAAACTAAACCTACGTCAACCGCCGCTTTTAAAACTGCAAACTTGGCGTAGAAACCTGCCAGAGGCGGGATACCAGCCATCGAGAACATGGTGAACAACATTAACAGCGCGTACCAACTGTTCTTTTGGTTCAGACCTTTGAGGTCGTCTAAAGTTTCACAATCGAAACCAGCGCGCGACAGCAATAACAAGATACCGAAGCCAGCCAGCGACATTAAGACATAAACCAAGATGTAGAACAGTGCTGCGGTGTAACCTGCTTCTGTACCAGCCAAAATACCAACCAACAGGAAACCCATGTGCGAAACAGTTGAGTACGCAAACATACGTTTCAGATTGGTTTGAGCAATAGCAGTAATATTACCCAGCGCCATCGACAACACAGCCAACACTACCAACATCATTTGCCAATCGGCCACTGCAGCACCCAAGCCTTGGGCCAAAATACGCCACACAAACACCATCGCAGCGATTTTAGGGGCAGCACCAATCATCAAGGTGATCGCAGTTGGCGAGCCGTGGTAAACGTCAGGCACCCACATGTGGAACGGCACTGCACCCAATTTAAAGGCCAAGCCTGCCACCACAAACACAATCCCAAACACCACCAACATGCTGTTCGCTTGGCCAGAAGCAATGTCATTTGCCACTTCAACCAAGAACAAGCTGCCAGTTGCACCGTAGAGCATCGACATGCCGTACAGCAACATGCCGGAGGCCAAAGCACCCAACACGAAATACTTCATCGCGGCTTCTAGTGCTGGGGTGGAGTCACGTTTCAACGCAATCAGCGCGTACAAGGCCAAAGACAACAGTTCCAAGCCAATGTACAGCGTGAGGAAATGGCTGGACGACACCATTACCATCATACCCAACAGACTAAACAAGGTCAGCGTGTAGTATTCACCCTTAAAGATGCCGTGGTTAGCTGCATATTGACGGGTGTAAACCAAAGTCACGGCCACCGCAATATACAAACCAATTTTGGCAAGATCAGAAACCGGATCATCAACAAACATGCCGCTGAAGGTCGTTTCTGGATAAGGTACCCAAGTAGTCAAAGTCAGCACAGCACAGCCCAACAGGGTGAGCAATGTCAACCCGTAGGTAATTCCCCGCTTGGCATCAGACAGAAACAAGTCCAGTACCAAGATGACGGATAAAGCCGTGAGGAGAAAAATCTCGGGCAATGCCGGCATCAGATTCAAATCAGCCCAACTCATCTAATTCTTTCCTTATGAACAGCACTGCCTTACAGCTTAGATTGAGCAACATGCGCGATCAGGTCATTAACCGATACATGCATAACCTTGACGAACATCTCGGGATACAAGCCCATGCCAAGCACCATCACAGCCAAGATAGCCAAGATCAGGAACTCACGCTTGTTCACATCTTCCATTTCAGCAACATGACTGTTCGCCACATCACCAAACACAACTCGCTTATACATCCATAAGGTGTAAGCAGCGCCGAAGATCAGGGTAGTGGCCGCAGCGAAGGCTGCCCAGAAGTTCACTTGTAATGCGCCCATGATCACCATGAACTCACCGACGAAACCAGAGGTTGCAGGTAAACCCGAGTTCGCCATCGCAAACAACAGGAAGAATGCGGCAAAGATTGGCATCCGGTTTACAACGCCGCCATAGTCAGCAATGTTCCGTGTATGCAGACGGTCGTACATCACGCCGATACACATAAACATGGCAGCCGAGACAAAACCGTGAGAGACCATCTGCACAATCGCGCCTTCGATCGCCCATGGGTTGAGCTCATTACCAGCAAACAAGAACAAACCTAACGTGACAAAACCCATGTGAGAAATGGAGGAGTAAGCCACCAATTTCTTCATATCGGTTTGCACCAACGCAACCAGACCGATGTAAACCACTGCCACCAACGACAAGGCTACCATCAACCACGCTAATTCACGCGACGCATCAGGCACAATCGGCAACACAAAACGTAAGAAGCCATAAGCACCAATTTTCAGCGTGATTGCTGCCAGCACCATCGAGCCACCGGTCGGTGCTTCAACGTGAGCATCGGGCAACCAAGTGTGCACAGGCCACATTGGTACCTTCACTGCAAAAGACATAAAGAAGGCAATGAAGATCAGGATTTGTGCGGTTAATGGCAGTGGCAGGGTGTGATACTTGAGAATTTCAAAGCTATAGCCAGCTTGGAAGTACAAGTAGATGAACGCCACCAACATTAACAACGAACCCAACAGCGTGTAGAGGAAGAATTTAATCGACGCATACACACGACGTGGGCCGCCCCAGACACCGATGATCAGATACATCGGGATCAGCATTGCTTCGAAGAAGACGTAGAACAGCACAGCATCAAGGGCAGCAAAAGCACCATTGATCAGGCCAGACATCACTAAGAAAGCAGCCATATACTGGGCGACACGCTTTTCGATCACCTGCCATCCAGCTAATACCACTAATAAGGTGGTAAAGCTGTTGAGGATCACAAACAGCATCGAAATGCCGTCAACACCAAGGTGATAATTGATGTTTAAGCTAGCAATCCAAGAAAACTTCTCTTCGAATTGCATCCCGCCATGTAGCGTATCAAATTGAGTATAAAGGGGCAGCGTGACAAGGAAGCCCAAGGCAGCCCCCGCCAACGCGAGGAGACGTGCCATATTGGCATTCTTGTCCCCACCCGTCGCTATCACCAGCAATCCGGCCACAATAGGTGTCCAGATTGCCAGACTTAACAGATTTTCAACCATAAGCCCAACCTAACAGTTTCGAGATATTTGTTGTCGTTGTTCAGCGTGCAATGACACCAGAGAGCCAAAGGGTCATCAAACCGAGAACTCCAATAATCATTGCTGTTGCGTAACTGTAGATGAAGCCGGATTGCAGCTTGCGGGTCACGCGGGAGAACAGCCCTACCAGCTTTGCCGAACCATTCACTACCAAGCCATCAATCAGCGCTTGATCACCCACTTTCCAGAAGCCAGTCCCTAACAGGCGCGAACCTTTGGCAAAGAGAGCAAAGTAAATGTCATCAAGATAGTATTTGTTTTCCAACAGCGTATAGATTGGGCCAGACATTCTCTTGATCGCAGCAGGAATCTGTGGTGCCTTCATATAGAAGAACCATGCCGTTACCACACCTGCCAACGCTAACCAGAATGGTAAAGTTTGCAAGGCATGAGCGGTCATTGCTGCCGCACCGTGGAAATGCTCTGCCATGGTTGCCATCGCTGGGTGAGCTTCATGATCGATGTAGATGATACCTTTGAAGAAATCACCGTAGAGCATCGGCTCAATTGCGATGTAACCAATAACAACCGAAGGAATCGCCAACAAGACCAGTGGCAGCGTTACCACCCATGGGCTTTCGTGTGGTTTGTCATTCGGGCCTAAACCGTGATGATGGTCGTGGTCATCGTGTGCATCATGATGATGGTCATCATGTTGTACTTTCATCCAACGCTCTTCACCATGGAACACCAAGAAGTAAAGACGGAAGCTATAGAAAGCGGTAATGAAGACGCCTGCAACCACCGCGAAGTAAGCAAAACCGCTACCTGCCAGGTTGGATGCATGGACAGCTTCAATAATCGAGTCTTTCGAGTAGAAGCCAGCAAAGAATGGAGTGCCAATCAGTGCCAAAGAACCAATCAAGCTCGTGATCCAAGTAATCGGCATGTATTTGCGCAGACCACCCATATTACGCATATCTTGGTCGTGGTGCATACCAATGATGACCGAGCCTGCTGCTAAGAACAGCAACGCTTTGAAGAATGCATGAGTCATCAAGTGGAACACTGCTACATTGTAGGCCGACACACCCAGAGCCACAGTCATATAACCGAGCTGGGACAGAGTGGAATAAGCCACGACGCGCTTGATGTCGTTTTGTACGATGCCCAAGAAACCCATGAACAACGCGGTGATCGAACCTGCCACCAATACCACCGACAAGGCAGTATCAGACAATTCGAACAGTGGCGACATACGAGATACCATAAAGATACCGGCGGTCACCATCGTAGCAGCGTGAATCAGCGCGGAAATCGGTGTTGGACCTTCCATCGAGTCGGGCAGCCAAACATGCAGAGGGAACTGCGCCGACTTACCCATGGCACCAATAAACAGAAGAATACAGGTGACGGTCATCAACGACCAAGTTGAACCCGGAATCAGTTCAATGGTGGCATCTTTTAGTGCAGGTGCAGCAGCAAACACATCGGTGTAGTTCAACGAACCGCCGAAGTGATACAACACCATACCAATCCCTAACGCAAAACCAAAGTCACCAACACGGTTAACCAAGAACGCTTTTAAGTTGGCAAAAATGGCTGTTGGTTTTTTAAACCAGAAACCAATCAACAGATACGACACCAAACCAACAGCTTCCCAGCCGAAGAACAGCTGTACGAAGTTGTTAGACATCACCAACATCAACATCGAGAAGGTGAACAGTGAGATGTAACTGAAGAAACGCTGATAGCCAGGATCTTCCGACATGTAACCGATGGTGTAGATATGCACCATCAGCGACACCGAAGTCACGACGACCATCATCATGGCAGTTAAATTATCGACCAAAAACCCGACCGAATATTCGATGCCGTTGACGGTTAACCAAGTGTAAATGTTACCGTTGAATGGCTCACCACCATTCAACAGATAGTTTAGGGTGTACGCAGAACCGATGGCAGACACCATCACCCCTGCAATGGTCGCGACGTGCGCCGCACGACGACCAATCGCCCAACCAAATAAGCCTGCTAAAGCCGAGCCGAGCAAAGGCGCTAGCGCGATTAGCAGATATAAGCTCTTCATCTCCATGATTTCTGTGCTTCTCTTTCGTTCGGTTCGCGTCAGCCTTTGAGGCTGCCCAGGTCTTCGACACTGATGGTACGCAGGTTACGGAACAGGCCAACCATAATAGCCAAACCAATCGCTGATTCAGCGGCTGCCACGGTCAGGATAAAGAAGACAAAAATCTGCCCACCCGTATCGGAGAGGTATTTAGAAAACGCGATAAAGTTGTAATTCACCGCCAACAGCATCAATTCAATTGCCATCAGCAACACAATTACATTTTTACGGTTAAGCAAAATACCCAGCACGCTAATGGCAAACAAAATCGCCCCAAGCACTAAGTAATGAGTCAAAGTCAGCACGGCATCTCCCTGAGTTCAATACGCAGCTCAGGCCGCGGATTCGTTGTTGTCAGTATCAGCGTTGGCACGTGGCTCGGCATCCATCTTGAGCACACGAACACGATCAGCACGTTGTACACGAACCTGAACAGCAGGGTCGATATACTTGGTGTCTTTGCGCTTACGCATGGTTAATGCAATCGCTGCGACAATCGCCAGCAACAGCAGTACAGCAGCCAACTCAAACGGCAGCAAATAGGTGGTGTAGATTTGTAAACCTAACTCACGCACATTGCTCATGCCTTCGGCCAGCGGGGCAATTTCGTTCATGCTCGACAAATCTGCTGATGGACTTAACAACACCATCACCATTTCAACGACCATGATCACTGCAACCGTTCCTGCTAGCGGCAAATGTCGCCAAAAGCCTTCGTGGAGTTTTTCGAAGTTGATATCCAACATCATCACCACGAACAAGAACAACACCATCACCGCACCGACATAAACCAGCACTAAGGCGATTGCCAGAAACTCAGCTTGCATCAGCAGCCAATGGCCAGCGGCAGAGAAAAAAGCCAGCACCAAGAACAACGCAGCATGGACTGGGTTTTTGGCTGTCACCACCCGCAAACCAGAGTAGAGCACGATGGCTGACAACACATAGAACACAACTTCTTGAAACGACATGTTCCCCCCTTAACGGTATTTGGCGTCAGCTTCACGCGCTTTGGCAATTTCGGCTTCGTACTTATCACCCACCGCTAACAACATCGGTTTGGTGTAGTACAGATCACCACGTTTCTCACCGTGATACTCATAAATGTGAGTTTCCACAATGGCATCGACAGGACAGGATTCTTCACAAAAACCACAGAAGATGCATTTTGTCAGGTCAATTTCGTAGCGTGTGGTACGGCGAGAGCCATCATCACGTTTTTCCGATTCGATGGAGATTGCCATCGCAGGACACACGGCTTCGCACAACTTACATGCAATACAGCGTTCTTCACCGTTTGGATAGCGACGCTGCGCATGCAAACCACGGAAGCGCGGACTGTAAGGGGTGCGCTCGTCGGGGTATTGCACGGTAATTTTACGCTGGAAGAAGTGACGCCCAGTCAGCGCCATCCCTTTCAGCAATTCGACCAGCAGGAAGGTCTTGAAGAAATTTTTCAACATTGCGTTAGCCTTCTTGTCCCGTTAGTTCCACAGCGACAGCGGACTCATCATCCACGCACCAACTACCACCACCCACACCAAAGTGACCGGAATAAACACTTTCCAACCCAAACGCATGATTTGGTCATAACGATAACGTGGGAAAGTGGCGCGGAACCACAGGAAGCAGAACAACACCAAGGCTGCTTTCAACAACAGCCAGTGAATACCTGCAGCACCCAATACCGGAATCGAAGCAGGGAATGGAGATAACCAGCCACCCAAGAACATCAGCGCAGTCAAGGCAGCAATCAAAATCATGTTGGCGTATTCAGCCAAGAAGAAGATCGCAAAAGCCATACCGGAATATTCAACGTGGAAACCCGCCACGATCTCAGACTCACCTTCAGCTACGTCAAAAGGTGCGCGGTTGGTTTCAGCAACGCCGGAGATCAGGTAAACCACGAACATGGGGAACAGTGGCAACCAGTTCCAAGACAAGATAGAACCGCCAGCCAAACCAACAGCTTGTTGGTTCACAATCTCAACCAAGTTTAGGCTGCCAGACACCATCAACACGCCGACCAGAGCAAAGCCCATCGCAATTTCGTACGACACGATTTGCGCTGCAGAACGCATTGCACCTAAGAAAGAGTATTTTGAGTTTGCAGCCCAACCTGCCACGATCACGCCATACACCCCCATCGAGGTGATCGCCATGATATAGAGCAGAGAGGCATCAATGTTGGCTAGAACCAAATTGGGAGTGAAAGGCATCACCGCCCATGCCGCCAGTGCTGGCAAAATCGATAACACTGGCGCCAAGATGAACAAAAATTTGCTCGACTTGGTGGGCATGATGATTTCTTTGGTCAACAGCTTTAACGCATCAGCGATAGGCTGTAACAAACCCTTCGGCCCAACACGGTTTGGGCCGATACGGATTTGCATATAACCAATGACTTTACGTTCTGCCAGCGTCAGGTAGGCAACACAACCCAACAAAGGCAAAACAATGGCCACGATTTTCAACAATGTCCAGGCAGCGAGGCCAAGATCATTTCCTAACAACGCTTGGAAGAACTCCATTATTTACCCCGCACAATGTCAATTCGGCCAAACATCGCACCCAAACTGGCTGTCAATGGATGAGCAGTTGGAACACGAGCCACACCAACTGGCAAAGTCGCATCTTCGCCAACGGTTAAACTCACCTCAGCCTCACCTTGACGCACAGTCACAGTTTGGCCAGCTTGCAATTGTTGTTCGCGCAAGGTCTCTGGATGTAAACCCAAGATTGGCGCACGCGCATCAGCAGTCTGTTGCAGACTGACCGCACGACGGCATAAGGCATCGGCCTGATAGATAGGGACTTCACCAAGACGCTGTAACCCGTCGGTCACAACAGCAGTATTCACTGTCACTGCATCCGTTTTCAGGGTGTTATCTAAACCTGTCACACGATCGGCATTCAGCTGTTTTGCAAACTCAGTACGAATTTCTTCTACAGATGAGAAGTCAAAACCGCTAGCTTGGGCCAAGTTACCCAGCACGCGCAGCACTTTCCATGCAGGACGTGTTTCACCCAACGGCTTAACCACACCATTAAAGGTTTGCAAACGGCCTTCCATGTTGACAAAACTGCCGGCTGTTTCTGTAAACGGCGCAATTGGCAGCAACACATCAGCACAAGCCAACAGTTCAGGTGAGCGGAAGGCTGTCAGTGCAGCCACCATCTTGGCTTGACCTAAAGTGGCTTTTGCGACTTGAGGGTTATGTGCATCAAAATCGGGTTCGGTATTGAGCAAGACGTAAGCGGCTTGAGGTTGTGCCAGCATTTGTGCTGCATTCAATCCACCCTGATCAGGACGGAAGAACAGCTCAGCGCCAACGCTGTTAGCCGCTTCACCGAACACACCAAAACGGGCACCCGTTAAGCGGGACAGTTCTTGCACCAGCAATAACAACTCGCTAAACGCTGGGTGATGTTGAGCCAAATGACCCAAAACAATCGCGCCGGTTTCTGCTTCAGACAAAGAAGCCGCTATACGACGTGCTTCATCAGCGATTGACACGCCATCCAACGACAACTGACAGGATTCTTGTTTCAGTTCAGCTGCAGCCGCCACTACCTGTGCCAAGGCGTTCACCAATGCTGCGGGAGCGACCACTAATTTAGCATGCGTGTCAGTGCGTAGATCATCATCAGCCAAAGCCACCAAATTCAGTTGGGTACCTTTTTTGACTGATTGACGCAGGCGTGCAGCAAGCAGAGGTTGCTCTTTGCGTAGCGTTGAGCCAATCACCAGCACGGATTTGGCCGCAGCCAATTCAACGACATCGCAGCCCAGCCACAGAGCACCATGCTGCAGGCCATCAGCGCGGAAGTCAGCGCGACGAGTACGGTAATCTGTATTCTTCACCCCTAACGCACGTGCCAATTTCTTAAGAGCAAATAACTCTTCTGTAGTGGAGTGGGGAGAAGCTAAGAAGGCAACACGATCGGCACCGTCACGAGTGATGATGTCTTTTAGACCGTGAGAAACATAGTCAAGCGCCGCTGCCCAGTCGGTTTCAATCCAACGACCATCTTGTTTGACCATCGGCTTGGTCAAGCGCAAATCGCTGTTTAATGCTTCGTAAGAGAAGCGATCACGGTCGGCCAGCCAGCATTCGTTGATGTTTTCGTTTTCTAATGGCAATGCACGATAAACACGATTGTGTTTGACTTGCAGCACCATATTGCTACCCAAACCATCATGTGGGCTAACAGATTTACGGCGTGACAGTTCCCAAGTCCGGGCAGAATAACGGAAAGGTTTCGAGGTCAACGCACCCACAGGGCACAAGTCGATCACGTTACCTGAAATCTCGGAATCCACTGTCTTACCTAAGAAAGGCAAAATTTCAGAGAATTCGCCACGATGTGCCATACCAATTTCTTGGAAGCCACCGATTTCCTCGGTAAAACGCACGCAACGGGTGCAGTGAATACAACGCGCCATTTCTTCAGCAGAAACCAGCGGGCCCATATTTTTTTCAGGGACCGACCGTTTTTCCTCTTGATAGCGCGAATCGCCACCACCATAACCAACAGCGAGGTCTTGTAATTGACACTCGCCCCCTTGGTCACAAATTGGACAGTCTAAAGGATGATTAATGAGCAAGAACTCCATCACCCCTTTCTGTGCTTTCACCGCCAGATCAGAATGGGTAAATACCTTCATTCCATCTGTCACGGGTGTCGCACAGGCGGGTAATGGTTTTGGTGCTTTCTCAACCTCAACCAAACACATACGGCAGTTCGCCGCGATAGACAGTTTTTTGTGATAGCAAAAATGCGGAATATAGGTCCCGACCTGATGAGCAGCATCCATGATTGTGGAGCCGTCCGGCACAGTCAGCTTTTTGCCGTCGATTTCAATTTCCAATGCCATAGCGATATGCTACCTCTACTCACCGGTCGAGCCGGTTAACACCATTTGTGGTTGACCAGACACTTCTTATGTTCGATGTGATACTCGAACTCGTTGCGGAAGTGTTTCGTAAAGCTACGGACAGGGAAGACCGCAGCATCAGCCAAGGCGCAGATGGTACGTCCGGCCATGTTATTGCCTACCGATGTCAATAAATCTAAATCTTCAGGACGACCTAAGCCATGTTCGATGCGATGGATAACACGGTATAACCAACCGGTACCCTCACGGCATGGCGTACATTGACCACAGGATTCTTCGTGATAAAAATAGGCAAGGCGTTCTAGCGCTTTCACCATACAGATATCTTCATTCATCACAATCACGGCACCAGAACCCAACATCGAACCTGCTTTAGCGATGCTGTCGTAGTCCATCGTGACGTCCATCATGATGTCGCCAGGCAGAACAGGCGCAGAAGATCCACCGGGAATCACGGCTTTCAGTTTTTTACCGTCGCGCATACCACCGCACATCTCAAGCAAGGTTGAGAATGGTGTTCCAAGCGGAATTTCATAGTTACCTGGACGGTTGACATGGCCTGATACCGAGAACAGCTTCGTACCACCGTTGTTTGGCTTACCCTGCTCTAAGAACCGAGTGCCACCATCACGGATAATAAAAGGTACCGAAGCAAACGATTCAGTATTGTTAATCGTGGTGGGTTTACCGTACAAACCGAAAGACGCTGGGAACGGTGGTTTGAAACGAGGCTGACCTTTTTTGCCTTCTAATGATTCTAGCAAGGCAGTTTCTTCACCACAGATATAAGCACCATAGCCGTGGTGAGCATACAGTTCGAAGTTAAAGCCCGAACCACAGATATTTTGTCCCAATAGACCGGCTTGGCGCGCTTCTTCGAGCGCCTCTTCGAAACGTTCATACATCTCAAAGATCTCGCCGTGGATGTAGTTATACCCACAGCGAGAACCCATGGCATAACCCGCAATGATCATACCTTCGATCAAAGAGTGAGGGTTGTAGCGCAGAATATCGCGGTCTTTAAAAGTGCCAGGTTCACCCTCGTCGGTATTACATACAACGTATTTTTCACCAGGAAAACTACGAGGCATGAAAGACCATTTCAAACCTGTTGGGAAACCAGCACCACCCCGACCACGCAAACCAGAGCCTTTTACTTCAGCAATGACTTCGTCTTGGGGAATCTTGTTTTCCAGGATTTTTTTCAGTGCCTGATAGCCACCACGCTTGAGGTAGGCATCCAAATGCCAACAACCAGCATCGCTGGTGTCAACACCTTCAAAGATCACGCCCGAAGCATAAATCGCCATTTATTTCAGCTCCGCGAGTTTTTTATCGATGGCTTCACGAGACATGAAGCTGCACATGGTGTGATTGTTCACCAACAAAACCGGCGCATCACCACAGGCTCCCATACATTCACCTTCACAGAGAGTGAATTTTCCGTCGGCAGTGGTCTCGCCAAAATCAATCCCTAATTTTTGCTTAAGGTATTCAGCGGCATCATAGCCACCAGATAAGGCACAGGGTAGGTTGGTACATACCGTGATCTTATGTTTCCCAACAGGGGAAAGATCATACATGTTGTAGAAGGTCGCGACTTCGTAAGCCGCCACAGGCGAAATACCAATGTAGTTAGCAACGAACTCGATGGTTTCTGTTGCCAACCAACCCTTTTCTGTTTGAGCAATACGCAAGGCACCCATCACTGCCGAGCGGCGTTGGTCAGCAGGATACTTTGCCAGTTCGCGATCGATTTTTTCGATAGATTCTTGGGACAACATCAGCGGTCAATCTCCCCGAACACAATATCCTGAGTACCAATAATGGCCACCACGTCAGCCAGCATATGACCTTTTGCCATTTCATCCATAGCAGCCAAATGCGCGTAACCCGGCGCACGAATCTTCAGGCGATAGGGTTTGTTTGCCCCATCCGAGACCAAATAGATACCAAATTCACCTTTTGGATGTTCAACAGCAGAGTAAGCCTCGCCTTCAGGGACATGCATCCCTTCAGTGAACAGTTTGAAGTGGTGAATCAATTCTTCCATGTTGGACTTCATGTCCACACGTTTTGGTGGTGCGACTTTGTGGTTGTCGGTGATGACAGGGCCTTGGTTAGCACGCAACCATTGTATACATTGTTTGATGATGCGGTTGGATTGACGCATTTCTTCGATACGAACCAAATAGCGGTCGTAGCAATCGCCGTTTACCCCAACAGGAATATCAAAATCCATGCGGTCGTAGACTTCGTAAGGCTGTTTTTTACGCAAGTCCCATGCAATACCCGAACCACGCACCATTGGACCGGAGAAACCCAACGCCAATGCGCGCTCAGGGGTCACCACGCCAATACCAACAGTACGCTGTTTCCAAATCCGGTTGTCAGTCAACAGCGTTTCGTACTCATCAACACAAGTTGGGAAGCGATTGGTGAAATCTTCAATGAAATCAAGCAGCGAACCTTGACGATTTTCGTTTAACTTCGCCAGTTCGCGTGCATTTTTGATTTTTGAGAATTCGTACTGTGGCATTGAATCGGGCAAATCACGATACACGCCACCAGGACGATAGTAGGCCGCGTGCATCCGCGCCCCAGACACTGCTTCGTAGCAGTCCATCAGGTCTTCGCGTTCACGGAAGGCATACAAGAACACGGTCATCGCGCCAATATCTAATGCGTGCGCACCGATCCACATTAAGTGGTTCAGAATCCGTGTGATTTCATCAAACATCACACGAATGTATTGTGCTCGCAATGGAACATCGATACCAAGCAGCTTTTCAATCGCCATACAGTAAGCATGTTCATTACACATCATCGACACATAGTCGAGACGGTCCATGTACGGTACAGATTGAATAAAGGTTTTGTACTCGGCTAGTTTTTCTGTGCCGCGATGCAGTAGCCCAATGTGCGGGTCAGCACGAACGATCACTTCGCCGTCCATCTCTAACACCAGACGCAACACGCCGTGAGCAGCCGGGTGCTGAGGACCAAAGTTAAGGGTGAAGTTGCGGATCTCAGCCACCGTAGTTCTCCTCGCGAAGGATGCGCGGGGTAATTTCGCGCGGCTCGATTGTGACTGGCTGGTAAATCACACGCCCTTGAACTGGGTCGTAGCGCATTTCAACGTGACCAGACAGCGGGAAATCTTTACGGAATGGATGACCGACAAAACCGTAGTCAGTCAAAATACGACGTAAATCAGGATGGCCTTCGAAGACGATACCGTATAGATCGAACGCTTCACGTTCAAACCAGTTTACCCCCGGCCATACGTTGACTAACGATGGCACCACGGGGAAATCGTCTTCTTCAGCAAAGAAGCGTACACGTAAGCGAATGTTGTTTTTAACTGACAGCAGATGGCAAACAACAGCGAAGCGTAAGCCATCGTATTGGCCATCTTTGTATGCACTGTAGTCGACACCGCACAGATCAATACATTCTTCAAAACCGAATTGATCGCGTAAGGTGGTACAGGATTGTACTGCATTGGCCGCACGCAAGACGATAGTGAGTTCACCACGGTCTAATACGGCCAGTTTTAATTCACCACCCAAAGTTGCCTCAAGTGAGGTTTTGAGTGCTTCCAGTTTGGATGCCATAGTCTCAGTCCTCAACGGGCAATGGTATAGGTTCGTTTAATCTTGTTCTGCAGCTGAATAATGCCATACAACAGCGCTTCTGCTGTTGGAGGACAGCCAGGCACGTAGACATCGACAGGCACTACACGATCACAGCCACGCACTACCGAGTAAGAGTAGTGATAGTAACCGCCACCATTCGCACAGGAACCCATAGAAATGACCCAGCGTGGCTCAGCCATCTGGTCATACACCTTACGCAGCGCAGGAGCCATCTTATTACACAGCGTACCCGCAACAATCATCAAGTCAGATTGACGCGGACTGGGGCGAAACACAATACCGAAGCGGTCGAGGTCATAACGCGAAGCACCTGCTTGCATCATTTCCACCGCACAACAGGCCAAGCCAAAAGTCATTGGCCACAGAGAACCGGTACGGGTCCAGTTAATGACTTTATCCGCCGTTGTGGTGACAAAGCCCTTTTCCAAAACGCCTTCTATTCCCATTCCAGCGCTCCCTTTTTCCACTCATAGACAAAGCCGACCACGAGAATTGCAAGAAACACAACCATGGCGCCGAAACCGAACATACCGATTTCTTTCAGAACGACTGCCCACGGGAAAAGGAAAGCAATTTCGAGGTCAAACAGGATAAACAAGATGGCGACGAGGTAGTAGCGCACGTCGAACTTCATACGTGCATCTTCAAATGCCTCAAAACCACACTCATATGGAGAAAGTTTTTCGGGATCTGGCCGATTGGGAGAAATAAGTCGCCCTAACAGAATCGGAACCACACCAACTAACAGGCCAACGATCACAAAAAGAAGGATCGGAAAATAATTCGATAGCATTTCCCGTTTCACCCCAAAAAAAAGAGGCAAACGCCTCTTTTTGTTTGAAAAACAAGCTAAAAACTTGTTTCTGTAAATGGTGCCGACAGTGAGACTCGAACTCACACAGCCTACGGCCACTACCCCCTCAAGATAGCGTGTCTACCAATTCCACCATGTCGGCGTTTCAGAACATCAGTCTGGGATGACCCCAGTTTTTGGTGCAGGAACAGAGCCTGTACCGGATTCTACTGGCGGCACATTGGACATCACGCCCAGTGCTTGAGTAGATTGGTTGGACATCATCACCAAACCGAGACAGCTGGAGAAAAACACAACTGCACACAGCGCTGTCATACGACTTAAGAAGTTTGCGGAACCAGAAGACCCAAAGAGACTACCAGCCGAACCTGCCCCAGATCCGAAAGCTGCTCCTGCGTCTGCGCCTTTACCATGCTGCATTAGCACCAGCACGATCACTGCGATAGCAGAAACAATATTAAGAATCCAAATCAGTGTTTTGATGATTTCCATATTTTATCTTTTTTCCGACGCTTGGCAAATCTTTTTAAACTGGCCAAGATCTAGAGATGCGCCACCAACTAATACACCATCGACCTGAGGTAAAGCCAAGATGGCTTCTGCATTGTCAGCTTTAACGCTCCCCCCGTAAAGGACGCGCATAGTAGCACAAGCCGGCAAAGAATGCAGCAGCTTTTTTTGCAGCTGTGTATGCATTTCTTCCACGTCGGCCAAGCTGGCGACTTTTCCTGTCCCAATCGCCCACACGGGTTCATACGCCACCACCACCTGCGGCAGTTCTTTTAATAGTGGCATCACTTCATCCAGCTGTTGCTCAACCGTTTGCCAAGCCAGCCCGGCCTCACGTTGTGCAAATGATTCACCCACACACAAGATCGGTAATAAATGGTGTTGCGCCAATGCTTTCAATTTTTTTGATAACACCTGTTGGCCTTCAGCGAAATATTGGCGGCGCTCAGAATGCCCGACCAAGACGGCACGACAGCCCACATCCGCCAACATCCGCGCCGACACTTCCCCTGTAAAAGCCCCGTCTTCAGCAAAGGAACTGACATCTTGTGCAGCAATCTGCCAGCCAGCTTGCTGCTGTTGTTGTTGCCACTCGTTTGCCAACAAAAGATAAGGCGTAGGCAAGGCAATCATAATATGAGACTGATTGCAGGCCGAATCTTGGGATAGCACTGACAAAGCAGCGCGCACTTGCGTTACGCTGCCATGCATTTTCCAGTTAGCAATCACCAACTTACCCGCAGAAAAAGGGGAGGACATAGCGACCCTTTCCAAAAAAAGAGCGCGGATTATACCTTTGGCCTTGATGTTGCACAGCTGTTGTTGTCGATTTCGCGCTAACATCCGATGTTTACAGGATTTAGCGGAAAACGGAAGTCAGCAAATGATGGCTAAAATCTGCCAACAAAATAGGCGCAATTTTCCAATGCGCACGGCTTTTCTTGCATAAACACAAAACAAAGCTGTTTCAAACTTTGCTTAGCAAGGGGCTTTCCGTATAATCCGCGCTGAATTTTAATTGTCATTACTTACTGGCGAGGCAGCTAAATGGGTAGCGAAAATAAAGCGGTGCCGTCTGGTGGTGCGATCACCATCATCCTAGGCGCAATCGTGATTCTGGTAGCGGGGGTCTGGTTGTTAGCAAAACTGGCCACCAGCGGTTTTTCTATTGACGCTAGTGTGATGTCGAAAGAGGCAATCGCTTCGCGCATTAAACCGGTTGGTATCTCAAAAGCTAGCGAAGGTGGTGCACCGGGCAGTCGGACTGGTGAAGGGGTTTACAAAGCGATTTGTGCCTCCTGTCACAACGACGGTTTGGCAGGTGCACCAAAATTTGCTGACACCGGCGCATGGAGTGCACGTTTGGCACAGGGTTACGACACCTTAGTCAAACATGCAATCGAAGGGATTCGTGGCATGCCAGCTAAAGGCGGTGCAACCGATCTGACCAATGAAGAAGTTGCTCGTGCAGTGGCCTACATGGGCAATGCAGCTGGGGCAAAATTTACTGAACCTGCGGTTGCAGGTGCAGAAGGCGGTGGCGCAGCAGCGGCTATCGATCCTAATGTCAAAGGTAAAGAAATTTACGCTTCGGTTTGTATGGCTTGCCATGACACAGGCGCAGCAGGTGCACCTAAGTTTGGTGACAAAGCCGCTTGGGCACCCCGTGTATCGAAAGGCTTAGATGCCTTGGTGGCTTCTGGTATCAAAGGTTTGAATGCAATGCCAGCTAAAGGCGGTTATTCGGGCAGTGACGAAGAATTCCGTGCAGCGGTGGAGTACATGGTGAATGCATCGAAGTAAGCATTTGCTTGAGACAAAAAACGGCCTTGTTCTCACAGGGCCGTTTTTTATTGCCACCAGCACACGCTAGGGCTTATTTTTGTTTGCCAACATGGCACGCAAATTGGCTAAACGGGCTTGTCCCTCGCTGCGGCTTACCACGGCAGGTTTGTCACTTTTTTGACCAACACAGCGCAAATCTTCACTGTCAATTTCAGCAATAAAACGCGAAGGCTCACAGAACAGCCACTCGCCACCACGCCGTCGTTTTAAGCAGTGCATTAGCGTTAAACTTCGCTGGGCACGGGTAATACCGACATACATTAAGCGGCGTTCCTCCTCGACAGTGCCCTGATCAATCGATTCATTGTGCGGCAAAATCCCCTCTTCGCAGCCGATCAAGAACACATGCGGGTATTCCAATCCTTTGGCGGCATGCAGCGTTGACAGTTGAACCGCCTCTTGCTGCTTGTCTTTTTCTCGTCCTTCTAACAAGGTCATCAACGCAATCGTTTGAGCCAACTCAACCAGATTTTTGCCATCTTCCTCCCCTTTTTTACCGATCCACGTCACAAACTCTTGGACATTTTTCCACTTGGTTTCCGCAGTCCGCGTTTCTTCACTATCGAATAACCACGTCTCAAAACCAATGGTCAATAACAACTCTTGCAACAATGCGCCAGCGGGTTCTCGTTGCACACGGTATTGCATCCGGTTAATAAATTGGCAAAAGGTCTCCAACGCTTGCTGTTGTGCGGCAGCCAAAGTTTGTTGAAAGCCTAACTCACAAGCAGCGGCAAATAAGGAAACATGGCGTTGTGCCGCATGTTCACCCAATTTGGCTAAACTGGTGTTACCCACACCGCGTTTAGGCGTGGTAATGGCGCGGATAAAAGCAGGATCGTCATCTTCATTGGCTAATAGTCGTAGATAGGCCAAAACATCTTTGATTTCGCTGCGTTCAAAAAACGATTGCCCACCTGAAATCAAGTAGGGAATGCGATGTTGGCGGAAAGCTTGTTCAATTAAACGTGCTTGGTGGTTACCACGGTACAACACCGCATAATCTGCAAACGTCGTTCGATGTTCGAACTTATGCGCCAGCAAACGCTGTGCAACACTTTCTGCCTCGTGTTCATCATCCTTACACGACACCACGGTAATCGGATCACCTAACCCGAACTCACTCCATAAGCTTTTTTGGAACAACTTTGGGTTGTTGGCGATCACACTGTTAGCCGCACGCAGAATCCGTGCTGTGGAGCGATAGTTTTGTTCTAATTTAATCACCCGCAAACGGGGAAAATCTTGTTGCAACAAGCTGAGATTTTCCATATTGGCACCGCGCCAGCCGTAAATAGACTGATCGTCGTCCCCGACAGCGGTGAACATGGCGCGCTCTCCGGCCAATAGCCTTAACAAAAGATATTGACAGCTATTGGTATCTTGATACTCATCGACTAGCAGATAACGGAGTTTGGCTTGCCAACGCGCCAAGGCTTCGAGGTGTTGTTGTAATACATGGACGGGGAGGCGGATCAAATCATCAAAATCAACCGCTTGATAGGCAAATAATGTGTCTTGGTAATCAAGATACAGTTTGGCCGCTACCCGGCTAAATTCATCCTGCGCCAACAATAGGGCCGCGTCGGGTGAGATAAGATCATTTTTCCAACGAGAGATTTGGCTTTGCAGACGGCGAATCTCGGCTTTATCGGTCGAGGCCAAACGATCAGCCAAAATTTTAGCGGCATCAGCCGCATCTAAAATGGAAAACTGCGGTTTATAGCCTAATAACCGCGCTTCTTGTCGCATGATGTGCAAACCAAGCGAGTGGAAAGTCGAGACGGTGAGGCCGCGCAGTTGTGCAGGCTCTAGCAACTTCCCCACCCGCTCTAGCATTTCACGGGCTGCTTTATTGGTAAAAGTAATGGCGGCAATATGCTGTGCACTGATACCTGCCTCTTGTACCAAATAAGCAATTTTTTGCGTAATGACCCGTGTTTTGCCACTGCCCGCACCGGCAAGAACCAAAAGCGGCCCGTCAAGGTGGCGAATCGCGGCACGCTGTTGTGGATTAAGCATGGAAAGAAACAATTTATTCAGAAAAGCTTGGCATTCTATCAATCCACAGACGGTAAGATGACGTTTCTCGCTAATCGTAACCGAATAGAGTCAATACTATGGCAACGTATGCAATTGGAGACATCCAAGGCTGTTATACCCCGTTGATGGATTTATTGCGCACCATCGACTTTTCCCCCTCACGCGATCACCTGTGGCTAGTCGGTGATTTAGTCAACCGTGGCCCCGATTCCATTCACGTTTTACGCTGGGCATTTAAGCATCAAGACAGCATTAGCTTGGTATTGGGCAACCACGACTTACACCTGTTAGCTGTCGCCGAGGGCTTCGGCAAACTCAGCAGTGGCGACACACTGTGGGATATTTTGAATGCTGCCGATGGCAAATTATTGCTTGATTGGCTGCGGATGCAACCGTTGATGTTAGCTGGCGAAGGTTATGCCTTAGTGCATGCTGGGCTGTTACCCGAGTGGAGTATCAATAAGGCACTACGGCTAGCAGAAGAAGTCGAAAATGAGTTAAGCGGCCCAAACTATCGCCAGTTTCTGTCCCGCCTGTATGGCAATAAACCCACTCGCTGGAGTGATGATTTACGAGGCATCGACCGCTTGCGGATGATTGTGAATGTGATGACTCGGATGCGCTTATTGACCCGTGACGGTGAACTCGACCTCAGTTTCAAAGGCGAATTACCCGATGCCCCAGCGCATCTCATACCGTGGTTTGAAGCCCCACAGCGACGGTGGGCAGATACCCCCGTCATCTGTGGTCATTGGTCGGCCTTGGGGCTTCACCTGAGTGACAGCATCTTAGCCATCGATACCGGTTGTTTATGGGGTGGCAGCCTTACCGCCCTGCGTCTTGCCGACCGTCAGGTATTCCAACTGCCGTGTCAGGCATTTCGCAAGATAGGTTAAGCGCACGGCGCACCGCCCGCTCTGCGCTTTGTGCCAGCGTAAAGCGGGTGTGACCCACACCACAAATCGGCTCACTAAAGCGAATCTCGATACATAAGCCTTCTGAGGCAATCATCTGCCGCACCGACTGTAAAAAAGTCACCTCACCGACATAGGCAGCTTCGGGCACCACAGTGCCATCACGACGGCAATAACGTAGCCCAACAGGTTGCACTGTGCTGCCTGCTTGAACAGCCGAGTCAAACAGCGAAGCCTTAAACGGCAATACCGACGTACCATCTGAGGTAGTTCCCTCGGGAAACACCGCCATACAATCGCCTTCACGCAGAGAGGAAGCCAAAATTTCGTTCACTCGCAAAGCGTCACGGCGATTAGAGCGATCAATAAATAAAGTCCCTGCCCGTGCCACCAACATGCCAATCACCGGCCATTGTCGAATTTCTCTTTTGGCAACAAAGCGCGATACCGTCACACTATTGAGCGCAAAAATATCCAGCCACGAAACATGGTTGGCAATCAGAAACGTATTTGCTGGATATAAGCCCGGCGGCTGGCCAAGCAATTTCACTTCAATCCCCATAATGGTCAACAGTTGGGCAGACCATTGCTGACTGACGGCAGCTCGCTGTGCCATATCC
This sequence comes from Aquaspirillum soli, assembly GCF_054781915.1. Taxonomy (NCBI): domain Bacteria; kingdom Pseudomonadati; phylum Pseudomonadota; class Betaproteobacteria; order Neisseriales; family Aquaspirillaceae; genus Aquaspirillum; species Aquaspirillum soli. The sequence continues at coordinate 117,969 of NZ_BAAGTM010000001.1, read as the reverse complement.
CATGCCGGAAAACGAAAACTGACCGTGGCCAAGCCACGGCCCAGATGGGCCAATAGTTTTAACCAACGGTGTGCCCGTACGGGAAAACCCACTTGAGGTAAAGCAGTCAGGGTTGCGCTCATCGTCTTTGTTCTCACCAATCAGTGCTGACACATTGGGCAAAAGAATGTACCGCGTTGTCCTAGACGCACCATTTCTATCGGGGCGTGACAATGGTGACAAGGCAAACCGGTACGTCCATACACGGTATAGTTTTGTTGGAAATACCCCGGTTTTCCAACTGCATCCACAAAATCACGCAAGGTACTCCCACCAGCGGCAATGGCGCGTTGCAATACGTGTTGCACCGTTGTAATGAGGTGACGACACTCGGCCAAAGTTAAAGTGTTAGCAGGGCGTTGGGGATGAATACCCGCTAAAAACAAGGCTTCATTTGCATAAATATTGCCCACACCAACAACCACATGGTTATCCATCAAACACAGTTTAATCGCGCTACGACGTGAGGACAGGGCATTTTGCAACGCCTCGGCAGTAAAATCTGGAGAGAGGGGTTCGGGTCCAAGCTGTTGCAACAAGGGATGAACTTCTGCTGGCCCTGGTTGCCATACAATGGCACCAAAACGACGTGGATCATGGTAACGCAATAGCTGATCGCCAAAATCAAAATCGACATGATCATGCTTTGCCACGGGTGTCTCAGGATCCACCAAACGTAAACTGCCCGACATCCCCAGATGAATCAGTAACACGCCATGACCAAAATCGAACAACAGATATTTAGCACGCCGCGTGATGTGCTGTAAGGTTAACCCCGACAGTTTCTGTGGCAATTGTGGATCAATAGGCCATCGCAGCCGTGGTTGTCTCACCACCACATTGTGCACAGTATGTTGTTCAAGGTGGGGGGCAAGCCCCCGTTTAACGGTTTCGACTTCTGGTAATTCCGGCATGGCACAATCCGCTTTATTCAGGCTGGGACGTGGTATTCTAAGCGAAACTATCGGCTGATTTGGCCCTCTTCAGATTGAATTTCCCAACATGAATGTTCTCGCCACTACCGCACTTCTCTCAGCCCTTTTGCTCAGCGCCTGTGCTAACACGACGCCAACGCCAATCAAAGTCACGCCCACTCAACGCCCAGAGGAAAGCGCAGCCCCCAATCGTGAACTCAGCGCAGGTTTACTCTACGGCATTTTGGTAAGTGAATTGGCGGTGCAGCGTGGTGGTGCACTGGCTGCCGCCCCTGCCTATCTGGAGTTGGCAAAAGAAACTGCCGACCCCCGCTTAGCAAGACGCGCAGCTGAATTGGCATTGAGTAGTGGCAATCTTAATGTGGCAGATGAAGCACTGGCTTTGTGGGAACAACAAATGCCAGACTCCGTGTTGGCCAAACAACAGCGAGTCATGGTGTTGTGGCGCGAAGGTCGCATTGCTGAAGCAGAACAGCGCATGGCAACACAACTGCAAGGTGCGGACATCAGCCGCGCAGCCAGTCTCTTTATGCATGTCACCCCGTTATTACCCCGTCAGGCAGATCCACAAGCGGCGGCGGCAGCGATTGAACGCTTAAGTCAAATTTTCCCTCGGTTGCCCGAAGCCCATTTCGCGCAAGCTGTTGCAGCAGCAACCTTGAAAGAGGACACCGCTGTTGAACGCAGTCTTGACACCCTTGCCGATTTAGCACCGCGCTGGGATTTGCCAGTGTTATGGCGACTTGATGCCGTACGCAAACAAAGCCCCGACCTTGCGCTGGCTTTTTTAGAAAAAGAACTGAAACGGCGACCCCATGCTGGTGCTGAATTACAACTGGCTCGCCCACGCTTATTAGTCGGCTTACGGCAATACGAAGCAGCACGCGAAGGATTTGCCGCAGTTTTAAAACAGTTCCCACACCATCCTGATGCCCGTTATGCGCTGGGTATTCTGGCTTTCCAGCTCAAACAATATGATGAAGCGGATCAACATTTACGGGCAGCACTTGAAGCTGGCTATGTCGATGCACCTTTTGTCCGACTCACACTAGGCCAATTAGCAGAAGAGCGTAAACAGCTCGAAGAAGCCAAAACGTGGTATCAAGCGATTGGTAAAGGACGCCATTACAATCAAGCACAAGCACGATTGGCAGCGATTGAAGTCAAAGAAGGCAAGTTAGAAGCCGCGCTCACCCGCATCGAAGGATTGGAAAACGATGTTGCCGATCCGATTGAGCTGCTGTTATTGCAATCACAACTTGCACGCGAAGCAGGTGCCAATGCCAAAGCCTACCAACTCCTCAGCCGAGGCATTAAACAGTTCCCTGCGGCGGCAACCTTGTATTACGAACGAGCCCTGTTAGCCGACAGACTGAACCGCAGCCACGATGCAGAACGTGACCTCCGCCGCTTTCTACGGATGAAACCCAACGACGCGCAAGGCATGAATGCCTTGGGCTACACCTTGGCCAATCGAGGGCAACGGCTTGCAGAAGCCCGCCGTTTAATCGAAGCAGCCCTGCAACAACAACCAACCAATCCGATGATTCTCGATAGCATGGGTTGGGTATTGTTCCGCCAAGGTAAATTAAAAGACGCGCTGTCCTATCTCGAACAAGCTTACGAGCAAATGAAAGATGCTGAAATTGCCGCCCACCTCGGCGAGGTGTTGTGGCGTTTAGGGCAACGCGATGCTGCGCGGCAAATTTGGGAAGAGGCCAAACAGCGCGACCCAGAACATAAAGTGTTGCAAGACACGTTACGGCGACTGAAACCATGATGCGATCACGTCAGGTTTGGCTGGCTATCGTTGTGGTATCCAGTTTAAGTGCTTGTAGCCAATTACAGCCCCCTGTCCCACATCAAATACAGCAACAATTCGTCCTGCCGAAGCAGTTTTCGCTCGCAGGGCGGATTGGTGTCAAGCTGGAAAACAAAGGGCACTATGGCAACTTCGATTGGCAACATCACAGTGGCAACGATCAACTGGATATCTTGTCACCACTGGGCCAAACTATTGCCCGCTTATCCGCGGATCAAAGCGGTGTTCGTTTACAACAAGGGGAGCGGATATATGAGGCCACCTCCGCTGAAGCACTGACTCAACAAACGTTGGGTTGGGGATTACCGCTGGACAATCTGCGCTTTTGGATTCACGGCCAACCCGCACCCAACACCGATTATCAAGCCACCGCCAGTGGTTTTCGCCAACAAGGCTGGTTAATCGAAAGCGAACCACAAGGTAGCACACACCCACAGCGCGTCATCCTACAACGCCCACAACTCGATATTCGTTTTGCTATCCACCGTTGGAATTAACGACAACTATGGCTTTCCCTTGGTTACAAACGCCCCCTGCTGATCCCGCTTTTTATGGATTTCCGGCACCGGCCAAATTAAATTTGATGCTCAAAATCGTTGGACGGCGTGCCGATGGCTATCACTTATTAGAAACTGTGTTCCGTTTTATTGATTACGGTGACACCATCTGGCTGGCACCGGATAGCAGCGGCCAAATTGTATTAGAAACCCCTTTACCGAATGTCGCACCTGAACATGACCTAACTGTCCGTGCGGCACGCGCCTTACAACAGGCGACAGCCTGCCAAGCAGGCGTGCGCATCCGAGTCGATAAACGACTGCCGATGGGGGGAGGGCTAGGCGGTGGCAGTTCTGATGCTGCCACGACTTTAATGGCGCTCAATCAGCTGTGGGAATTGGGACTATCGCGGGAAGCCTTACAAAATATCGCGGTAAAATTGGGTGCGGATGTCCCTGTTTTTATCTTTGGTGAAGCGGCTTTTGCTAGCGGAATTGGTGAAGAATTAACCACTTGCGCGGTGCCGTCGGCATGGTATGTGGTGTTACATCCGGGTGTTGAAGTCGCCACTGCAAAAATTTTTGCATCAGAGGGGTTGACACGTAATTCGCCTAAGAGCATAATGCGTGCTCTCGAAACAACGCAACGACAGAACACTCTGCAAAACGTTGTTTTTGAGATGTTTCCTGAGGTTAAAAACTGTTACGACAGCATATCTCACTACGGAGACGCAATGATGACCGGATCTGGCGCTTGTGTTTTCCTAGAGTGTGGATCTCAAAAGGAAGCAGAACAGGTTTACTGTTCTTTGGCAGATGAATACCAAGGCTTTATCGCCGAGGGGTTGAAAGAACATCCGTTCTACAGTCTGTCAAGGTAAAAGTTACTGGGGAGTCGCCAAGTGGTAAGGCACCGGATTTTGATTCCGGCATTCGTAGGTTCGATCCCTACCTCCCCAGCCAGTTTCTCTTAATGTTTAAAATCAAAAGCAAATTAAGCGCGTGTAAGATGATTTTTCACTTACACGCTTTTTATTTGCGCGGGATTGCGACATGGCTGCTTACGATAGCTTAATGGTCTTCACCGGAACCGCCAATCCGGAACTCGCTCAAAGTGTGGTGAAACACCTCGATATTTCTTTGGGACGCGCCGATGTCGGGCGTTTCAGCGATGGTGAAGTCGCCATTGAATTGCTGGAAAACGTGCGCGGACGCGACGTTTTCGTACTGCAGTCCACCTGTGCCCCGACAAACGACAATCTGATGGAAATTCTGACGATGGTTGATGCGCTGCGTCGCGCGTCCGCTGGTCGGATTACCGCTGCCATTCCTTATTTTGGCTATGCCCGTCAAGATCGTCGCCCACGTTCTGCTCGTGTCCCTATTTCGGCCAAACTGGTTGCAAATATGTTGACATCAGCAGGGGTGAACCGTGTGCTGACCGTGGACTTACACGCAGACCAAATTCAAGGCTTCTTCGATATCCCAGTGGATAACGTCTACGCCACACCGGTGTTACTGCGCGATATCCAAGCGCAAAACTTCCAAAACCTCACTGTGGTCAGCCCAGATATTGGTGGGGTGCTGCGTGCACGCGCAACCGCCAAACCACTGAACGCGGATTTGGCCATTATTGATAAGCGTCGTCCTAAAGCCAATGTGGCAGAAGTGATGAACATCATCGGTGATGTGGAAGGTCGCACCTGTTTAATCGTTGATGACATGATCGATACGGCCAACACGCTCTGCAAAGCCGCCAATGCCCTGAAAGAAAAAGGGGCAGCCCGTGTTGTCGCGTATGCCACACACCCTGTGTTCTCGGGTCAGGCGGTTGATCGTATTGCACATTCGGCGATGGACGAAGTGGTTGTCACTGACACCATTCCTTTGTCAGCAGAAGCCCGTGCCTGTCCAAAAATCCGTGTGGTCACTATCGCCGGTCTGATGGGGGAAACGCTGCGCCGCATCAATAACGAAGAATCGGTCAGCTACCTCTTTATGGAATGATTTTTCACCCGCTGCCTGTGCAGCGGGTTTTTACTGTCTGCTGGTCGCGGCAGACTGCTTTTTTGGAGCTTAACTCATGACTATCGAAATCATCGCCCAAGCACGTACCGAACAGGGAACGGGTGCGAGCCGCCGCCTGCGTCGTGCCGGTAAATTGCCTGCAGTGGTCTACGGCGTTAAAGACGCTGTGTCGATCACTCTCGATCACAACACCATTTTCTACGCACTGAAAGACGAAGCTTTCCACGGTGCAGTGTTGAACTTGGTAATCGACGGCCAAGCAGAGCCAGTGTTGTTGCGTGATGCGCAAATGCACCCATTCAAACCACAAGTGTTGCACGTTGACTTCCAACGTGTTGACGTCAATGCCCCTATCTCGGCTAAAGTGAGCCTGCACTTCGTTGGCGCAGAAAACTCCCCAGCGGTGAAACTGAACGCATCGGTGATCTCTCACGTGCAAAACGAAGTGACCATCCGCGCATTGCCAGGCAACTTGCCAGCCTTTATCGAGGTTGACTTGTCTGAGCTCAAAGGTGGCCAGTCGATTCACTTGTCCGAATTGAAACTGCCAGAAGGCGTGGAATTGGTTGAAGTGTTGCGCGGCCATGATGGTGTGGTGGCTCAAGCTTCCGCAGGCAAACGCGCTGCTAGCTAATTTCAGCACCTGTTTTGCTAACGGCCTGTCATCACGACAGGCCGTTTTTCTTTTCACTGTGGCTACGAGTGAATCAAGATGTCAAACTCAGAAATTCAACTGATTGTCGGCTTAGGCAACCCGGGTGCCGAATATGCCGCAACCCGCCACAACGCGGGGGTATGGCTATTAGAAAAATTTGCCCAACAACACGGCACAGCCTTACGCACTGAAGCCAAGTTTTTCAGCTTATACGCGAAAGCAGGTGGCTATCATCTGTTATTCCCACAAACCTATATGAATGCGTCCGGACGGGCGGTGGCAGCGGCTTGCCAGTTTTATAAAATCCCACCGGAAGCCGTTTTGGTCATTCATGATGAGCTGGATTTAGCCCCTGGTGTTGCCCGCTTCAAACAAGGCGGGGGGCATGGAGGGCACAACGGGCTGAAAGATATTCAAGCCGCGCTTGATAGTGCGGCATTTTGGCGTTTGCGGTTGGGCATTGGCCATCCGGGTGACCGTAAACTGGTCGTGCAGTGGGTTCTTAAACCGCCACGGCAAGAAGAGCAAACGCTGATTGATATTGCGATTGGTCAAGCCTTAGATGTCTTACCCCAAGCTCTCAAAGGCCAGATGAATCAGGCCATGCAGCAATTACACCGCCAAAACTAAAAAAATGCCCGTACCGAAGTACGGGCAGCAATGGAGAAAAAACGAGGAGAAGTCTCAACAACAATCAAGCAAAAGCCATACCACCTTACGCTTGCCACACAAAACGCGCACGCTTCACATTACACAACAGCTCATAAGAAATGGTCCCTGCAGCGGCAGCAATTTCATTGATATTGATCTGTTCACCCCACAGCTCAACGGCACTGCCAACTTGAGCTTGCGACACGGCAGTCAGATCAATCGTCAACATATCCATCGACACCCGGCCGATAATGCGGCTACGTTGTCCCGCCACCCAAACCGGCGTCCCTGTCGGCACCACGCGAGGATAACCGTCGGCATAACCACAAGCGACGACACCAACACGGGTTGGCGCCTCTGTGACAAAACGAGCGCCATAGCCAATCGGCTCACCCGCTGGCAACTCACGCACTGCAATCACTTCACTACGCAATGACATCACCGGCTGTAACGCTGCGGTGGTTTCCAATGCCTGTTCAAATGGATTGCTGCCGTACAACATAATGCCGGGACGTGCCCAATCACCATGTGCAGCAGGAACCCCCAATACTGCCGCAGAATTACATGCACTGCGTTCGGCGGGTAATTCTGCACAAATATGATGAAACCGTACCAACTGTTCGGCACTGGCCGAAGAATCAGGCTCATCAGCACGAGCAAAGTGGGTCATTAACACCACTTTTTTTACTTGCGGCAAGGCGGTCAGCTGATGGTATTTTTCGGCGTAATCCGCAGCAAAAAAGCCAACACGATTCATACCAGAGTTCATTTTCAACCACACCGTAAAACGATAGTCGGTGTGATAAGCAGCTAACCATTGATATTGCAGTTCGTGATGCACCACCAACCATAAATCATGGGCAACCACCAATGGCAATTCATCAGCACTAAAAATGCCTTCTAATAATAGAATCGGGGCCGTGATGCCGGCCTGACGCAGTTGTAGTGCTTCTTCTATACAAGCCACCGCAAAGCCATCAGCCTCAGCGGATAAAGCTTGTGCACACGGCACCGCACCATGACCATAAGCATTGGCTTTCACCACCGCCAAGGCCCGCCCACCATGCAGTTGGCGAGCCAAACGGTAGTTATGGCGCAAGGCCGATAAATTGATATGGGCAACTAAAGGACGTGCCATGATCGATTGACCTTCAAAAAATGCTTAGGATAAAGCAGTCTGTGGTTGCTTGCCCATGCCGGCGGCACCGTGTTGACCATAACGTGCCATCGATAACCCTTCAATCTGAATATCAGGACGGCGCCCTGTCACCAAATCAGCCAACACACGACCAGAGCCTGCCGACATCGTCCATCCCAGCGTGCCATGACCGGTATTTAACGACAAATTAGCCAGTGGTGTGGCACCAATAATCGGCGTGCCATCGGGTGTCATTGGCCGCAAACCTGTCCAGAAAACCGATTGCGACACATCACCACCTTCAGGGAAGAGATCGGTCACCACCATTTCTAAGGTTTCACGACGGCGTGGATTCAAGCTCAGATCGAAGCCAGCAATTTCTGCCATGCCGCCAACACGAATACGTTGGTCAAAACGAGTAATCGCAATTTTATAGGTCTCATCCATCACGGTAGAAACCGGCGCTGCACTGCTATCGGTAACAGGCAAAGTTAAGGAATACCCCTTTAATGGATAAACAGGGATATTAATGCCCAAAGACTTCAAGAAATCGGTCGAATAGCTACCGAACGCCACCACATAATGATCGGCCTCAAACACCTCACCCGAGGCCAATTCGGCCCCCCGAATTTTCTTACCATCACTCAACATATGTTTTACTGAGGTGTTCCAGCGGAATTTCACCCCGAGTTTTTCTGCTAATTTCGCCAGCTCAGTGGTAAACAATTGGCAATCGCCGGTTTCATCATTTGGCAGTTGCAAAGCGCCTAATAACTTATCGTTGACCCGCGCTAACGCTGGTTCAATCATCGGAATTTCTTGCTGTTTCACCACGCGAAACGGCACACCGCATTCTTGCAAGACAGCGATATCTTTTTGCATGGCATCAAGCTGGGCTTGGGTGCGGAACACTTGCAAGGTACCTAATTGCCGACCTTCGTAGGCAATACCTGTTTCGGCACGCAAAGCCTTAATACAATCACGGCTATATTCTGCCAACCGCATCATGCGGCCTTTGTTGACCGCATAGGATTTGGCATTACAGTTCATCAGCATTTGCCACATCCATTTCAGTTGGCCTAAAGAGCCATCAGGACGAATCGCGAGAGGTGCATGGCGTTGAAATAACCACTTCATCGCTTTTAATGGAATGCCGGGTGCCGCCCACGGTGCTGAATAGCCGGGGGAAATTTGTCCTGCGTTGGCAAAACTGGTTTCCAAAGCGGGGCCGGGTTGACGTTCAATCACCGTCACGTCACAGCCGGCTTTGGCCAAGTAATAAGCACTTGAAATCCCTACCACACCACCACCGAGCACTAGCACTTTCATGATTCTGACTCCTGCACAAAAAGGGGACATCTACCAAGCCAGCGTGATTTTTACGCCCTATCGCCCAGTAGTGATTTGCAGTAGTATAAGAAGGATAAAGCAGTGATTTTCACCATTTATTTATTAGCTGCATCACACTTCTAAGCAATTTTTTTGGATTTTTAGAAAAAACATGAGAACCAAGCACCACAGTTTTAAAGAGCTCGATAAACTCGACCGCCGTATCCTTAAGGTATTACAACAACAGGGCCGAATTTCAATGACGGAATTGGCCGAACAGGTTGGGCTTTCCACCACACCATGCACCGAAAGGGTGCGGCGCTTGGAACGAGAGGGGGTAATCGAGGGCTATAGCGCTCGGGTCAATCCCAAGGCGTTGGGTTTACCGTTGTTGGTCTTTGTTGAGATTAAACTGGCCTCGAAGTCGGGCGACATTTTTGAAGCCTTCCGTCGCGAAGTGTTAAAGCTGCCGCAGATTTTGGATTGTCACTTGGTCAGTGGGGATTTTGACTATCTGATAAAAGCACGGATTCCAGATATGTCACAGTATCGTGAGTTGCTTGGCGATATTTTATTGAAACTGCCACAAGCAGAAGAGTCTCGCAGTTATATCGTGATGGAAGAAGTGAAAGAGACTTTAGAGCTACCGATATGCCTTTGATTTAATGAAAATACCTCCCAGATGACCAAGATTGATAACAAAAAGTGATTCGACCACATTAAAAACGGCATAAACAAATAACCTTCTCGCCGCCAGCCTACAGCAAGGCTCAGGTACACTATCTGTTACTTGTTTTTGAATAGAGTTGATTATGTCGCGTCCGATGTTCCCTGTGCTTGAAGACTTTGTTGGCAATACTCCCTTAGTAAGATTAAAACGACTGACTGGCGACCCAAGTAATGTCGTGTTAGTGAAGCTAGAAGGGAATAATCCGGCTGGTTCGGTCAAAGATAGACCCGCGCTCTCGATGATTCGCCATGCTGAAGCGCGGGGTGATATTCGCCCTGGTGATACACTGATTGAACCCACCTCCGGCAATACTGGCATTGCCTTAGCGATGGCGGCGGCCATGATGGGTTACCGTATGGTATTGGTGATGCCGGAAAACTCCAGTCGTGAACGTGTTTTAACCATGAAAGCCTATGGGGCAGAAGTGGTGTTAACCCCCGCAGCATTGTCAATGCCAGGAGCGATTGATGAAGCGCGGCGATTACGCGATGCGGGCAAAGGGGTGATTCTCGACCAATTCGCTAACCCCGATAACCCTTTAGCTCATATCGAGGGTACCGGCCCAGAAATTTGGCGTGACACTGCCGGTACAGTAACCCACTTTGTTTCCAGCATGGGCACCACCGGCACCATCATGGGTACTAGCACCTATCTCAAGCAACAAAACCCAGCCATTCAAATTGTAGGGGTGCAACCCGAACCCGGTAGCCAAATCCCCGGCATTCGCAAGTGGGAAGATGAATATCTACCCAAGATCTGCGATTACTCACGCATTGATCACATGGCGTATGTCAGCCAAGCCGAGGCAGAAGAGATGGCGCGTCGTCTTACCCGTGAAGAAGGCATCCTTGCAGGCCCATCATCCGGTGGTGCGTTGTGTGTTGCCCTGCGTTTGGCACACGAGGTACGCAATGCAGTGATTGTGTCCATCGTCTGCGACCGAGGTGATCGCTATTTGTCGACCGGTTTGTTTCCAGATTAAAGTTGTGGCCAATGCTTGAAGATCGACTTATTGCGGTCATGTACTATTGCTAGGCTTAATGATTTGACAAATAACAAGGGAGGCACTGAATGGAGCTGATTTTATGGCGGCATGCAGAGGCAGAAGAAGGTTCAAATGATTTGGCTCGGGTATTAACCCGCCGAGGACAGCAACAAGCAGGACAAATGGCCGCATGGTTACGACCTCGGCTACCAGAAAATTGCCGCATTTTGGTCAGTCAAGCCAAGCGTTCACAACAAACCGCCGCTTTACTCTCAAAAAGCTATGAAATTTTGCCAGCGATTAACCCTGATGCCACACCAGAAGCGGTGCTCTCTGCGATTGGGTGGCCAGAATCGGAACGACCAGTGCTGTTAGTCGGGCATCAACCTTATATTGGGCAAGTCGTAGCACAATTGTTGTGTGGTGAAGCACAAATGTGGCCGGTGAAAAAAGATGCTGTATGGTGGTTACAACACCGTGTGCGGCATGGCTCAGCACAAACGGTATTAAAAGGCGTGATGTCTGCTGGACTGCTTGAACCACGTCGTTAACCCCCCCATCTAGCAAAAACCCGCGCCGCCCAGCCTAAGTGCTGGGCGGTGTGCGTTATACTGGTCAACTTTTTTGCCGCGCATGGGCAACGATTAAAGAGCGAGATATGAGTGCAGCCATTGAAGTACAGGGCGTCAGTAAACGGTTCGGTCAGTTCACGGCACTAAACCAAGTCAGTTTTACTGTTCAACAAGGTGAATTTTTTGCCCTATTGGGGCCAAATGGTGCCGGCAAAACCACATTGATTTCTTGTTTGGCCGGTTTATCACGTCCCGACCAAGGCGCGCTGCGCGTGATGGGGCACGATGTGGTCAGTGACTATCGCGCCGCCCGCGCCGCGTTGGGCGTGGTACCACAGGAATTGGTGTTCGACCCTTTTCTCACCGTGCGCGAAACCCTGCGTTTTCAATCCGGTTACTTTGGTTTACGGCACAACGATGCTTGGATTGACGAAATTTTGCACAAGCTGGGACTGAGTAATAAAGCCGACAGCAATATGCGAGCCCTATCCGGCGGCATGAAACGCCGCGTGATGGTGGCACAAGCCCTCGTTCATAAACCACCAGTCATTGTGTTGGATGAACCAACGGCAGGGGTGGATGTTGAATTACGGCAAAGTTTGTGGACGTTTGTGCAAGAGCTCAATCACGCTGGCCACACCATTGTATTGACGACACACTATTTAGAAGAAGCAGAGATGCTGTGTTCACGCATCGCCATGTTAAAAGCAGGGCAAATCATTGCCCTCGAAGATAAAGCAACCCTTTTGGGCCGCGATGCTGGACGCGAGTTGTGGATTAAGACCGAACCCGCAGGAACCTTGCCAGAGCCATATCAAGCATGGAAAGTCCGCGAAGAAGAGGGCGGCGTGGTGTTGAAATTGCCTTCGATTCAAGCACTCGAACCCCTGTTGCAAACCTTGCGCCAGCAGGGGCTTATTTTGCGTGATATGCGCTTGCGAGAGACCGACCTCGAACACGTATTTGTCAGCATGATGCACAAGGAAATGCAGTGATGTACGGTTTTCAGACGCTATTTAAAAAAGAAATTTTGCGCTTTTGGCGCGTGGGCTTTCAAACGGTGGCAGCGCCAGTATTAACCGCCCTGCTCTATCTGTTGGTGTTTTCTCATGCACTGTCCCGCCATGTCGAAGTCTATGCTGGGGTGAGTTATACCGCCTTTCTGATTCCGGGTTTGGTGATGATGTCGATGGTACAAAATGCCTTCGCTAACAGTTCATCCAGCCTGATTCAATCAAAAATCACCGGCAATATTGTTTTTATTCTGTTGCCACCGCTGTCACATCGTGAGTTTTTTGCTGCCTATTTATTAGCAGCCATCGTGCGTGGGGTTGTGGTGGGGGCAGGGGTGTTGCTGGCCACCGGTTGGATGGCCTTGCCGCCGGTAGAGCATCCACTGTGGGTATTGACCTTTGCGGTGTTGGGCTCGGGTATTTTGGGCGTCTTAGGGATTGTGGCAGGGATTTGGGCCGAGAAATTCGACCAACTGGCTGCGTTTCAAAACTTCCTCATCATGCCGCTGACTTTCTTATCTGGGGTGTTTTATTCGGTGCATACCCTGCCGCCATTTTGGTACACCGTGTCTCACCTCAACCCTGTGTTTTATATGATTGATGGTTTCCGCTATGGCTTTTTTGGCGTAGGGGATACCGACCCTTGGCAAAGTTTCACTGTGGTATCGCTGTGTTTCGTGGTGCTGTCGTGGTTGACACTGCACTTACTGAAATCTGGCTATAAACTCAGACACTAACCGACCACCTATTTTTAAAGGAAGTCCAATCTATGGTGACTCCAGAACAAGTTCGCGATTACATCGCTGCCGGCCTCGCCTGCGACCATCTCGAGGTCAGCGGTGATGGCGCTCATTTTGAAGCTGTGATTGTTGCAGCTGCCTTTAGCGGTAAAAGCCGAATTCAACAACATCAATTGGTCTATGCCGCGTTGGGTGAGCGGATGCGGGAAGAGATTCATGCCCTGTCGATGAAAACTTTCTCTCCTGAACAATGGGCAGCCCGTTGATATGGAACAACTGAAAATCACTGGCAACGGGCCACTACAAGGCGAGATTAAAGTATCAGGGGCAAAAAATGCTGCCCTGCCTATTTTATGCGCCAGCCTCTTAACCGCCGACACCCTGCGCCTCACCAATGTGCCACAGCTGCGCGATGTGCGAACCACCCAAAAATTGTTGCAAGGCATGGGCGCACGGGTGATGACCGACAATGTGCATGAATTTGAATTGTGCTCGGCCAATATCCACGACACCTGTGCGCCGTATGATTTGGTCAAAACCATGCGCGCTTCTATTTTGGTGTTGGGCCCAACCCTCGCTCGTTTTGGTGAAGCCTCGGTTTCGCTCCCCGGCGGATGTGCGATTGGTTCACGACCTGTCGATCAACATATCAAAGGCCTCGCGGCGATGGGCGCAGAAATCGCCATTGAGCATGGCTATGTCAAAGCCAAAGGCAAGCTCAAGGGCGCTCGTATTGTGATGGATATGGTCACCGTCACAGGAACAGAAAATTTATTGATGGCAGCCGTGTTGGCCGACGGTACCACGGTATTAGAAAACGCTGCCCGCGAACCAGAAGTATCGGACTTAGCCGAATGCTTGGTCAAAATGGGCGCAAAAATTTCTGGGATTGGCTCTGATCGGTTGGTAATTGAGGGGGTTGAGCGTTTACATGGTGCAGAACATGCCATCATGCCCGACCGGATTGAAGCGGGGACTTTCCTTGTTGCTGGCGCCATGACTCAAGGCCATATTGTGCTGCGCCAAGCGCGGGCACGCGATATGGATGTGGTATTAGATAAGCTGGTAGAAGCCGGTTGTGTGGTGGAAGCCGGCGACGATTGGATTTCATTAGACATGAAACGCCGTCCGAAAGCTGTGGATGTCCGCACTTTGCCTTATCCCGCCTTCCCAACGGATATGCAGGCACAGTTTATGGCCATGAATGCCATTGCTGAAGGCGCTGGCATCATTACCGAAACCATTTTCGAAAACCGCTTTATGCACGTTTCCGAGCTGGCGCGGATGGGCGCAAATATCGAGGTACAAGGCAACACGGCGATTGTGCGTGGCGTGGAAAAACTGTCAGGTGCCACCGTGATGGCAACCGATTTACGCGCTTCGGCCAGTTTGGTCATTGCGGGGTTGGTGGCAGAAGGCGAAACCATCGTCGATCGCATCTATCACCTTGATCGTGGCTATGAACATATTGAGCAGAAACTTGGCGCAGTTGGCGCTAAAGTTGAACGGCTGAATCGTTAAATTAAGACAAATAGCTGATTCATCGAGAAACCGGAGCCACGCTCCGGTTTTTATATTTACCATAAAAAATACAAAAAATAGTAGGCACACCGTAGTTTCCGGCATTCATTAAGAAGTAACACCGTTTTTTTGTTGTTTCTTGACGTTTCCATTAAACTTGACATAAATCAAAAAATCGCAGATAACAGCAACAGGCCTTTATTCTTCGCATGGAATCTTCCCCATGAGCGACTCTTCCCATTCGGATAACTTTGATGTCAAGCTGCATGCACTGCGTAATCTCTACGTGCGAGATTTAAATAGCAAAATCGATGCCCTCGGTGTGACGCTCGAAGAAGCTCGCCGCAGTGGGCAAGTCCACGATCTACAGCTTCCTAAACAGCTGGCCCATTCTTTGGCTTCATCAGCGCAAACCTTTGGTTTTCCTGAGGTGATGCGTGGGGCACGCTTGATTGAGCAATATTTGTGTGAGCGTTTAGCGTTAGACCAAGGTTTGGTTCAAAACACATCAGCGGCATGGAAACCTGCTTTTGATGCACTACAGGTATTGCGACAAGCCACCGTGCACAAGCCCGCCCCCAGCCCAGTCAATGAACGCTCAACCGCCTTTTTATTAACACCAGAGCATGGCAATCCTGAACGTGCTCTGTTGTTAATCGAAGAGAACTCACACGGTGGGCGCGACTTAAGCAGTCAATTTGGCTATCTCGGCTACCAAGTAGAGAGTATTGCCCACGGCCAACAGCAGAATAACTGTGAACATTTTATCTTCCACAAGCCACGCGCCATTCTGATCGACACCGACGACCGCGAACCCATTTCCTATCAGGCCTATCTGAATAATCTTGGGCTGCCTCATGCGGCAGATGATGAAACCCCGATTATTTTTCTGTGTAACCACAACCATATCAATGCTCGTCTTGCCGCTTTGCGTGCAGGGGGCAGTGCTTTTTTTAATAAGCCGGTGGATGTTGGGGTGTTGATTGATGCGGTGGATCGTCTGACTCGTTTAACCGATTTACCGCCGTTACGGGTGATGATTGTTGAAGATCAGGAACACATGGCCCGCTTTTATGCCTCGGTTTTGCGGCAAGGTGGGTTTGAGGTACGGGTAGTATTAGATGCGATGACGGTATTGGAGAATTTAGAAGAATTCGAGCCCGATTTGCTGCTCATTGATATGTATATGCCCTATTGCAGCGGCACGGAACTGGCACAGATTATTCGGCAACAAGAGGCATTTATCAGTGTACCGATTGTGTATTTATCGGCAGAAACCGATGTTGCCGCTAAGCTAGAAGCCATGCGTTTGGGGGGTGATGACTTCATCAGCAAACCGGTTGACCCGAGTTTTTTGATTTCCACTGTTCGCACGCGCACCTTGCGCCACCAACACATTCGGCAACATATTGTGCGTGACGGTCTCACCGGCTTGCTCAATCACACGCGCTTTAAAGAGCAAATCAATATTGAAATCACCCGTGCCCGCCGTCTACAACAGCCGTTAAGCTTGGCGATGATCGACATCGATCACTTTAAGCATGTGAATGACACCTATGGCCATCCTGCCGGTGACCGCGTGTTGCGCTTGTTAAGCCGTTTTTTAGAGCGTCGCTTGCGTTGTACCGATGTCTGTGGTCGCTTTGGGGGCGAGGAGTTTGGGGTGTTGCTGACGGGTGCTGATGCAGAACAGGCAGCAAAGGTGATGGATACGCTGCGTGAGGATTTTTCGCAGTTGGAACAGACGGCAGAGCAACAAGCGTTTCATGTGACGTTCAGTTGTGGCATTGCCGATCTCACCGCCGCCACCGATGCCACCCAAATCATCCGCCAAGCCGACCGCGCACTCTATCGCGCCAAACATGGTGGCCGTAACCAAGTCCGCATTGCGACTTTGTTTAACGACTAAGCCACCGAACCACCTGCACAGCGTATCGTCACCGTAGGGGCGGCCATGAGAGGCCGCCCTTTATTTTTCGTTAAACAAGCGGGTTAGTCTGTGTTTCCGACGCGTTTTAAGATATCGGGGCATTTATACAGCTTAGCTTACCGAACGATCTCAAACACCGAACTCAAACCGCTTAAAGTCAATCAGACGTTTCGACTCAGTGATTTGGTTATGCGGCACCAGCAAATAGCACCATGGTTTGCTGCCAACCGAAACTGCGTGACAAGACGCGTGTTTGCACCAACGAGCCGCTGCCGCTGCTTTTGCCTTCACCTCTTCAGCGTTGATGTCGGCACGCGCCTTGGTCTCCACCATGAAGATCGTGGAATCTGTTTCGGCCACAAAGTCGGGAATATACTCTGGCTGCTCGCTGCCCAGCTTGTAGTAAATCTGAAACTGCCCTTTGGCGGGCTTGAACCACTTCAAGGCATCGCGTTCCAGAATGACCGCGAAGCGCCGCTCAGTGTCAGAATCAAACTTTTGCAAGGGGTAGAGACAACGCGAGAAGCCGCCGAACAACATCTGCTTGATCTTGCTCAGCTCGGTCACCGTTTCACGATAGTGGTGTGCCGTCTGTCCAGCCACTACCGTATAGTTACAAGGCTTGAGCTCCGTGAAGCCTCGGCTGACCAGCACCTCGTAGTCGGTGGCATCCACCCAGAAATTCGCCATCATCTGCGCGTGAATTTCGCGCGCAATCAAGCGCCGTTCCCGATCCAACACACTCAATACCTGATCCGGCGTCAGGTAGCTTTGCAGGTGTCGAACCATTTGGCCGGCCAAGTCATAGAGCAGATTGGCTTGGGTAAGGTAATCAATGTCATCGAAGTCCACCAACGCGTGAACGATGTAGTCCTCCAGACGTTGTTCCTTGAGGCCGATTTCGGATGCCAGGGTGTCCTGCTCATTGGTGTGCAGGTTGTGGATCACGATCTCGCGCTCACCGGGCTGGAGATGAAGCTGATTCACATCTAGCGTAAATGGGTGAAAACCAGTGGTCACTTCGCCTGTCGGCACGACGGTAATACGCGGGATGTCGATGGTTTGCTGAACCACGATCTCCGTGGTCTTGGACACAACAGCCGACAAATCAAGAGCCGGTGCGGCATCGTCCACTTCAGCCAGCAACTGCCCCTGGGTAGGCTTCAGTCGCTCAGTCACTTCAGCCAGGATGGCCGATTGCACCTCCGGGGTGAGCAGTGCACTGCTGGTTGGCACCAGATCATGCTTTGTTTCATACTGGCTAATCACATCCATCACCACGCGCGCGGCCTGTTTTTCAGCCTCAGTTGTAAACACTGGGGCAGGTGGTATCGGTGCTGATGCAGATTGATTGGTTACACCGTTAGCCGTTGCTCCCACGGTAGAGGGAACGTCAGGCTTTTCTGCCAGCCCTAACCGCGTCATTGTGTTTGAGCCCACTTGCACGCTCACCTTCTTATCATCAGCACTCGGCGCTTCCAAGATTACCTGCTTCAGGCGAATCGGCGAATCACCGCGATTGGCTTCGTCAATGATTTCCTGAAACTTGTCGTGGGCAACGATGTTCAGCCGATCCACCGCTGCTACCCCTGTTCGCTTGCCATAGGGCAGGCGCAAGCCGCGACCAATGGATTGCTCGATCAGCGTGCGCGCGTTGGCCGCACGCAGGGGCACGATGGTGTAGAGGTTCGTCACGTCCCAGCCCTCTTTAAGCATGTTGACGTGGATGACGATCTCAGTGGGTTCGTCCACGCTCTCCACTGCCAGGAGCTTGGAGATCATCTCCTCCTCTTCAGCCCCGGTGCGGCTGGAGTCCACCTGAATCACCTTGTCCGCATAGCGCCCTTCATAGAAGGCCGATGACTCAATCAGCGTCTTCAACTGCGAGGCATGCGTGGTGTCCCGTGCGATGACCAGCATGAAGGGCTTGACCACTTTCACGTCATTTTCTCGAGCATAGGTTAGCAACTCAACCTTAGTGATTTCATGCAGGCGAACACCATCCTCGAGCTTGATCTTTTCGACTTCTTCGGCTGAGTGAGCCTTGGCATCGAAGTTGCGTTGGGTGACTGCGGCAGGTTCTTTGACAAAACCGTCTTCCATTGCCCGCGCCAGCGGGTAGTCCATCACCACATTTTTGAAAGGCACTAGGCCGCGAGTCGATTCCACAAACGGTGTGGCAGTGACTTCAAGTCCCAACAAGGGTTTCAGTTCATTGATAGAACGCACACCAGCACTGGCCCGATAACGATGTGACTCGTCCATCAGCAACACAAGGTCCGGTAGATTGGCCAAATAATTGAAATAGCTGTCGCCAAGCACCTCTTTCATCCGCTTGATGCGAGGTTCCTTGCCTCCTCGTACTTCAGAGTTGATTTTGGAGATATTGAAAATGTTGACTCTGATTTCACCAAAAATATCAGCAGTCAGATCCAATCCGCCTTGGTCGTAGTTATCGCCCGTGATGATTCGTGGAGGTTTTATTGCCAGTTCGCCGATGCCCTTAAAAACATATTTGGGGGTATTCGGGGTGAAATCGGAAATCAGCTTGTTGTAGATCGTCAGGTTAGGCGCCAGCACAAAGAAGTTGTTGATCCCGTGGGCCAAATGCAGATAGGCGATGAATGCACCCATTAACCGCGTTTTACCCACGCCAGTGGCCAACGAGAAGCACAGCGAGGGAAAATCGCGTTCAAAATCCTGTAGTGTTGAAAACTCAGCCTTTAGTGTGGACAAAATAGCCGAAACATCCCGCTCGTGGCTAAACAGCTCTGGTGCAGCTTGAACGGCGCGTACAAGCCTAGAGAGGGATTCCGCCTGTGGTGGACGCAACGACAGTCGGCCGGTCACATGATGAAGAACGCGATGGCTCATACCGTCACCTCCGTCGATGGCATTTCTGCCGCATAAATGGTCAGACGTAATTCCATATCAGCAATATTTTCATAAAGTGGTTTTTTACCGGATAAACGTGCACTCTCCGCCATGATCACATCAACACCAGATCCTCGACGGTCCATCAAATACTGACGCCCCAATCCATCGACCTGAACAGGGAAATAACGCGCAAACAAGCTGGAAATCACTTCATTGCGGGGCATGGACATGACTTGCATCGCCTCTACCGTCATTGAATTTAACAATCCACCCGGGGAATACAGCTCAAGCCGATCTCGAAATAAATGCAAACGAATTCGACTACCTGACACAGAGTAATCTCGGTGTGCCACTGCATTCACCAATGCTTCAAACACTGCACGCAAGCTGTATTGCGGACAATCGACCCGCCCCAACTCTTTGCGTGCCGGCACTTTCATATTGGCTTTCACAAAATTGAAAGCGTCCCAAATTTGACTGTTCAGCGGACCATCAAAGTCTTTTGCATCCAGTTGTTCGTTCGGATCATTGCTGACCCCGCTATAAGCCACCGCCTGAATATACGCGGATGGCAACCAGCGAACTGGTTTGACTGTGCATAGCAACACGCCAGCCAAACTCAAACGCTGAACGCCATTCTCATTGGCAGTCAAATGCAAGCGCTGTAATTGAAGATCCTCGGCTCCCTCACCCTCACGTAGAAATGGGCGAATCAACAGAGGATCGGCCTGATCAATGGATGTTCCAAACACCGCCTGCTCATCAAAGCGAATCAAACGTGACTGGCTACGCTGTTGAAACAAACGGGCCAGAACATCAGGGGCCATCTCACGTTTTGCGTGGGCCACTCGCTTGAAATAACCATTAGGACTTTTATGCACCATCAAACTACGCGGCACTGTGACCACAATAACCGGCTGCAATTGCCCCGTTTCATCGGGTAACTCGATATGCTGTGTAACAATATCCAATGCGGGCTGAATTCGCGTCTGACAAATATCAGCAAGCCATGTTTCAACAGTATCCAAAGCAGAATAGGCAATCCCCAACACCTGCTTGGTTTTGTCATCCACGCCCAGAATCAACATACCACCTTGGGCATTGCCCATCGCGGCCAGCTCATCCGCTAGGCTATCAGGATGTGGGCCTTCGACTTTCGTTCCGCTGCGCATGACCACCCGTTTGAGTTCAAGCGTTGTGTCTTCCCCCAAACGAATACGGGTCAGCCATTCGTCAACAGTCATCATGGCTTGGCCTCTAAATCTTCTAAAATTCGCTTGTAACGCTGGCGGAAAGCTTCTTCGCCCCCTTCCATCACGCGGCAAATATCTTTTCTTATGTTGGTTTCCTGTAAACCACCGGCAGACGCCAAATCAATTTGGCCATTGAAATCCATCGCCATCACCCATTCGGCATCGGCGTTTACCACAATGTTTGCATTGTGTGTCACCACCACCAGTTGTCTGCGAACTTTATTCTTGCGCAATTGTTCAACAACCAACTCCGAAACAAGCGCGTTATCCAGATCATCTTCTGGTTGATCAAGTAACAGTGGTTCGTCGCCATGAAGCAGCAAAAATGACAACATGGCTGCCGTTTTTTGCCCAGCAGAAGCCAAGTTAATGCTTTTGTAGGCGCTCCCTTTTTTGGGGCGGTATTCCAATCTGACTTCGTCTTCAGGAAACCAACAAGCCAGCTCATCAAAAGCCTCGTCTTTGATTGCCTCCAAACGCTTTACGAGAGCACCGTGCAGCGTTGTGTTTAGAATTTTTTTATTTTTCTCTTCAAGATCCTGCTTCATGCTTTGAAGCCGCTCTCCAATAGAACTGGCGATGTTCGAATCAATCAGGTCTGATAAGAAACCACTGCTTTTTACCGCTTCATCTTCTAGCCAGATATCCTCAAACTTTGCGCTGTCAGGCAGTTTTAATATTTGCCTTAACTCATCCACGCCATCTCGCACACTTGCCATACTGTGCAAACTGACCTTGAGCATGTCATTTTTCCCCAGTAACTGCTCAATGAAGGCTTTGCGCTCTTTGGTCAAATTTTCACGGCATTGGGTCAATTCCTGTGCGGCAAGCTCTACCGCACTTTCTGCCTGCTCAAGCTCAAGCTCAAATTTTTTGAGCTGGTCTAATTGCTTGCGTAATCTTTCTTCGGTGGCAACGGCCATGGCCGCATCTTGGGCACTGCTGATTCCCTCACCCTTTAAGCGTGCAGCCTCGTTTTGATACGCCTGAATATGTGCTTGATTCTCTTGATGCCAGTCGCCATTCATCCACGCTGTTTTTGCTGCATCAAGCTGTTCCTGCATGGTCGAAACCACAGAAACAATCTGTTGATATTGCTGAATAAGTTGGTTTTTAATCGCCATCGCTTGATCGCGAGCGGCTATTTCCGCCGGAGTTTCCGCTAGAAATTGCGACAATTCAGTGCTCGGCAAATTGGCCGCTTGGTCAATGCCGGTTTGCAATCCCGCGATGTCACTGGCTAATAATTGATAAAAATCATCCAAAGCGCGTAATTGCTGTGTAGCCCGCTGATGCGCCTTCAACAAAGGGCCAAAATTGGCATTGGCAAAAACCCGCGCTTTCCGGCTGGCTTCTTTGTATTCAAGCTCTAATGCCGGTTTTTTCTCTAGCTGTTTTTTCAGGGTGCGAACACGCAGACGAGCAGCAAGCAATGCTGCTTTTTGGGCCGCAAACTGCTCTTGCCATGCTTTTTTCTGGTTGAGAATCGAATTGTCGATGTGCTCCAACAGCGTTTGTGGATGGTTTGCCAGCGTCAATATTTGCTTTTGACTGAAAATTTTGACGGGAAAAAGTTCGCGGGCTTGTTGTTCGTCAAGCCCTGTTTCTTGCCAGTTACCTTCGTCCCAGCGCATCACCCGCGTGGCAAAGCGGCCATTATCCTGTTTGTTCCAAACAAACAGAAACCGCTGGCTTGAAGCCTCGCGTCCCTTGACCACTTCAACGGTGATTTTGCTCTTAGGCAGCATCACGCCGGGTTTGTCGCGGTGCGTGTATTCTCGTGTAAAACCCTCAAAATTTTTCCAAATTTCGGATTCTTCACCGAGTTTTTTCAGCTCGCCATCTCTTGCCAAACCCAAGCGCAAACATTCCAACACAGTCGATTTACCGCTGCCCCGTCCGCCAATAATGGCGTTGTAAGCAGGGTTAAAAGACACACGCAATGGCTCGTTGCGCCGCAAGTGCATGTTTTCCAGCGTGACCGAGACAATCCATTGTTCGGGTAACGGTTGCGAATCAAAAGCAGATTCAGGAGAAAGGGCGACGCTCATTCAACATCCTCCCCAAACAATCCGCCTTGCCCTTCCGCTACAGGTGAAACTTTCTTGTTTTTGGTTTTCTTTGTTGCGGCAGGCTCAACCGCTGCATTGGTTTTGTTTTCCTGTGCCATCGGCAAATTCGCCACGTTCAGGCTGTAGTCGTCGTGACCCCACTCGCAGCGGGACAGGACCATTTTGGGAATTTTCTTTAGTGTCAGGTTCGGCCAGCGTTCGGAGGCATTGGCTGCCGTCACGCCGTGAAAGGCTGCGCAGCAAACCAGCAAACTCTGTTCGCTGCCCACTTCGTCCGAGAGTGCTTGCAACTGGTCGGCAGACAGGTTTTGCGTGGTGACGTAGATAAAATCGCGTTCGCTAGAATGTCCGTGCTGCCACCATTGCACTTCGGAAGGGGCATAGTTGAACCCTTCGAGTTTGGCCAATGCTTCGGCCAACATCGCGGCGTTGTAGTCGGGGTTGATGATCGGATTGCCCCAACGGTCGTTGACAATCAAACTAGGCGCGAGTTTGTAATAACGAAAACCGCCGCCGCCTTGCCAATTCACGGCTTTGGAAATGCCGCCTTGGTCTTCGCCGTCGATGACTTTTTTTAGGCGCGGGATGATGTGGGTATGGCAGTGCTCGCCCAGCTCCACCATGATCCAGCGGCGACCCATTTTGTGGGCGACTGCGCCGGTCGTGCCGGAGCCGGCGAAGGAATCTAGGACGAGGTCGTTGGGGTTAGTAGCAATTTCAAGGACCCGTTTTAGTAATCGCTCGGGTTTTGGCGTCGTAAACGGGTCACTAGGGAAGAGTTGGTCAATCTCCAGCCTCGACTCTTGATTGTGTCCAGCCTCGTCGTAACTCCAAATACTGCGTGGAACCACAGGCTTTGAACCAGAAAGAAATTTCTTAATTCGAGGCATCGTACCTGTTCCGTCTTTTCCCCAGTAAATCAGATTATTTTCTACGTTTTTCTGATGGGTATTCTGGTCGTATGCCCAAACTCGCGTTCTGCTTGGAAAAATTTCTGCGCCAGTGTTTGGGTTGATGATTGGATAGTATAAGTTTGGACGCTCATCAGCGGTTTTTGCACACGTATACGCCGATGAGTTCCAAGGGCCACGTGAATCGTTGTCTGGGTTCTTGTAGTTCGCAAGCTGGGATTCATTCTTGGCAAGCCTGTTCGGGCGCCACACGTCTTTCTGTCGCGCGTAAACTAGAATATGATCAAAATCCGCGCTGAAAAACTTTGCATCATTCGCCGGCGAAACACGCTTGTGCCAAGCGAGGTTGGTAACAAAATTCCCCCGCCCAAACACCTCATCACACAACACCTTCAAATAATGGCACTCGTTGTCATCAATGGTGATCCACAACGAACCATCGTCGGACAACAAACGGCGGATGATTTCCAGCCGGTCGCGCATCAAACCGAGCCAGATTGAATGCTCCAGCCCATCGTCGTAATGCGTAAACGCGCTGCCGGTGTTATACGGTGGGTCGATAAAAACACACTTAACCTTCCCCGAAAACTCCTGCTCCAATGCTTTCAACGCCAGCAGGTTATCCCCGAAAATCAATCGGTTATCGAAGATGTCGCTTTCGGTCACGCGATGCTTAGCGTGATACGATTTCTCCGGATCCTCGAGTAAAATGCGCGGCTCCAGCTTGGGCCGCTTTTCCTTGCCAATCCAAGTCAGTTCGAGTTTTTGTTTGCTCATGGTCTTACCACCTTAACTTTTGTGCAGCATGAGTACCATCGCCATCAGATCAACTCCCACTCAACAGTGAACAAAGTTTCCTCTTTCACCTCCTGCTGCAACTTGTCTTCCAACTGGTTGATCAGCTCATTACGCTCAGACTCAATCGCATCTTGACGGTTGAAAAGCTCGCGCCGTAGCTTCGTGCGCTTAGCTTCAAGCTCTCGTTGCTGTTTCTGCCAAGACAGCTTTTCGTCCAATGTCGCAGCAGTCGCCGCAGTACGTCGGACGTCCTTGATTTGGGCGTCGATATCCTTGATTTCTTGCTCCAAACCCAGCTTCAGATCATCAGCCCAATCGTCCAGCTTCTGAACTTCCTGCTCGAAATAGCCCAAGTTGCGTTGGTTGATTTCACGTAGCATGGTTGTTTTACGTGACTCGACATCTTGCTCAAGCACAGGACAATCAATTTTCGCCAATGTAACGGGTTCCATAGTTGCAGGAAAACGCAACAATTTTTCTGGATCGTCCTCTTCCAGAGGTACGCCATCGGCTGTTATCGCAGCAACAATCAAGTGCTGTTCCAACTTTTCTAAGGCAACAACCGTCAGTAACTTTAACGTGAGCCAACCGTTTTGACCGCGATACGCCTTAAGCGTACTGATTTGATTGCCATAGGCTTCATAGTCGAACACCAGTTTTACATGATCGAGGCATCGACTCTTTGCTTTCTCAATCACCCATTCGGCAAGTGGATGGCTAAGCCGATAAACATGAGAATCACCACTTCGACGTGGTAGCTGATAGCGACCTAACTCCACTTCATGACAAAGAGAGGCATCAGGTAGGGTTTTAAGGGTAAAATCTTCGTAGTTAAACACAGCACAATCGCCCAACTCAGTATGTGTTAACTCCAACAACATACGTTCATATTTGCTACAAACCTCACGGCTTGCTTGTGCCTGAATACGCAGTTTCTCTTGTACTTCTTCATCAAAATTTTCGAGCAAAATTTGCCGTGTTTTCACCATTGCTTCGTTAATTTCACTAGAAAGATCACGCTGCAATTGCTCAAAACTGGCTTGAATCTCTTCGTGATTCCGACATTTTTGGTAAATCTCGACAATACGACGTTCAAAGTCCACACCAGAACCGATAGCACCAAGCACCTCATCGCTGGCACCAAATACACCTTCAAACAGTTGGAATTTCTCAGCAAGTAGTTCATAAACACGCGCATCAGCTTCGTTGCTACGATCCACGAAGTTGACTACCACGACGTCAAATTTCTGTCCGTAACGATGACAACGGCCAATACGTTGTTCAATGCGCTGTGGATTCCAAGGCAAATCGTAGTTAATCACCAGTGAACAGAATTGTAAGTTAATACCTTCAGCACCAGCTTCAGTAGCGATCATGATTGTTCCATGATCTTTGAAATGTTCGACTAAGGCAGCCCGTGTATCAGCAGTTTTAGAACCAGTAATGCGGTCGGAACCTGCATGACGCTTCAGCCAACTTTTGTAAACGGCTTGAGCGCGAGCATCACTATTAGTACCGTTAAATAAAACAATACCGCTACCAGAAGGGCCCGCATAAGGTGTGTCTGCCAGCAAGTTGAGCAAGTATTCTTGGGTGCGTTTAGATTCGGTAAAAATGATTGCTTTCTTCGGCGCACCCAACTGATCAAGTTCAGCAAAAGCTTTATCCAGTGCTGTCAAAAGTGCCGTTCCTTTGGCATTTTCGCGGAGATTGATCGCCAGCTTCTTGAAATGACGCAACTCTTTAATTTCTTGTTTCAAAGCGTCGAAATCTGAGGTCTCATCGATAGCAGAGATTTCCTCCGTGCCCCACTCCTCGGCAGTTTCGTCGAACGATTCGTAGTCATCGTCAAGAGTATCGCCCACATCGGAACCATCAGAAGACTCATCAAGTTTACCTTCAAGGCGCTTTATCATGGTCTCCAGTGCGCCAGCAATGGCATGGGAAGACGAAGCGAGTAGTTTCCATAAAACTAATGAAATCAATTGCCGCTGACCATCAGGCAAGGCATGGAGATTAGGCCGCCTCAGGTACTCCGCAATCAAATTTGACAGTTCTTGCTCATCAGGTGAGGGGGTAAATTCTTCAACAATCGCTCTCCGCGCGGTATAAGGTACATATTGCTGAACCTGACGGCGCAATGTGCGTTTGCATACTGGAGCAAGGCGGGCGCGGAGGGCTTCGTTTATCGTTCCCTTAGATTGCGCTGTGAACTGAGCACGAAAACTGTCAATATCAGCGAAGATTCGGTCATCAATCATGCCAACCAAGCCATAGAGCTCAAGCAAAGAATTCTGCAATGGCGTAGCAGTCAACAACACCTTGGAATCCACATGTGCCAAGGCTTCTTTCAATGTTTTGGCAATCACATTGCTGGTCTTGTAGACATTGCGTAGGCGGTGTGCTTCGTCGAGCACAACCAAGTCCCAATCAACAACTTTGATATTGGCAGCCTTGGTTTTGGCAAACTGATAAGAACAGATAACAGGGCCAGAAGCTTCTTTAAATGGATTTTTCTGGCCGCCCTTACGAAGAGCGTTGTAGCTTTTTGTTTCTAGCAATACCCCCTGCAAGTGGAACTTGTCTTGCAGTTCTTGGTGCCACTGTTTGCGTAAATTAGCTGGAACAATAACAAGAATACGGCGACGACGCTCAGCCCAACGCTGAGCAATCACTAAACCCGCTTCAATGGTTTTACCAAGGCCAACCTCATCAGCGAGAATAACACCTCGCGAAAGTGGATTAGCGCAGGCAAACAAAGCGGCTTCAACTTGATGAGGGTTCAGGTCAACTTGTGAATCGACTAGAGTTGATGCCAGTGACTCTACACTATCTCCAGCAACACGGTGGGTAAGAAGCCAAGCGATGTACTGACTCTGATATGGTGTCAAAATTTGTGGTGTTGCCAATGGTCATCCTCTCTTTAGGTTTTGTCGTTTTTTAGTGGCAAAATGCTCATTTTGCCTAAATTTTCCTCTTTGGGAACACAATATTTTAAGAAAAGACAAGAAGCAATACCAATAGATTTTTTAGTTAACAAAAAAACCTGAAAACATATTTAGGTGCAAAAAAATAATCACCGCAATTGCTGCGGTGATTAAAATTTTTAGGCGTTTTGGCAGTTAAACATTAAACAAGAAGTGCATCACATCGCCATCTTGCACAACGTATTCTTTGCCTTCGACGCGCATTTTGCCGGCTTCTTTGGCCTTGGCTTCGCCGCCAAACTGAATAAAGTCGGGGTAGCTGATGACTTGGGCGCGGATAAAACCACGCTCAAAATCGGTGTGAATCACACCGGCGGCTTGAGGCGCGGTATCGCCTTTGTGGATGGTCCAAGCACGCACTTCTTTAACACCGGCAGTGAAATAAGTTTGCAGACCTAATAAATCATAACCAGCACGAATCAGACGATTTAAGCCGGGCTCTTCCAAACCCATTTCCGCCAAAAATTCCGCTTTATCTGCGTCATCTAAATCGGCAATTTCCGACTCCATCGCCGCACACAAGGCCACCACTGGCGCGCCTTCTTTTGCCGCCAACACTTTCAAACGGTCGAGGTGGGGGTTATCGCTAAAACCATCTTCTGACACGTTCGCCACATACATTGCGGGTTTGATCGTTAACAAGCAGCATGGTTTTAACAACTCAATTTCTTCTGCTTCTAACGACAAACTCCGCACAGGCAAACCTTGGTCGAGATGAGCGCGGACTTTTTCTAAAATGGCAATCAGTCGGATCGCTTCTTTATCGCCCGATTTGGCTTTTTTACCATCGCGAATAATCGCTTTTTCCACTGTGGCTAAATCCGCCAGCGCCAGCTCAGTGCCGATGGTTTCAATATCAGCAATCGGGTCAACCTTGCCGGCCACATGCACCACATTATCATCATCAAAACAGCGCACAACATTCACAATGGCATCAGTTTCGCGGATATTGGCCAAAAACTGGTTACCTAAGCCTTCACCACGCGAAGCGCCAGCAACCAAACCAGCGATATCGACAAACTCAACAATCGCAGGTTGTAATTTTTGTGGTTTGACAATCGCGGCCAGCTCAGCCATGCGAGGATCGGGCACTTCAACAATGCCAACATTCGGTTCAATGGTACAAAACGGATAGTTTGCCGCTTCGATGCCGGCTTTTGTGAGGGCGTTAAATAGCGTTGATTTACCCACATTAGGCAAACCCACAATGCCGCATTTCAAACTCATGCTCAAAATCCTTGAGAAGATATCAATTAACAAGACCAGTTTCGATGGTCTATACCACGGCGGATTGTATCAGAGGAATGTTGTCGGACAGCGAGGCGTCAAGCAGCAATGGCGGTCGTTGCAATCTCATCAGAGCAACGCCTCAAGCCTCTTTTCTGCCTGAAGCCAGGGCAAACGCCGCTTGCCCTCTTTCATTTTGTGCAAGGCGTTGAGCGCATCGTCCACTGTCAGCAACTGGTTTTCGACCATAGCGCACAGCAGACCGATGGTGCCCATGACCGTGACCGACTCCTTGTTGGCCACAATTCGCAAATTGGCATCGCCCGTCAGCAAGGTACAGGACTCTTGTTTCGCCAGTGCCAGCGCCAGGTAATCGTTATGACTGGGCTTGGCGCCGTTCTTGGCAGGCAGGGTTGGGTTGTACTGACTGGGCAGCAGGGCAGCGTATTTCACGAACTCGCCACTGACCTCCATGACCTGCAAGCCCATCTCTTCAAGCCCAGGACTGCCGGGTTCAATTTCTTCGTAGTACAGCAGATCAGGGATGCCGAACTGCATCGGAAGCTGGAACAGCATTTCCATCAACGCCCCGGCCTCCATGTCGATCAAGATGTTGGCATCACTAATAAGCAACCGCATCCGACGACTCCAACTGGCGTTCTTTGTGGAAGCGCATCATCGGGATGCCCAAGAGTTCTGCAGCCTTGCCTTCAGAGATGTACTGCTCGGCCAAGGCGCGGTAGACCAACTGATCGAAAAGTCGTGGATGCTCCTGCGGCAGTGAATCTCCCGGCTCGTTCTTGCGCCAGCCCCTGAAAGAAAACTGTTTGACCATCGACAGGTAACACGCATCAGTGATCACGCCACACTGCTTAGCCCGTTGTAGCCACCCTGCCATTGATAATCCGAACTCGTGCTTAAGCGCGTAGAGTTCTTGCCATTCTAGCGCGTGACGCTGTTGCCCCAGCAGGTGAATCACCGCCACACGCGGGGCCAAGAAAGCACCAGCGAATCGGTCACACGCATTTTCTTCATCAAGCCCGTCAGCAAGTCGCCCCTCAAGCAGCAAATGTCCCAACTCGTGGGCCAGGGTGAAACGCTGCCGATCCCCAGGCCAGAGTTTGGACACGGCCACGACGGGATACTCTCGACCATCGTCGGTGCGCGCTTTGGCGGTCAATCCAGAAAACTTGGGGTTGTCCTCGTCCACCACGATGACCAGCAAACCAACCGCTTCGAGGGTGCCGGTAAGGTCAGCGATAGGGTTCATGCCCAGTTGCCAGGCATTGCGCACCTGATCCGAGAAAGCCTCGATCTCATCAAGCGACTCGATGTACTCAGGCAAGCCCTCGGGCGGTGCGAACGCCAGCAGGGGCGATTCGGGAAAGGCACCTAGCAACTCGACACGCTTTTCCACCAACTCCACCACCTTAAGTTTGAGCGCTTCCTGTGCCGTCTTGCCAAAGGAGGAGAGCTTGCGGAACTCAGTTTGGAGCAGTTCTACTGTGTGCGTGCGGAAAAAATACTCGGTGCGAATGCCGCAGGCACGTGCCAGCTTAAGCAACTGAGACGAGGATGGCGTAAGCAGACCCTTTTCGTACTTCTGGATAGCCGTATGCGACACACCGATTTTTTCGCCCAAAGCACCCAATGTTAGACCTGCCGCCAGTCGTGCTTGACGAATACGATCTGCAATCATGATGCCCCCTTATTGCTTGATTGCTTGGTTTAAAAAATCACTCACCTTATCAATTTTTTAAACCACAGTGAAGAGCAAACGAAAAAATCCTTCACCCCTGTCGCAGACTGGCCAACGAGGTAATGTCTAATATCAATAGACAAAGAGAGGATGATGAGGAAAGTTCAGGGATTGGTGATAGCACAACACAGAATTTGACACACAGCAAAAAACCCAGCAGGCACTGGGCTTTTGCTGGGTTTTTTTGGCAACGCTAGGCGTTGCTTTTTTGTTCTGTGGTGGCGAATCAGGGACTCGAACCCCGGACCTGCGGATTATGATTCCGTCGCTCTAACCAACTGAGCTAATTCGCCAACCGAGGAGTGCATATTAGAACGCTTTAGAGGTGATGTCAAGCCCCTGATGCAGATTTTTCGATCACTTCTGTCGGCCAGCTCAAAATCAGCCGTGCTCCACCTAACGGTGCATCCTCGATCAATACCTGCCCCTGATGGCCTTCCAATACTTTCTGCACAATGGCCAACCCCAAACCATGCCCGCCGGTATGGCGGCTACGAGCCTCATCAAGACGGGCAAAGGGCCGCAACACTGTTTCACGCGCATGGGCAGGAATCCCCGGCCCATCGTCATCAACCCAAATCTGAGTGTGGCCCTGCTGTTGCACGAGGCGAATTTCAACCGCCGATTCACCATAACGCCGCGCATTATTCACCAAATTCATCACCGCCCGCCCCATGTAATAGGTATCGATAGCAGCAATCGGGTCGTCTTCTCCGGTGAGATTTTGAATGGTAGGCGGTGCTTGTTGCCAGCTCAACTCAGCTAACACCTGCTCTAACCACGGCAACATCGCCACCGGATGCCGTTCGAGGTACATTTCGGGTTGATCAAGACGACTGAAGATTAACAACTCCTCGGTCATCTCATTTAAGTTGTCTAAATCGCGCTCAATTTGGTGCATGATTTTTTGCGCCAGCGGGTCAGGAGTGGTGCCGCGCAAGGCCTCTAAGCGATAACGCAGGCGTGCAATCGGTGTACGTAAATCGTGCGAAATGCCGTCAATCAGCGTTTTTCGGGTTTGCACCATTTCACCCATACTGCGCGCCATGTGGTTAATGGCTTGTGCCAGATCAGCCAAAGGTGACGTCTCTGGCAGATGGGCGCGGGCAGAAAAATGCCCTTGGCCCAGTTGCTGTGACACCACCGACAACTCTCGGGCATGACGTACCAAAGGGCGTAGCCATAAAAACGCAGGCACACCTAACGCCAATGTCAGCGATAACACCGCCAACACATCAATCCAATTTAACTTACGGGCAAAAAACAGATAGTCCACTGGCCCGATGGTCAAGACCGAATCGCTTTTTGGAATACGTTGCACATACACATCGCGCTCTGGCAACAACACAATGCCACCGGCGATTAAAGACCGACTGTGTTCATCATTGAGCACATAACGATCTAACGTTTCAATTGCAATCGGCAAATCCAACCGTTGCCGCAGATGTGCCACCCGCTGTGGCCATTCTTGTTCTGGTACTTCACGCAGTTCAATTTCAATCAGCGTTAATGTCGTCTGAAAAACATCGGCCAAATAACGGCGGTTGTTTTCTTTCAATACGTGCTTATAAATCCCCCCTACGACCAAAGCCGAGAGGAGAAAAAAAGCCAATACCCCAAGATAAAACCGTAAAAAAACACGTTTCATCTATGCCACCGGATCATTGCGCCACGCATCACCAGCAAATAAATAGCCTTTGTGACGAATGGTTTTAATCCGTTTTGGTTCGGCAGGATCGTCGCCCAATTTTTTACGTAAACGCGAAACAGCAACATCAATCGAACGATCCAGCCCATCGTAATGCACGCCACGCAAGGAGAATAATAAATCTTCTCGTGATAACACTTTGCCGGCATGACAGGCTAACAACCAGAGTAAATCGAAATCAGCAGTAGAAAGAGAAATCGACTCACCTGCATAGTGCACACTGCGGTTAATACTGTCGATTTGTAGGCTACCAAAGTCGAGCACAGCCCGAGCATCTTGCTGTCCAGTGGGTGCTTGGATCATGGATACCGGCGTTTGCGTGGTTTGTTGCCGTAGGTGCGCCCGCAACCGCGCCAGCAATACCGAGGGGGGCGTCGTCTTTAATACATAGTCACTCGCCCCTAATTCAAACCCCAAAATCTGGTTCATATCGCTATTGAGCGAGGTCAACATCACAATCGGCCCAGCGTATTTAGGGCGTAACTCGCGACACACAGTCAGACCATCTTTACCCGGCAACATAATATCTAGCATCACCAAATCGGGTGGGTCGGCCAAAATCGCTTCAACAGCGGTATCACCTCGATCAATATGGGTGACATCTAAGCCATAGCTACGCAAATAGTCGCCGATCAATTCGGCCAAGTCGTGGTCGTCTTCGACAAAAACGATGCGCTGCTGCATATCTTTGTTCCACCTTCTGCTTTGATCTGTCGTTTAACCATCGCATTCTAACGCGGCTTGAGCAACACCGGCACAGGGCTGTGCTAAACTTAACGGTTAACTCATTCTTGCCACTCACAAAATTGGCTGTTCTGCCAATTCTCGGCACTCTCTAGCTAAGACATGATGAAAAAAGTCTACATTAAGACCTTTGGTTGCCAGATGAACGAGTATGACTCGGACAAAATGGTTGATATTCTTGACGCGGAACACGGCGTAGAAAAAACAGACAATCCCGAAGAAGCCGATGTGATTCTGTTTAACACTTGTTCGGTACGCGAAAAAGCACAAGAAAAAGTCTTTTCTGACTTAGGTCGCATTCGCCATCTTAAACAAATCAAACCTGATTTGGTGATTGGTGTCGGTGGCTGTGTCGCCTCACAAGAGGGCGATACCATCGTCAAACGGGCCCCCTTTGTCGATGTTGTGTTTGGTCCACAAACCTTACATCGCTTGCCAGAGTTGATCCGCGCCAAACAAAGCACCGGTCGGTCACAGATTGATATTACCTTCCCCGAAATCGAGAAATTCGATCACCTACCACCGGCTCGCATTGAAGGCGGCTCGGCTTTTGTGTCGATTATGGAAGGTTGTTCTAAATACTGTTCTTTCTGTGTGGTGCCCTACACCCGTGGGGAAGAAGTCTCGCGGCCACTCGATGATGTGCTGGTTGAAATTGCCGGCCTAGCACAGCAAGGGGTAAAAGAAATTGTCTTACTTGGTCAAAACGTCAACGCCTATCGGGGTGAGATGGCCGATGGTGAAATTGCCGACTTTGCCTTGTTGCTGGAGTATGTGCATGAAATTCCGGGCGTTGAACGGATTCGCTTTACCACCAGCCATCCCCGCGAGTTTACCGACCGCTTAATTGCCTGTTATGAAAAACTGCCCAAATTGGTCAGTCATCTGCATTTACCCGTGCAGTCGGGATCAGATCGTATTTTGGCTGCCATGAAACGCGGTTATACCGCGTTGGAATACAAGTCAATTATCCGCAAACTGCGCGCTGTCCGGCCTGATTTGCATTTATCGTCTGACTTTATCGTTGGCTTCCCGGGTGAAACCGAAGCAGACTTTGCCGCCACGCTTAAGCTGGTGAAAGATTTGGCTTTTGATTTTAGCTTTGTCTTTATCTACAGCCCTCGCCCCGGCACCCCCGCCGCTAACCTGAGCGACGACACCTCGCATCAAGAAAAAGTACGGCGGCTAGAAGCCTTAAATGAAGTGATTGAGGCCAATGGCTACGCCATTAACCAAAGCATGGTCGGCACCGTACAACGAGTCGTGGTCGAAGCCGTTTCAAAACGGGGTGAAAATTTGTTAGCGGCACGCACTGCGAACAACCGTGTTGTTAATTTTGAGGGACACCCCCGCCTGATTCGTCAGATGGTCGATATCCGCATTACCCAAGCGTTCCCACACTCTTTAGCCGGAGAAGTGGTCACACAAGAAACCGAATCCACCGCCAGCGTGGGGCAAGGTGCCACACTGTGATAGAACATATTGCTTTTGCTCCAGTTGACAACCTGCGGTTGCAAAACCTGTGTGGTGCATTGGACGATAATCTCAAACAAATTGAAACCGCGTTAGATGTGGTCATTTCACGTCGCAATGAACGGTTCAAAATTATCGGCAATCGTGCACGTGAAGCAGCACAAGTGATCGAATCTTTTTACCTACGGGCACAACGGCCGCTCGAAGTGGAAGACATTCAATTGGGGTTAGTCGAACTGAAACGCTCGACCCTAGGCCAAGACGGACAAGAGGCTGGGGTGCCGGTGTTGTTGACCCGCAAAGGTGAACTGCGTGGCCGTACCCCACGCCAAAATGAATACATCAAGGCGATTGCCGAGCATGACATCACTTTTGGGATTGGCCCAGCAGGGACTGGCAAGACCTATCTGGCGGTGGCCTGTGCTGTTGATGCGATGGAGCGGGACGCGGTGAAGCGGATTATTCTGGTTCGGCCAGCCGTGGAAGCAGGGGAAAAACTGGGGTTTTTACCGGGTGATCTTGCCCAAAAAGTCGATCCTTATCTGCGGCCACTTTATGATGCGCTATACGATTTGATGGGCTTTGACCGTGTGGGTAAGCTGTTTGAAAAAAACCTTATCGAGATTGCACCGCTGGCTTATATGCGGGGGCGCACCTTAAACCAAGCGTTTATTATTCTCGATGAAGCGCAAAACACCACACCAGAACAGATGAAAATGTTCCTGACCCGCATTGGCTTTGGCTCAAAAGCGGTGATTACAGGTGATGTGACACAAATCGATTTGGCACGACATCAAAAAAGTGGGCTGGTTGAAGTAGAACGGATTTTGGCTCAGGTGCGTGGTATTCGCTTCCATCACTTTCAATCTGATGATGTGGTACGCCATCCTTTGGTGCAAAAAATTGTGGATGCCTACGACCAATGGCAACAGCCGCCAATCAAAGAGGAAAGCCATTGAAAACGACAAAACAACGCTATCGCTATCAACCTGCTACCTTAGAGCTTGACTTCGTTTGTACGGTTGACCACAGCGAACGCCCCACCCTGCGCCAATTCCGCCGCTGGATCAAAGCCGCACTCGATCATCGTGTTCGCCATGTCCAAGTCGGGATTCGTGTGGTTGATACCGAGGAAGGTCGCTTATTAAATCGCGACTACCGTGGCAAAGACTATGCCACCAATGTCTTGACCTTTGCCCTCCACGAAGGCGGCGATGATATGTTTGCCTTCGTTGGATTGCCCTTATTGGGTGATATTGTGTTGTGTCATGAAGTGATTGTGCGCGAAGCAGCAGAACAAAATAAACCCCTGCTCGCACACTACGCCCACATGACCATACACAGTGTTTTACACTTGCAAGGCATGGATCATCAAGACGATGCCACGGCAGAAGCCATGGAAGCACTTGAAACAGCCATCCTCGCGCGGTTAGGATATGCGGACCCTTACGCTTCGGAGCGCAATTGACCCTCATGGACG
The DNA here is from genome assembly GCF_054781915.1 of Aquaspirillum soli. Classification (NCBI taxonomy): domain Bacteria; kingdom Pseudomonadati; phylum Pseudomonadota; class Betaproteobacteria; order Neisseriales; family Aquaspirillaceae; genus Aquaspirillum; species Aquaspirillum soli. The sequence continues at coordinate 82,095 of NZ_BAAGTM010000001.1, read as the reverse complement.
ATCCCAGTAAACCGTCCTGGCTGGAACGCCTTTCCGCCTTTTTATTACGTGAACCAGAAGACCGAGAAGAACTGATCGAACTGTTGCACTCGGCTTTTGATCGCAATTTATTCGATGCCGACGCCCTCGCCATGATCGAGGGAGTATTACAAGTCAGCGAGTTATGTGTCGGTGACATCATGATCCCGCGCAGTCAGATGGACGTGCTGTCAGTCGATCAAGCTGTCCCCGACTTTCTGCCCTTCGTCATGGAAACTGCCCACTCACGCTTTCCGGTGATTGGTGATAACAAAGATCAAGTGCTTGGTATCTTGCTTGCCAAAGACTTGCTGCGTTATTTTGCGACCCCTGACGATTTTGATTTACGCGATAGCTTGCGACCAGCGGTGTTTATACCGGAATCAAAACGGCTTAATGTGTTGTTACGCGAGTTCCGCGAAACACGCAACCACATGGCTATCGTGGTCGATGAATACGGTGGGGTGGCTGGATTAGTCACCATCGAAGACGTGATTGAACAGATTGTTGGTGACATCGAGGATGAATACGACTTTGATGAAACCGAAGACCACATTGTGCCGCAAAAAAATGGTCTCTATCGCGTCAAAGCAGTCACCGAATTAACCGACTTTAACCAAGTGTTTGGCACTGAATTTAGCGATGAAGACTATGATACTGTCGGTGGGCTGGTGGTATCCCAATTCCGCCACCTTCCCAAGCGGGGAGAAAGTATTCAAATCGGTGAATTAGAGTTCTTGGTGTTGCGGGCAGATAGCCGCCGTATTCATACACTACAAGTACAACGTATTCATCACACCACGCCCTCTTCCTAATGCCAATCACGCTTAGCCGCTATGGCGCGCTCATTCTCTTGGGCGCGCTGTCTGTTGTCTTGTTCGCACCGTTTCGTCAGGGCTATCTTGCCCCCTGTTTGCTGGCAGCTGTGTTGCTGCTGTTGCCACGGCATAACGCAGCACAGGCCGGACGTGGGATCTATCTATGGGCACTCAGTGCCTACTGTGCCAACTTCTATTGGATTTATCACAGCCTACATGACATCGCTGGCCTACCGGCGGTGTTTGCAATCCCGTTGGTGGCACTCTTGCCCGCATGGCTGGCGTTGTTCCCTGCTGCTGCCTTATATTTCACTTATCGACTGTCGTGGCGCAACCCCTACTGGCAATGGCTACTCGCTTTTCCAAGTTTATGGACTTTCTTCGATTGGATGCGAGGTTGGCTGTTAACCGGCTTTTCTTGGGGCGGGCTCGGCTATAGCCAAATTCCCAATTGGCCCTTAGCTGGCCTAGCCCCGTTACTTGGTATTTATGCCGTCACTTGGGCAGTGGTAGCCAGTGCAGGCGCACTCGTTTTGCTATGGTGCTTTCCCAAACACCGACAGTGGTTAGGATTAGGGCTGGCTGTGGCATGGGTGGGCAGTTGGGGACTAAGCCATATTCAGTGGACAGAGGCCAGTGGTAAACCGCTGAGTATCAGTCTGGTGCAGGGCAATATTCCGCAAACTCTGAAATGGGAACCAACGATTTTTGCTCAGACCCTCGATACCTACACCCAACACATGACGGCAAGCCAAGCTAGGCTGGTGATTTTGCCCGAAACTGCTTTGCCAATTTTTTATGATGAATTGCCAGCCAATTACTTGCAGCCGCTGCAAGCCATATTGCAACAGCAAGAAAAAGAGGTCATCACGGGTATTCCATTGCGCGATATGAGCGGTGATTACAATGGCGTGATTTCTCTTACCCAACCCACACAGCAGTATCGCAAAGCACACCTTGTGCCTTTTGGTGAATACGTTCCCTTACCGTGGTTAACGGGTTGGTTATACCGCTATATGAATATGCCGCTGTCGGGCTTTACTCGGGGCGAGCCAGAACAACAACCGTTTACCGTCGCTGATCAAAGAATTGCTTTCAATATCTGTTATGAAGACAGTTTTGGCGAAGAATTACTAGCCGGAGCGCGCTCGGCCACTTTGCTGGCTAATGTGTCAAATCTGGCTTGGTTTGGCCATTCCACAGCGGCTGAACAACATCTCCAGCTTTCACAAGCACGGGCGCTCGAAACTGGTCGTCCCATGCTACGCGCCACCAACACCGGCCTAACCGCAGTCATTGACCAACGAGGGCAAGTGTTACAATCACTGCCTCAATTTCACAATGCTCGCCTCGATACCTCGGTACAAGGCAGACAAGGTGAAACACCCTATCTAAGGTGGGGAAATTGGCCAGTGTTAATTGCATTATTGCTGGCGATTGTCTTGAGTTTTTCTTATCGCCGACCTTCTGATCACCGTTAAATCATGCCAAAACTACTGAAATTCTCGCTCTGGTATTTATTATTTTTTTTACTCTGTTCTTTTCTTGCCAGGCTAGGGTTTTGGTGGCATTTCCGCGATCCGGCACTTGCCACAGAAACAGCAACTTTATTACAGGCTTTTGTATTAGGCACGCGCTTTGATTTACGTTTGGGCTTGGTCATTGTCTTGCCCTTTTTACTCCTCGGAGGGTGGGCAAAACTTTCTCCATTTCGCCATCGGTGGGCAGAACGGTTTTGGTGGGGTTATTTTGTTGTCGCCAGCGCAGGGACACTCGCCACGATTGGCCTCGACTTTGGTCACTATTCTTATCTGCGTACCCGCCTCAATGCAGCGATTCTCAACTTTTTAGGTGATTGGCAAACTTCGGCGGAAATGGTGTGGCAAAGCTACCCAGTCATCAAAATCACTGTGGTCGTGTTTGTGGTGATCGCTGTTTTGCTATGGAGTGTAGCAGCTGGCTTTCGCCGCCTACGGCAACCTCGTCATGGCTGGCAATGGCATCATCCCACCTCTCGCCATCAGCTCTGGTTGGGACTGACAACAGCGGTATTAGTCGTTGTAGGCATTCATGGCAAACTCTCACAATATCCTTTGCGTTGGAGTGATGCCTTTTTTACGCCTAACCCTTTTATTGCCAACATCGGCCTCAATCCAGTATTGAATTTCTTTGATACCCTCGATTACAAAAGCGCAGGGTTTGATCAGGCCAAAGTAGAACAAGCCTATCCGGTCATTGCCGATTGGTTAGGTGTACCACCCAACACATCAGGCCCACGCTTTAGCCTACGACGTGAAATTCCAGCACGCAGTGATGCCCTTGCCACACCGCCTAATATTGTTTTGGTATTGGTCGAATCATTTTCTGCTTATAAAACCAGCACTTTTGGTAACCCCCTCGGCACCACACCCTATTTCGATCAGATGGCAAAACAGGGGATTTTATTCACTCGCTTTTTCACGCCGCATTTTGGTACTGCACGCGGTGTGTTCACGACACTAACAGGCATTCCCGATGTGGAAACGGCGAATACCTCTAGCCGAAACCCGCAAGCTGCCGATCAACATATCTTGATGGATAGCGCATTTCCTGAATATGAACGGTTTTATTTCATCGGTGGCTCAACCTCGTGGGCCAATATTCGCGGTGTTCTAACCAACAATATTCGCAATATCCGAATTTATGAAGAAGGGCATTATCAATCCAAGCGCAATGATACGTGGGGCATCTCTGACACCAATTTGTTTAAGGAGGCCAATCAGGTTCTTAAGCAGCAAAACAAACCTTTCTTTGCCATTATTCAAACCTCCGGTAACCATCGCCCTTACACCATTCCAGCGGAAGATCGCGATTTCCAGAGCCAAAAATGGTCATTAGAACAGTTGAAAGCCAATGGTTTTGACAGTCAGGAGGAGTACGATTCTTTCCGCTATATGGATTATTCGATTAAAACCCTGATCGAAACCGCCAAAAAAGAAGCTTACTTTGATAATACGGTGTTTGTTTTTCTCGGCGACCACGGTATCACTGGCAATGCCAGTGCGGTGCTACCAGCAGCATGGACCGACTTACGTTTAAGCTCTATTCACACGCCCTTTTTGCTGTATGCACCAAAGTTATTGCGCCCAGCAGTACGGACAGAAGTGGCTTCACAAGTTGATGTGATGGCGACTTTAGCAGGTTTACTGCCTCGGCCTTATATCAATACCACGTTTGGCCGTGATGTATTAGCCCCCAGTCAAGCAACACGGCAAGCAGCATTTACCATCACCCATGATCGCGGGCCAGAAATTGGTTTTGTGCAAGCACCGTACTACTTTATGCTAGGCCTACCAACACAAAAGGGGTATCTCGCCGAATTAGACGGCCAAACCGCGAACAATCTTGAGGCAGAACGTAACGATGAAGCACGACGCTTACGCCAATTTACACAACACTATTACGAAATGGCACGCTATCTGCTGTTGAACAACAAAAAACAAGCGGCACAGAAACAACAGTAAACAAAAGCCCCTACACATTGGTAGGGGCTTTTTTCATCCGTTTACAACGAAAGCACTAGGCTTATTCTTCGCTGACAACTTCTGCTTCGTCGACTTCTGGGCGGTCCACTAATTCGACCAATGCCAGAGGCGCGTTGTCGCCTTTACGGAAGCCGTAGTGCAGGATGCGCACATAGCCACCAGGACGAGTTGCATAGCGTGGGCCCAATTCGTTGAACAGCTTGCCAACCACTTCGCGGTCGCGAGTGCGGTCGAAAGCTAAACGACGGTTAGCCAAGGATGGTTTTTTACCCAAGGTAATCAGAGGCTCTGCCACACGGCGCAGCTCTTTTGCCTTAGGCACAGTAGTCACGATCACTTCGTGACGCAGCAAGGAGTTCGCCATGTTGCGGAGCATAGCCAGGCGATGGCTCGATGTGCGATTCAGTTTACGATTACTTAAGCGATGACGCATTTTAGTGTCCTTTGTCCGACAAACCGAGCAATTACGGTTTTTCCAGCCCGGCCGGCGGCCAGTTTTCGAGCTTCATGCCCAGCGTAAGACCTTTGGAAGCAAGTACTTCTTTGATCTCGTTGAGCGATTTGCGGCCGAGGTTGGGCGTCTTGAGGAGTTCAGTCTCAGTACGCTGAATGAGATCCCCAATGTAGTAGATGTTTTCGGCTTTCAGACAGTTAGCCGAACGCACGGTCAGTTCGAGATCGTCGACCGGACGCAACAGGATAGGATCAACCTGTGGTGCACGTTCAATAATCTCTTCTTCAGGGGTACCTTGCAGATCTGCGAAGATCGACAGTTGATCCATCAGAATGCGAGCAGCAGCACGCACAGCTTCTTCTGGTTCCATCGCACCGTTGGTTTCAATATCCAACACCAAACGGTCCAAGTCAGTCCGCTGTTCCACCCGAGCGCTCTCAACCGAGAAACTCACACGGCGCAAAGGACTAAAGGACGCATCCAGCAGAATATTGCCGATGGTACGATTTTCGTCTTGGCTGACTCGGGCACTGACGGGCTGATAGCCACGGCCTTTTTCAACCTTGATCTCCATCTCGATCTTGCCACCAGCAGCCAAATGACAAATCACCAAATCGGGATTGATCACTTCAACATCGTGTGGCAATTCGATATCACCTGCCAAGACAGGGCCCTCTCCCTCTTTTTTGAGGGTTAACAGCACACTGTCTCGACCATGCAGCTTAACCACTACATTTTTGAGGTTGAGAAGAATATCAACGACATCTTCTCGTACCCCATCCAATGCAGAGTACTCATGCAAAACGCCTGCGATAGACACTTCGGTCGGAGCAAATCCGGGCATCGAAGACAGCAGGATGCGGCGCAGAGCATTGCCCAGGGTATGGGCATAGCCGCGCTCAAAGGGTTCCATCGCGACGCGAGCTTGCGTCGGAGAAACCGGCTGCACATCAATTAAACGCGGTTTGAGAAATTCCGAAGCGCTGTTTTGCATAGTGTTTCCTTGAAATGGCTAGCGATTACTTAGAGTAGAACTCAACAACGAGCTGCTCGTTGATATCGCTAGACAGGTCGGTGCGTTCGGGCATGGATTTAAACACGCCTTCCATCTTTTTGACGTCAACCGCCACCCAACCTGGGAAACCAATTTGCTCAGCCAAGGCCAGAGCTTCTTGGATACGCACTTGTTTTTTGGCTTTTTCAACCACAGAAACCACATCACCGGCTTTCACTTGGAAAGAAGGAATGTTAACGGTTTGACCATTCACTTGAATGGACTTGTGGCTTACCAACTGACGTGCTTCGGCGCGGGTTGAACCCAAGCCCATGCGATACACGACGTTGTCCAAGCGAGATTCCAACAGCTTCAACAAGTTTTCGCCTGTCGAGCCTTTGCGACGAGCAGCCTCAGCAAAGTATTTGCGGAACTGACGTTCGAGAACACCATAAATGCGGCGAATTTTTTGTTTTTCGCGCAGTTGAACGCCGTAGTCAGACAAACGGGTGTTTTTTGCACCGTGCTGACCCGGTTTGGTATCCAGTTTACACTTGCTATCGATGGCGCGACGCGCGCTCTTCAAGAAGAGGTCGGTGCCTTCACGACGAGCAAGTTTACATTTTGGTCCAGTATAACGTGCCATGAATCAATCTCTCCGATCTTAAATACGACGTTTCTTCGGCGGACGGCAGCCGTTGTGTGGAATTGGCGTCACGTCGGAGATGCTGGTGATTTTGAAGCCCAGCGCGTTCAAAGCACGGACAGAAGACTCGCGACCTGGGCCTGGGCCCTTAATGCGAACTTCCAAATTTTTCACACCATACTCTTGGGCAACTTTACCAGCGTGCTCCGCTGCGACCTGTGCAGCGAAGGGTGTACTTTTGCGCGAGCCTTTAAAACCAGCACCACCGGAGGTAGCCCAAGACAAAGCATTCCCTTGACGGTCGGTGATGGTAATGATGGTATTATTAAAGGACGCGTGAACGTGAACGATCCCTTCGGATACGCTCTTCTTCACTTTTTTGCGTACACGCACTGTGTTTGCTTTAGCCATTATCTATCCTTAATTACTTCTTGCCAGCGATCGGCTTACGCGGGCCTTTACGGGTACGCGCATTCGTACGAGTGCGCTGACCACGGCAAGGCAGACCACGACGGTGGCGAAGACCACGATAGCAACCGAGATCCATGAGACGTTTAATGCTCATGGTGTTTTCACGGCGCAAATCGCCTTCTACAGTAAACTTCGCGATTTCATCACGAAGTTTTTCCATTTCAGCATCGGTCAAATCTTTGACCTTCGTGTCTGGAGCAATTTGCGTTGCGGCGCAAATGGCTTTAGCACGAGTGCGACCAATACCAAAGATAGCTTGTAAGCCAACCCAGGTATGCTGATGGTTCGGGATGTTTACCCCGGCAATACGGGCCATACTAATTCCCCAAAACGAAAAGTTTGCGATTCTAGCACGTAGCTATCGCAGGGACAAATATTAGCCCTGCTTTTGCTTGTGCCGAGGGTCCGTGCAAATAACACGTACAACACGGTTACGACGGATGATTTTGCAGTTGCGGCAAATTTTTTTCACCGAGGGTTGAACTCGCATGATTTTCCTTTCATGTTGTCTCCGCGCCCTTGTTCCGATCCCGCTTATTTGGCGCGGAATACGATACGAGCGCGGGAGAGGTCATAAGGGGTGAGTTCAACGGTGACGCGATCGCCCGGTAGAATGCGGATATAGTGCATCCGCATCTTGCCGGAAATGTGACCTAGCACAACATGACCATTCTCAAGCTTGACTTGGAACGTCGCATTAGGCAGCGTCTCCAAGACCTCACCCTGCATCTGGATTGTATCTTCCTTAGCCATAATCTCTTGAAATATCCCGATTCTTAACGAGAGCTGAGTCCGCTGCCATTTTTAAAGTTGGCCTTTTTGAGCAGACTCTCGTATTGCTGCGACAGTACATAGGATTGAATCTGAGTCATCAGATCCATCGTTACCACGACAATGATCAGTAACGAGGTTCCGCCGAAGTAGAATGGAACATTCCAATTCAAGATAAGGAACTCAGGTAACAGACAGACCAGCGTGATGTACACCGCACCAATCAAAGTCAACCGCAGGATAATCTTCTCGATATAGCGTGAAGTCTGTTCACCGGGGCGGATCCCAGGAATAAAGGCTCCACTTTTCTTCAAATTATCCGCTGTTTCTTTTGGATTAAAGACCAAGGCGGTATAGAAGTAGCAGAAGAAAACAATCGCAGCAGCATATAACAGTACATAAACAGGTTGTCCTGGATGCAGCGCATCACTGACTCGTTTGAGCCAACCCAACCCGTCGCTTTGACCAAACCATCCCACCACAGTCGCGGGGAAAAGAATAATGCTCGAAGCAAAGATTGGCGGGATCACACCTGCCATATTGAGTTTCAAAGGCAAATGTGTACTTTGGCCTTGAGTAACTCGATTACCCACTTGGCGCTTAGCATAATTCACCAACACCTTGCGCTGACCACGCTCGACAAATACCACGAGGTAAGTCACAGCAATCACGCCGATGAAAAGCGCAACCACCAGCAAAATAGGCAAGTTGCCCTGAGAAGTCAGGGTCAAAGTTTTACCAATTGCCGATGGTACCCCAGCCGCAATACCAGCGCAGATGATAAGGGAAATACCATTCCCTATCCCGCGCTCAGTAATTTGTTCACCCAACCACATCAAGAACATGGTACCGGTTACTAAAGTCACCACGGTTGTGAAGTAGAACTCCCATTGTGGTGTCAGAACCAGATTAGGTTGTGTAAACAACATCACCGCAATCCCGAACGACTGGAAAGTCGCTAACAGAACTGTGGCATAACGTGTGTACTGGGTAATTTTTCTTCGTCCTGCATCGCCTTCTTTTTTCAACTGTTTCAGTGAGGGAACAACCTCAGAAGCCAGCTGTAAAATAATGGAGGCCGAGATGTACGGCATAATACCAATGGCAAATACCGTAAACCGCGACAAAGCCCCCCCGGAGAACATGTTGAACATGTCGAGGAGGCCTGTTTGCGAGGACTGGAACAGCTTCGCTAGCTCGACGGGGTTGATGCCTGGAACAGGGATATGGGCACCGATACGATAAACGATCAGAGCACCAATCAAGAACCAGATGCGCCGTTTCAAATCACCAAACTTGTTGGCGTTCGTTGCTAGAGAAGGAGTGGCCACAGAGTCACGCCTTATTCAGCAAAACTGCCACCGGCAGCTTCAATGGCAGCACGCGCACCTGCGGTTGCGCCAATACCACGCAAAGTCACAGCACGGTCGATAGTGCCTGCCAGAATAACTTTTGCTGCTTTAGCAGAAGCGCGAACCAAGCCAGCTTGTTTCAAAGCTAACAGATCCACTTCCGTCAAAGACAATGCAGCCAAAGCATCCAAACGCACTTCGTCAATGAAAGCACGTGTCAGCGAGTTGAAACCACGCTTAGGCAAGCGACGTTGTAAAGGCATTTGACCGCCTTCAAAACCCACTTTGTGGAAACCACCGCTACGGGATTTTTGACCTTTATGACCACGGCCAGCAGTTTTACCCAAACCGCTACCAATGCCACGGCCTACACGCTTTTTAGCGTGTGTTGCACCTGCGGCCGGTTTGATGGTGTTCAGTAACATTTAACCCTCGCACTTAAGCAAGTAGCTGATCTTGTTGATCATGCCACGGTTTTCCGGTGTGTCGATCACCTCAACCGTCTGGTTCAGCTTACGCAGACCCAGACCACGAGCGCAGGCACGATGGCCTTCAATGCGACCAATCAGGCTTTTTACCAAGGTCACCTTGATTGTTTTTTGTTCGCTCATTGCTCTTCAACCCCCAGAATCTCCGCGACAGTCTTGCCACGTTTAGCGGCGATGTCAGCAGGAGTCATCATTTTGGACAGGCCGTCGATAGTCGCGCGGACGATGTTGTATGGGTTGGTCGAACCGTGGCATTTTGCCGACACGTTCTTCACGCCCATTGCATCGAACACAGCACGCATAGGACCACCAGCAATCACACCAGTACCGTCCGGAGCGGGCTGCATAAACACGGTAGTTGCACCATGCTTACCAATCACGCTGTGGTGTAAAGTACCGTTTTTCAGGGGCACTTTAACCATTTTGCGACGTGCTTCTTCCATTGCTTTTTGCACAGCCACTGGCACTTCTTTCGATTTGCCTTTGCCCATGCCAATACCGCCATCGCCATCGCCGACCACTGTCAGGGCGGAGAAAGCCATGATGCGGCCGCCTTTGACCACTTTGGTCACACGGTTCACGCCGATCATTTTTTCGATCAGACCGTCGCCGCGTTCTTCAATATCATGCTTAGCCATAGTCTTCTCCGATTAGAACGCGAGGCCGCCTTCACGGGCAGCATCAGCGAGGGCCTTCACGCGACCGTGATAGTGGAAACCAGAACGGTCAAACGCCACCTCTTTAATGCCAGCAGCAACTGCTTTTTCAGCGATACGCTTGCCGACCAAAGCAGCAGCGGCAACATTGCCACCGTTAGCGATGTCCTTGCGAACCTCGGCTTCCAGCGTCGAGGCGCTAGCGAGGACTTTGCCGCCAGTTTCATCAATGATCTGGGCGTAGATATGGCTGTTGGTACGATGCACAGCAAGGCGCACCATCTTGAGCTCACAAATGCGTGCACGGGTTTTGCGTGCGCGGCGGAGTCGAGCTTGTTTCTTATCCATGACAAAGCCTCAATTATTTCTTCTTGGTTTCTTTCAAAACCACTTGCTCGTCGGCATAACGAACACCCTTGCCTTTGTACGGCTCCGGCGAGCGGTATGCACGTACTTCAGCAGCGACTTGACCCACGCGTTGCTTATCAATCCCTTTCAGGATGATTTCAGTTTGGCTTGGGGTTTCCACTTTGACGCCTTCAGGCATTTTGTGGACCACTGGGTGAGAGAAACCCAAGGACAAGTTCAGGTTTTCGCCCTGAGCCTGTGCACGGTAACCCACACCAACCAATTGCAACTTGCGTTCAAACCCTTTGGAAACGCCGATCACCATATTGTTGGCCAGAGCACGCAAGGTGCCGGACATAGCGCGGGCGAATTTGCTGTTATCTTTTGCAGCAAACACCAAAGTGTTGTCTTCTAACTTCACATCCACTTCGCTACGCAGAGGGATGGTCAAGGCGCCCAAAGCACCTTTAATAGTCAGTTCGCCTGCACCGAACTTGGCTTCTACACCAGCGGGCAATACGACTGGATTCTTGGCTACACGAGACATAATTACTCCTTACGCCACGATGCACAGCACTTCGCCACCGATACCAGCAGCACGTGCTTTGCGATCAGTCATCACGCCTTTGGAGGTCGACACAATCGCGACGCCCAAACCGTTCATGACTTTAGGAATGTCATTGGAGCCTTTGTAGATACGCAGACCAGGACGCGACACGCGATCGAGGCGCTCGATCACTGGACGGCCTGCATAGTACTTGAGCTGGATTTCTAAAGTAGGCTTGCCATCGTTGGCTTCTACTTTGAAATCTTCAATGTAGCCTTCGTCTTTTAAGACGTTAGCAATGGCGGTCTTCAACTTGGAAGACGGCATCGATACCGACACTTTGTCCGCACGCTGAGCGTTACGGATACGAGTCAGCATATCGGAAATAGGATCTTGCATACTCATTGGTGTTCTCCTATTACCAGCTGGCCTTCACGATGCCAGGGATTTCTCCACGCATCGCAATTTCACGCAGTTTGCTACGACCAAGGCCGAACTTGCGGAAAACACCGCGTGGGCGACCAGTGATAGCACAACGATTACGTTGACGCACTGGGCTTGCATTACGCGGGAGTTGCTGGAGAGCCAGACGCGCGGCAAAGCGTTCTTCGTCGGACAGATTGGCGTTGTTGATGACCTCAAGCAGTGCAGCACGCTTCTTGGCAAATTTAGCCACGAGCTTGGCACGCTTTTCTTCACGGTTAATCAGTGCAAGTTTTGCCATGTCTTAGCCCTTGAACGGGAATTTGAATGCAGCCAGCAGAGCGCGGGCTTCTTCATCGGTTTTGGCGGTCGTTGTGATGGTGATGTTCATCCCACGCAGCGCATCGATTTTGTCGTATTCGATCTCTGGGAAAATGATCTGCTCACGCACACCCATGTTGTAGTTACCACGGCCATCAAACGATTTACCGCTCACACCGCGGAAGTCACGAACGCGAGGCAGAGCCACGGTTACCAGACGATCCAAAAATTCGAACATACGTTCGCGGCGCAGGGTGACTTTGCAACCGACAGGATAACCTTCACGAATCTTGAAGCCAGCAATGGATTTGCGGGCAACAGTCACGACCGGTTTTTGACCAGCGATTTTTTGCAGGTCGCCAACGGCGTGTTCCATGACTTTCTTATCAGCAACCGCTTCACCAACACCCATGTTCAGGGTGATTTTTTCGATGCGCGGCACTTCCATCACAGATTTGTAACCGAACTTTTTGATCAGTTCAGGAACAACCGTGTTTTTATAAAACTCTTGCAAACGGGCTGCCATGGTTACTCCTTACGCGCCGACAACTTCGCCGTTCGATTTGAACACGCGAACTTTACGGCCGTCTTCCAGCACCTTGAAACCAACGCGGTCGGCTTTTTGAGTTGCTGGGTTGAAAATAGCCACATTAGAAACGTCAACTGGCATGGTTTTTTCAACGATGCCGCCGGCCACACCACGTACTGGGTTTGGCTTAACGTGTTTCTTGGCAATGTGAACGCCTTCGACCACAACTTGGTTGGTGTCGGCTAACACTTTCAGCACGGTACCGCGCTTGCCCTTGTCTTTGCCAGTGATGACAACGACTTCATCACCTTTGCGAATCTTACGCATTGAGCCTTCTCCTTACAGAACTTCGGGCGCGAGCGACACGATCTTCATGAAGCGCTCAGAACGCAGCTCACGAGTCACTGGGCCGAAGATACGAGTACCGATTGGCTCAAGCTTGTTGTTCAACAGCACTGCAGCATTGCCATCAAACTTAATCAGTGAACCATCAGGACGACGAACACCTTTAGCAGTGCGAACGACAACCGCGTTATACACGTCGCCTTTTTTCACACGACCACGGGGGGCGGCGTCTTTAATCGTCACCTTGATAATGTCGCCTACTTGAGCGTAGCGACGTTTGGAGCCACCGAGCACTTTGATGCACATCACGTGACGCGCACCCGTGTTGTCAGCAACCTCCAACATGGATTGCATTTGAATCATGGATTTTTACCTTTCCAACTTAATCCGCCAAAACTCTACCCTTCAGATAGAGCAAACGCCGCACATTAGGTGCGGCGCACATCGAGCGGCCAGTTTTGGAACCCGTCAGGGCAAGAATTGCCGGCTTTATCGGCCGGCAATCACAAAGAAGCAGCATTATACAAAAGGGCGAACCCTTATGCAAGCTACAAATTATACCTGACGAGCTTTTTCTACTAGCGCGCTGACTTTCCACGTCTTGGTACGGGACAATGGGCGGCATTCGGAAATCACCACCACATCACCGATACCATACTCATTGTTTTCGTCATGAGCGTGGAACTTTTTGGATTTCCGAATCACCTTGCCGTAGAGCGGGTGTTTTACCTTACGCTCAACCAAGACAACCACGGTTTTGTCCATTTTGTCGCTAACCACTTTACCGGTCAGCGAACGGACGACTTTGCTGCTTTCGCTCATATCAGGCTGCCTTTTCGTGGAGAACGGTACGGATGCGGGCGATATCGCGACGCACTTTTTTCAGCTCGCTGGTTTTGGACAGCTGCTGAGTCGCCAATTGCATACGAAGGCTGAACTGAGCTTTGAGCAGGCTGATGATTTCAGCTTGCAGCTCTTCAACCGACTTAGCACGCAGTTCGGATGCTTTCATTATTGACCTACCTGTCTGGTGACAAATACCGTCTGAATCGGCAGCTTGGCAGCAGCAAGACGGAATGCTTCACGGGCCAGTTCTTCACCAACCCCTTCCATTTCGTACAACACCTTACCGGGCTGAATTTCGGCAACCCAGTATTCTGGCGAACCTTTACCGTTACCCATACGGACTTCAGCTGGTTTGCTGGAGATAGGCTTATCTGGGAAAATACGGATCCAGATACGACCACCCCGTTTGATGTGACGAGTCATCGCACGACGAGCAGCTTCGATTTGGCGAGCTGTCAAACGACCACGGCCAATTGCTTTCAGACCGTATTCACCAAAGCTCACTTTGTTACCGCGCGTTGCGATACCGGTATTGCGGCCCTTTTGGACCTTACGGTATTTGAGTCTAGTTGGCTGCAGCATTACGTCCTGCCTTTCGTGCTTTCTTCTCAGGCTGAGCCGGCTCGGCGGCGACTTGACCTGGTTTTACGTCACCCTTGTACACCCACACTTTGATGCCGATTACACCGTAGGTGGTGTGAGCTTCGCTTGTCGCGTAGTCCACATCAGCACGCAGGGTATGCAGAGGCACACGGCCTTCGCGGTACCATTCGGTACGGGCAATTTCAATCCCGTTCAGACGACCGGAAGACATGATCTTAATGCCTTGTGCGCCCAAACGCATTGCGTTTTGCATGGCACGTTTCATGGCACGGCGGAACATCACACGCTTTTCCAACTGAGCCGCGATACCATCAGCAATGATTTGCGCGTCTAACTCAGGTTTGCGGATTTCTTCGATGTTGACATGAACTGGCACGCCCATACGGGTTTGCAGTTCTTTGCGCAACAATTCGATGTCTTCGCCTTTTTTACCGATCACGATACCAGGACGGGCACTGTGAATGGTGATACGTGCGCTTTTAGCAGGACGCTCAATCACGACGCGGCTTACCGATGCGTGTTTGAGTTTTTGCTTCAAGAAATCACGTACTTCAATATCAGCCTTCAGCATGGTTGCGAAATTTTGGCTGTTCGCAAACCACTTGGAAGACCAGTTTTTGTTCAGCGCGAGGCGGAAGCCACGCGGATCAATCTTCTGTCCCATGATCTACCCCTTAGTTGCCCACAAACAGCGTGATGTGGCAGGTTTGCTTTTCAATGCGGTTACCACGGCCTTTTGCGCGTGCAGAGAAGCGCTTCAAGCTCGGGCCCTTGTCCACATACACCGTAGCAACTTTCAGAGTATCGATGTCTGCGCCTTCATTGTGCTCGGCGTTGGCAATAGCCGACTCCAGCACTTTTTTCAGCAACTCGGCACTCTTTTTCGGCGAGAACGTCAGGATGTTCAATGCCTGTTCAACGGATTTACCGCGAATCAGGTCGGCCACAAGGCGTGCTTTTTGTGCAGACACGCGGGCATTTTTCAAAACAGCGGAAACTTTCATCGCGACACCTTAACGTTTCGCCTTCTTATCGGCCGCGTGGCCTTTGAAGGTACGAGTCAGCGAAAATTCGCCCAGTTTGTGACCAACCATGTTTTCAGTCACATACACCGGCACATGAGTCTTACCGTTGTGAACGGCAATAGTCAGACCAACAAATTCCGGCAGAATGGTCGAACGGCGGGACCAAGTTTTAACAGGGCGCTTGTCATTGGTCTGGCGCACCGCTTCAACTTTCTTGATCAGATGCGCGTCAACGAACGGGCCTTTTTTCAGGGAACGTGCCATGTTCAATTACCCTTTATTCGAATAGCGACGGCGCACGATCATGTTGTTCGTACGCTTGTTGCGGCGAGTACGGTAACCCTTAGTTGGAGTACCCCATGGGCTGACAGGATCACGACCTGCAGCTGTTTTACCCTCACCACCACCATGTGGGTGATCGATTGGGTTCATCACCACACCACGGACGGTTGGGCGGATACCGCGCCAACGGTTAGCACCGGCCTTACCAATTTTACGCAGGCTGTGTTCTTCGTTGCCAACTTCACCGATGGTTGCACGGCAATCAACGTGAACTTTACGAATCTCGCCAGAGCGTAAACGCAACTGAGCGTAAGAGCCTTCGCGAGCCAACAACTGAACAGCAGCACCAGCGGAACGGGCCAATTGGGCACCTTTACCAGGCTGCATTTCGATGCAGTGAATGGTAGAACCGACTGGAATGTTGCGGATAGGCAAGCAGTTACCTGCTTTGATCGGTGCTTCAGAACCGTTGAACAGCTCAGCACCAACTTTCACGCCTTTAGGGGCAATGATGTAGCGACGCTCGCCGTCGGCATAGCACAATAATGCGATATGCGCGGTACGGTTTGGATCGTATTCAATACGCTCAACTTTAGCAGCGATACCATCCTTGTTGCGACGGAAGTCAACAACGCGGTAGTGATGCTTGTGGCCACCACCCTTATGACGGGTAGTGATGTGACCGTTGTTGTTACGGCCAGCATTCTGGATTTGTTTTTCCAGCAACGGAGCATAGGGACGGCCTTTGTAGAGGTCAGGATTGACCACTTTAACAACGGCACGACGCCCAGGCGATGTTGGTTTAACTTTCACTAAAGCCATGGTCTATCTCCTCACTCTGCGGCAGTAAAGTCGATTTCTTGACCCGGCTTCAGGCTAACATACGCCTTTTTCCAGTCACTACGACGACCAGTAAAACGACCAAAGCGTTTTACCTTGCCTTTGACATTCAAGACCTGAACACCTTCAACTTCTACCTTGAACAACAGTTCAACCGCAGCTTTGATTTCAGGTTTAGTGGCGTCTTTCACCACTTTGAATACAACTTGCTGATCCTGATCTGCCACGCGAGTGCTTTTCTCGGAAATCACTGGGGCAAGGATCACTTGCATCAGACGTTCTTGATTCATGCCCACTGCTCCTCGAGCTGCTTCACCGCATCACGGGTCATCACGATCTTATTGAAGCGGACTAAGCTGTATGGATCGGTTTGTTGAGCTTCGATAACCAGCACATTGACCAAGTTACGCGATGCCAGATACAGATTCTCGTCCAGCTCTTTAGTAATCACCAAAACTTGTTCCAGACCAAGGGATTTCACTTTGGCTGCGAACTCTTTGGTTTTTGGCGTTTCAACAGTGAAATCGTCAATGATCACCAAACGCTCATCACGCACCAATTGCGACAAAATAGTCGCCATACCAGCGCGGAACATTTTACGGTTGATTTTTTGTGCAAAGTTTTCATCTGGGCTAGATGGGAAAACTTTACCACCACCACGCCACAGAGGGCTGGAAGCCATACCAGCACGCGCACGGCCGGTGCCTTTTTGGCGCCATGGTTTGCGGGTGGATTTTGCAACTTCGCTGCGGCCTTTTTGAGCACGGTTACCGCTACGGGCATTTGCCAAGTAAGCAGTAACGAGCTGATGAACCAACGCTTCGTTATATTCACGACCGAACAGGGCGTCGGACGCTTGCAGGCTTTCAACTGCCTGACCTTGCTGATTGATAACTTTCAGTTCCATCACGCACCTGCCTTCACTGCCGGACGTACCACCACATCGCTTTGTTTGGAGCCAGGCACAGCGCCTTTAACCAAAATCAGCTGACGTTCTACATCGATACGCACGATTTCCAGATTTTGCACGGTACGCTTCACGTTACCGTACTGACCTGCCATGCGCTTACCGGGGAACACACGGCCTGGGTCTTGAGCTTGACCGATAGAACCAGGAGCACGGGTGGTCACGGAGTTACCGTGAGAAGCGCGGTTGGAAGAGAAGTTGTGGCGTTTGATCGCGCCAGAGAAACCTTTACCTTGGCTGGTACCGGTCACGTCAACTTTTTGGCCAACTTCGAACAATTCGACAGTCAGGGAGTCACCAACTTTGAGCTCAGCCAATTTTGCTGCTTCAACAGCAAACTCGGTCAAACCACGGCCAGCTTCTACGCCTGCTTTGGCAAAATGACCAGCTTCAGGCTTAGAGACACGGCTGGCTTTTTTGCTGCCGTAGGTCACTTGCACTGCGCTGTAGCCATCGGTTTCTGGCGTTTTGATTTGCGTGACGCGGTTGGCAGACATGTCAAGCACTGTTACTGGAACGGATGCACCGTCATCAGCAAAAATGCGTGTCATGCCGACCTTGCGACCGACAAGACCTAAACTACGCATAGTTATTTCCTTCAAGAGGTGCCGGTTGCGATTGACCGGCAAAACAAAAGCGGACTCTCTGTTCAAGAGAGCCCGCGAATCTAACATATAAGCACGTGATACCGCAAGAAAAACTTAAGATATCACGCAAATTTATGTTGGATTACTGCAGTTTGATTTCCACATCCACACCGGCGGGAAGATCCAGTTTCATCAAAGCATCAACTGTTTTGTCAGTTGGATCGATGATGTCCATCAAGCGCAGGTGAGTGCGGATTTCCAATTGGTCACGAGAAGTTTTGTTCACGTGAGGGGAACGCAGCACATCGAAACGCTCGATTTTTGTTGGCAGAGGAACGGGACCCTTGACCACAGCACCCGTACGCTTAGCCGTATCAACGATTTCCTGAGCCGAGCGATCGATCAATTGGTAATCAAAAGCCTTGAGGCGGATGCGGATCTTTTGGTTTTGCATGATAGTCGCGTCCCTTATTGAATGATCTTGGCAACGACACCGGCGCCGACGGTACGACCGCCTTCACGGATAGCGAAACGCAGACCCTCTTCCATAGCGATAGGGGCGATCAATTCAACAGTGATAGACACGTTATCACCAGGCATCACCATTTCCACGCCTTCGGACAAGCTAACAGCGCCAGTCACGTCGGTGGTACGGAAATAGAACTGTGGGCGGTAGTTAGCAAAGAATGGGGTGTGACGACCACCTTCTTCTTTGGACAACACGTACACTTCAGCGGTGAACTTGGTGTGTGGGGTGATAGAACCTGGCTTAGCCAACACTTGGCCACGCTCAACGTCTTCACGCTTGGTACCACGCAACAGCACGCCCACGTTGTCACCCGCTTGACCTTGATCCAGCAATTTGCGGAACATTTCCACGCCGGTACAAGTGGTTTTGGTGGTGGCTTTCAGACCCACGATTTCGATTTCTTCGCCGACTTTCACCACGCCACGCTCAACACGGCCAGTCACCACGGTACCACGACCGGAGATGGAGAACACGTCTTCGATTGGCAACAAGAATGGCTTGTCGATTGCGCGCTCTGGTGTTGGGATGTAGCTGTCTAATGCGTCAGCCAGACGGAAAATAGCAGGTTCGCCGATGTCGGACTGGTCGCCTTCGAGGGCTTTCAGTGCCGAACCTTTCACGATTGGAGTGTCATCACCTGGGAAATCGTAGGAAGACAGCAGATCGCGCACTTCCATTTCCACCAGTTCCAACAGCTCTTCATCGTCAACCATGTCGCACTTGTTCAGGAACACGATCACGTAAGGCACGCCCACTTGGCGAGCTAACAGGATGTGTTCGCGAGTTTGTGGCATAGGACCGTCAGCAGCGGAACACACCAAGATCGCGCCGTCCATCTGCGCTGCACCGGTAATCATGTTCTTCACATAGTCAGCGTGACCTGGGCAGTCAACGTGAGCGTAGTGACGGGTCTCGGTTTCGTATTCGACGTGAGCGGTGTTGATGGTAATGCCGCGTGCTTTTTCTTCGGGAGCGCTGTCGATCTGGTCGTAGCCTTTGGCTTCACCGCCGAATTTTTTCGACAAGATAGTGGTGATTGCAGCGGTCAGCGTGGTTTTACCGTGGTCAACGTGGCCAATGGTACCTACGTTAACGTGGGGCTTGGTACGTTCAAACTTTTCTTTTGCCATTTCGCAAAATCCTTCAAAAGAGCGATATTAGAAATGGGCCAGCCTGATGCTGGCCCGTAAAGTGCGACTTATTTTTTGCTGTTGATCACGGCTTCAGCAACATTACGCGGTGCTTCTGCGTAGTGTTTGAATTCCATCGAGTAGGTTGCACGACCTTGGGTCGCAGAACGCAAGTCGGTGGAGTAACCGAACATTTCAGCCAGCGGGACTTCAGCGCGGATTTTCTTGATACCCAAGCCGTCGTCGTCCATACCTTGGACGATACCACGGCGACGGTTCAAGTCACCCATCACATCACCCATGTATTCTTCTGGGGTTTCAACTTCCACAGCCATCATTGGCTCGAGCAACACAGGGCTGGCTTTACGCATCGCGTCTTTGAAGGCCATCGAACCGGCCAATTCAAACGCAATTTGCGAAGAGTCAACATCGTGGTACGAACCGAAGATCAGGCGAACGCGAACGTCCACCACAGGGAAGCCGGCCAAAATACCGTTGCTCAGTGTGTTCTGGATACCTTTGTCGACAGAAGGAATGAATTCGCGAGGAATCACACCACCCTTGATTTCGTCAACAAACTCGTAACCACCACCTTCGCCGGTTGGCTCCAGTTTGATCACAACGTGACCATACTGACCCTTACCACCAGACTGTTTAACGTGTTTACCTTCTTGCTCCACCGAGTTGCGGATGGTTTCGCGGTATGCCACTTGTGGTGCACCCACGTTGGCCTCTACACCAAACTCACGCTTCATCCGGTCAACAATAATCTCGAGGTGCAATTCACCCATACCCGAGATAATAGTTTGACCTGATTCTTCGTCGGTACGAACGCGGAAGGAAGGATCTTCTTTTGCCAGACGGTTGAGCGCCACACCCATTTTTTCTTGGTCGGCTTTTGTTTTTGGCTCAACAGCAACGTGAATCACTGGCTCTGGGAATTCCATGCGCTCTAACACGATTGGGGAATCGATGTCACACAGGGTTTCACCTGTGGTCACATCTTTCAAACCAATCGCAGCAGCGATATCACCGGCACGAACTTCGTCCAGTTCGATACGATCGTTAGCATGCATTTGCACGATACGACCGATACGTTCTTTCTTGTTTTTCACCGAGTTCAACACGGTGTCGCCAGATTTCACCATACCGGAGTAAACACGGAAGAAGGTGAGCTGACCAACATACGGGTCATTCATCAGTTTGAAAGCCAAG
The DNA here is from genome assembly GCF_054781915.1 of Aquaspirillum soli. Classification (NCBI taxonomy): domain Bacteria; kingdom Pseudomonadati; phylum Pseudomonadota; class Betaproteobacteria; order Neisseriales; family Aquaspirillaceae; genus Aquaspirillum; species Aquaspirillum soli. Next base: position 61,366 of record NZ_BAAGTM010000001.1, on the reverse strand, counting down.
GAAGAGAATTTCTCTTCATCACTTGCTTCGCGAGTCGCAGCTTGACCATCGACTTCACCAGCAACAGGTGGAATGTCAACTGGGGATGGCAGCAATTCGATCACGGCATCCAACATACGTTGTACGCCTTTGTTCTTAAAGGCAGTACCACACAGCATAGGCTGGATTTCGCAGTTGATGGTACGAGTGCGCAAGCCTTGGATGATTTCCTGTTCGGACAGTTCACCACCTTCCAAGTACTTGTTCATCATGTCTTCGCTGGCTTCAGCAGCCGCTTCGATCATGTTTTCGCGCCATTTTTGTGCAGTTTCAACCAGATCTGCAGGGATGTCAGCGTATTCGAACTTCATGCCTTGAGAGGCTTCGTCCCAAATAATCGCTTTCATTTTCAGCAGGTCAACCACGCCTTGGAAGTGCTCTTCTGCACCGATAGGCACAACAACAGGCACAGGGTTGGCACGCAAACGAGCACGCATTTGTTCAACCACGCGGAAGAAGTTGGCACCTTGACGGTCCATCTTGTTCACGAAAGCTAAACGAGGCACTTTGTATTTGGTTGCCTGACGCCATACGGTTTCGGACTGTGGCTGAACACCGCCCACCGCACAATACACCATCACAGCACCGTCCAACACGCGCATAGAACGCTCCACCTCAACGGTGAAGTCAACGTGTCCGGGGGTGTCAATGATGTTAAAGCGATGCTCGGGGTACTGCAGCCCCATCCCTTTCCAGAAGGTGGTCACAGCAGCAGAGGTAATGGTAATACCACGCTCCTGCTCTTGTTCCATCCAGTCGGTCGTTGCAGCACCGTCGTGAACTTCACCTAATTTGTGGTTCACACCGGTATAGAACAGGATACGCTCGGTAGTGGTGGTCTTACCGGCATCAATGTGAGCGGAGATACCGATGTTGCGGTAACGCTCGATAGGGGTTTTTCTAGCCACAGCCAAAACCTTTTCAGCAAATAAAGAAGATTAGAAGCGATAGTGCGAGAAGGCTTTGTTCGCTTCAGCCATACGGTGGACTTCTTCACGCTTTTTCATTGCGCCGCCACGACCTTCTGCCGCATCCAACAGCTCACCAGCCAGACGTAAAGCCATCGATTTTTCACCGCGCTTGCGGGCAGACTCACGCAACCAGCGCATAGCTAAAGCGAGACGACGGGACGGACGGACTTCAACTGGAACCTGATAGTTGGCACCACCGACACGACGGCTTTTCACTTCAACTACCGGTTTGACGTTACCGATCGCAGTGCTGAACACTTCGATTGGGTTTTTACCGGATTTTTTCTCGACTTGTTCCAAAGCGCCATAAACGATGCGTTCTGCAACGGATTTTTTACCGTCCATCATCACCACGTTCATGAACTTGGTCAGTTCTTGGCTACCGAATTTTGGATCCGGCAACACTTCGCGCTTAGGCACTTCTCTACGTCTTGGCATATTAACCTCTAAAAAACAGTTCAGTTGAGCGAAAAATTCGCTCGCGACCCTCAACCTAAATGGGAGTGGCCACTTACTCGACGGTGTAACGACCGCCGCGATAATTCAATCTTACTTCTTAGGACGCTTAGCACCGTATTTGGAGCGAGACTGTTTACGGTCTTTCACGCCAGCGGTATCCAAGGAACCACGAACGGTGTGGTAACGCACACCTGGTAAGTCTTTCACACGACCACCGCGAATCAGCACCACACTGTGCTCTTGCAGGTTGTGACCTTCACCACCGATGTAGCTGGTCACTTCAAAACCGTTGGTCAAGCGGACACGGCACACTTTACGCAAGGCAGAGTTTGGTTTTTTCGGGGTTGTGGTGTAAACACGAGTACAAACACCGCGTTTTTGTGGGCAGGCTTCGAGGGCCGGCACCTTGCTAGCTTCACGCACAGGCGTGCGAGGCTTACGAACAAGCTGGTTAATCGTTGGCATTACAGGTTCCTAAACTATCAATTCGTGACCAAAAAAGTCACGGTAAAAAGACGCCGGATTATAGGGGAAGCCCCCGAACACCGTCAACGCAAAAACACGAGCTGATTCAAGCATTAATCTTGTTTCAGCTCGTGCCATGCGTTTGGATTAAGGGTTTATGCCCCCTGCTTCGGCTAAATCAGCAGGGTTTGCCTGCTTTCCGAGCGCCGCTGCCGCACTATTGCGACGGCGGTTATTGTGATATGCCAAGCCTGTTCCGGCAGGAATCAAGCGACCGACAATCACGTTTTCTTTCAAACCACGCAACTCATCACGTTTGCCCATGATAGCTGCTTCGGTCAAGACCCGTGTGGTTTCTTGGAACGAAGCCGCCGAGATAAACGAATCGGTGGACAAGGAGGCTTTAGTAATCCCTAACAATACGTTTTCATATTGTGCAGGCAACAGGCCTTGTTTATCCATTTCATCATTGGCAATCAACACTTCGGCGCGTTCAACTTGTTCGCCTTGGATGAAGTGCGTATTACCGGAGTCGGTGATCACCACACGACGCAACATCTGGCGAATAATCACTTCGATGTGCTTGTCGTTAATTTTCACGCCTTGTAAGCGATACACTTCTTGCACTTCTTGCACAATGTAACGTGCCAAGGCTTCGATACCTTGCAGACGCAAAATGTCATGCGGATCGACTGGACCGTCAACGATCAGTTCACCACGGTTCACCACCTGACCATCATGTACTAGGACATGTTTTTCTTTTGGAATCAGGGTCTCAACCGTATTGCTATCCAGATCGGTAATAATCAGACGTTGTTTGCCTTTGGTGTCTTTACCAAACGAAACCGTACCGGTCACCTCGGCTAACATACCAGCATCTTTTGGCGAACGTGCTTCAAACAATTCGGCCACCCGTGGCAGACCACCGGTAATGTCACGTGTTTTGGACGATTCTTGTGGAATACGCGCCAACACATCACCTTTACCTACATCTTGTCCATCACGAACGGTGATAATCGCGCCAACTTGGAAGGTGATATTCACTGGCGCTTCGCTGCCAGCCAATTTCACTTCATTACCAAATTCGTCGATCAGTTTCACCTGTGGACGCAAGACCTTGTTAGCTGCTGTCGCACGGCGTTTCGGATCGATCACCACCAATGTGGATAGACCCGTCACATCATCGATCTGTTTAGCAACGGTCACGCCTTCTTCGATATTTTCGAATTTCACGCGACCAGCATATTCGGTGATAATTGGGCGGGTATGAGGATCCCATGTTGCCAACACCACACCGGCTTTGATGGCTTCGCCATCTTTCACCATCAGTGTCGCGCCGTATGGCACTTTATGGCGTTCGCGTTCACGACCCATTTCATCATGAATCACCACTTCACCCGAACGTGCAATCACTACACATTCATCTTTGGCAGTGGTCACATAACGCATGGCAGACGAGAAACGTACCACACCGCTGGACTTACATTCCACTTGGCTTGCCGAAGCCGCACGCGAGGCCGCACCACCGATGTGGAAGGTACGCATGGTCAACTGAGTACCTGGTTCACCAATTGACTGTGCAGCAATCACACCCACTGCTTCGCCAACGTTAACACGCTGACCACGACCTAAATCACGGCCATAGCATTTCGCACACAAACCATAGCGCGTGCCGCACGTGATCGGGCTACGCACTTTCACTTCATCGATACCCAACTCATCGATACGATCAACAGCGGCTTCATCTAACAATGACCCCGCTTCGAAGACGGTTTCACCGGTAGCAGGATCGATCACTTCAGTCGCAGTCACACGGCCTAAGATACGATCACGCAAGGCTTCGATCACATCACCACCTTGCAACACCGCCTTCATGACAAAGCCGTTGTTGGTACCGCAGTTTTCTTCAATCACCACCAGATCTTGTGTCACATCCACCAAACGACGGGTCAGATAACCCGAGTTTGCTGTTTTCAACGCAGTATCAGCCAGACCCTTACGCGCACCGTGAGTGGAGATAAAGTATTGGAGAACGGTCAAACCTTCGCGGAAGTTAGACGTAATTGGCGTTTCGATAATTGAGCCATCTGGCTTCGCCATCAGGCCCCGCATACCCGCCAACTGACGAATCTGCGCCACCGAACCCCGCGCCCCCGAGTCGGCCATCATATAAATCGAGTTAAACGATTCTTGATCGACTTCTTGGCCTTGGCGGTCGATGGTTTTCTGTTTCGACAGCTCTTCCATCATCGCTTTGGCAACTTGGTCACCACAACGACCCCAAATATCCACCACTTTGTTATAGCGTTCGCCTTGCGTCACCAAACCTTGGCGATATTGCTCTTCAATTTCTTTCACTTCCATTTGTGCAGAATGCAGCAAGGTTTGTTTCTTGCTTGGCACCAACATATCATCCACACAAATCGACAAACCACCACGAGTCGAATAAGCAAAACCGGTGTACATCAGCTGATCGGCAAAAATCACCGTATCGCGCAAACCGCAACGGCGGAACGAAGCGTTGATGAGTTTAGAAATTTCTTTCTTTTTCAACGCCTTATTGATGTATTCGAAGCCCAAGCCCTTTGGCAGAATATCCGACAGCAAAGCACGACCAACGGTGGTTTCATGACGCTTCATCACCGGTTGGAAGTCACCATGCTCATCTTTTTCCCATTCACGCAAACGAACGGTGATACGGGTACCGAGTTCGACTTGACGGGTTTCGTAGGCACGATGCACCTCGGCCACATCAGAGAACAACATGCCTTCGCCGTTACCATTGATTTTGTCACGGGTCAGATAGTACAGACCCAACACAATATCCTGCGACGGTACAATGATTGGTTCGCCGTTAGCTGGCGACAATACGTTGTTCGACGACAGCATCAGGGTGCGGGCTTCCATTTGTGCCTCTAACGAGAGCGGCACGTGGACAGCCATTTGGTCACCGTCAAAGTCGGCGTTAAAGGCAGTACACACCAATGGATGCAACTGAATCGCCTTACCTTCAATCAGGGTCGGTTCAAAAGCTTGAATACCCAAGCGGTGCAAGGTTGGTGCACGGTTCAGCAACACCGGATGCTCACGAATGACTTCCTCGAGAATATCCCAAACCTCTGGCACTTCCTGTTCAACCAGTTTCTTGGCCGCTTTGATGGTAGAAGCCATTCCCAATACTTCCAACTTGTGGAAGATAAAGGGCTTGAACAGTTCCAAGGCCATTTTCTTCGGCAAACCGCACTGATGCAGACGCAGGGTTGGGCCAACGGTAATCACGGAACGACCGGAGTAGTCAACGCGTTTACCCAACAGGTTTTGACGGAAACGACCGCCTTTACCTTTAATCATGTCTGCCAACGACTTCAGCGGACGCTTGTTAGCACCAGTCATCGCTTTACCGCGACGGCCGTTATCGAGCAACGAATCCACCGATTCTTGCAACATGCGTTTTTCGTTACGCACGATGATTTCTGGCGCTTTCAGCTCCAGCAAACGCTTCAGACGGTTGTTACGGTTGATAACGCGGCGATACAAGTCGTTCAAATCGGAAGTTGCAAAGCGGCCACCATCCAACGGCACCAATGGGCGCAGTTCGGGTGGTAGGACTGGCAAGACTTCCATCACCATCCATTCTGGTTTGATGCCAGAACGTTGGAAGGCCTCGAGCACTTTTAAGCGCTTGGCGATTTTCTTGATTTTGGTCTCAGAACCGGTGGCTTGCAATTCTGCGCGCAGGGTTTCGATTTCGCTGGCTAAATCCATATTGCGCAGCAATTCGCGAATCCCTTCGGCGCCCATCAGAGCCACGAATTCATCACCGTGTTCTTCGTACTTGTCGAAGTAATCTTCTTCAGACAACAGTTGTTTGCGGCTCAAAGAAGTTAAGCCGGGTTCAACCACGACATAACCTTCGAAGTACAACACCCGTTCAATGTCGCGCAAAGTCATATCCAGCACCATGCCTAAGCGAGAAGGCAAGGATTTTAAGAACCAGATATGTGCAACAGGAGAAGCCAGTTCAATGTGCCCCATGCGCTCGCGGCGCACTTTAGACAAGGTGACTTCAACACCACATTTTTCACAAATCACACCACGGTGTTTCAGGCGTTTGTATTTACCGCATAAACATTCGTAGTCTTTTGTTGGACCAAAAATACGTGCGCAAAACAAGCCATCGCGTTCGGGCTTGAATGTACGGTAGTTGATGGTCTCTGGCTTTTTAACTTCACCATAAGACCAAGAACGAATTTTCTCGGGCGAGGCAACGCCGATTTTAATGGCGTCGAATTCCTCTTCTTGAGACACCTGCTTGAATAGATCGAGCAAAGCTTTCATGTCATCTCCGGTGAGGAGCGAGGCGTGAGGCGCGGGGTGGAAACCACCCCTCCCCTCACTGCTCACGGGGTTTAATAGTGATCGAGGTCGATATCGAGGCCAAGCGAGCGGATTTCTTTCACCAGCACGTTAAACGACTCTGGCATGCCCGCTTCGATCTTATGCTCGCCCTTGACGATGTTTTCATACATCTTGGTACGGCCAGTCACATCATCCGACTTCACAGTCAACATTTCTTGCAAGGTATAGGCCGCGCCATACGCTTCCAGCGCCCACACTTCCATCTCACCGAAACGCTGACCACCGAACTGTGCCTTACCACCCAATGGCTGTTGCGTCACCAAAGAGTACGGACCGGTTGAACGGGCGTGCATCTTGTCGTCCACCAAATGGTGCAGTTTCAAGAAGTGCATCACACCAACGGTCACTTTACGATCAAAAGCCTCGCCAGAACGACCATCAAATAAGGTCATCTGTGTTTTAGAACCGTTGAAGCCTAAACGAGCGGTTAGCGGATCATCACTTGGATAAGCCAGATCTAACATGCGACGAATTTCTTCTTCTTTTGCACCGTCAAACACGGGGGTAGCAAACGGAACGCCGCCGGTTAAATGGCGTGCCAATTCAATCACTTCGTCATCAGTCAGGCTAGCAATCTCTTCCGATTTACCGGTAGAGTTGTAGACCTTATCTAAATACTCACGCACTTCCGATACGTTGCGTTGTTCACGCAACAGGCGATCGAACTGTTTGCCTAAACCTTTTGCGGCCCAGCCAAGGTGAACTTCTAAGATCTGACCCACGTTCATCCGTGAAGGCACACCCAACGGGTTGAGCACGATATCCACAGGGGTACCGTCTGCCATATAAGGCATATCTTCAATTGGCAGAATTTTGGATACCACACCCTTGTTACCGTGACGACCGGCCATCTTGTCACCAGGTTGCAAGCGACGCTTCACTGCCAGATAGACTTTGACCATCTTGATCACGCCTGGTGGTAATTCATCACCTTGCGTCAGCTTACGGCGTTTGTCTTCGAATTTGAGGTCAAATTCTTCACGCTTCTGAATCAGTGACTCTTTCATCAGCTCAAGCTGCTTCGCCACTTCTTCATCGGCCATACGAATCTCAAACCACTCGTGGCGAGAAGGTAAACCTTCCAGATACTCTTTCGAGATTTCTGCACCTTTGGCCAAACGCTTAGGACCACCATTCGCGGGTTTACCCACGATTAGACGCTCGATCCGAGCAAACGCATCGGCTTCAAAAATACGAATCTGATCGTTCAAATCTTGACGATAGCGTTTCAGTTCTTCGTCAATGATCGATTGTGCACGTTTGTCACGTTCAACGCCTTCACGGGTAAAGACTTGAACATCAATCACGGTACCCGTCATACCAGTTGGCACACGCAACGAAGTGTCTTTTACATCAGACGCTTTTTCGCCAAAAATTGCACGCAGCAGTTTTTCTTCCGGTGTGAGTTGGGTTTCACCTTTTGGTGTCACTTTACCCACCAGCACGTCACCAGCCGTTACTTCAGCACCGATATAGACGATACCTGCCTCATCCAAACGACCTTGCATCCGTTCAGATAAGTTTGGAATGTCACGGGTGATTTCTTCTGGCCCCAGCTTGGTATCACGCGCAACCACGTTCAGTTCTTCAATATGAATCGAGGTATAGCGGTCTTCTGCCACCACACGCTCAGAAATCAGAATCGAGTCTTCGTAGTTGTAGCCATTCCAAGGCATAAAGGCGATGGTCATGTTCTGACCCAGCGCCAATTCGCCCAAGTCAGTGGAAGCGCCATCCGCAATCACATCACCCGCTTCAACCACATCACCCACTTTAACGATTGGGCGTTGGTTGATGTTGGTGTTTTGGTTAGAACGGGTGTACTTGGTGAGGTTGTAGATATCAACACCCACTTCACCGGCCTGTGCTTCATCATCATTGACACGGATCACCACACGGCTGGCATCCACATAATCAATGCGACCACCACGACGCGCGGTCACGGTTGTGCCCGAGTCAATTGCCACCGAACGTTCGATACCAGTACCAACAAAAGGTTTTTCTGCACGCAAGCAAGGCACAGCTTGACGTTGCATGTTCGAACCCATCAAGGCGCGGTTAGCATCATCGTGTTCCAAGAATGGAATCAGCGAAGCAGCCACCGACACAATCTGGCTCGGTGCCACATCCATGTATTGCACACGATCTGGCGTGGCAAGGATGGTTTCACCTTTTTCACGACACGTGACCAGCTCATCCACCAAACGACCTTCATCATCTAATTCAGCGTTGGCCTGTGCAATCACATAGCGGCCTTCTTCAATCGCTGACAGATATTCGATGTCATTGGTGACTTTGCCATCAATCACTTTACGATATGGGGTTTCTAAGAAACCATATTCGTTAGTGCGCGCATAGCAAGATAGCGAGTTAATCAGACCAATGTTTGGACCTTCAGGCGTTTCAATCGGACAAACACGGCCATAGTGAGTCGGGTGCACGTCACGCACTTCAAAACCAGCACGCTCACGAGTCAAACCACCTGGGCCCAAGGCTGAAACACGACGTTTGTGCGTGACTTCAGACAGCGGGTTGGTTTGGTCCATAAACTGCGACAGTTGGCTAGAACCAAAGAATTCTTTGATAGCAGCACTGACTGGTTTTGCATTGATCAAGTCGTGAGGCATCAAGTTTTCAGACTCAGCTTGATTCAAGCGCTCTTTTACCGCACGCTCAACACGCACCAAACCAGCACGGAATTGGTTTTCAGCCAATTCGCCAACCGAACGCACACGACGGTTACCCAAGTGGTCAATATCATCGACTTCACCGCGACCATTACGCAGTTCAACCAAAATCTTGATCACCGAAGTAATGTCTTCACGCGATAAAGTCGGTTCGCCTTCGATCTCATCACGACCAATACGGCGGTTGAACTTCATCCGACCAACACGAGATAAATCGTAGGTTTCTGCATTGAAGAACAGGCGTTGGAACAACGCTTCTACCGCTTCTTCTGTAGGCGGTTCGCCAGGACGCATCATGCGATAAATCGCAACTTTCGCTTGCTCTTGCGTTTGGACGTCATCCGTACGCAAGGTTTGCGAGATAAAGGCACCTTGATCGAGCTCGTTGGTGTACAACACGTCCAGCTCGGTCACCGAACCCAAAGCCAACTTAGCAATCGTTTCTTCGGTGATTTCATCATTGGCACGCAAGATAATTTCGCCAGTGGTACGGTCTACCACATCCGAAGCCACGACTTTACCGAACAGCACATCGTGCGGCACTTCTAAACGTGTGATACCCGCGTTTTGAATGTCGCGAATCGATTTAGCAGTAATACGCTTATCTTTTTGTACCAACACACGACCATCAGCGGCAACGATATCCGCTTTCGCAATTTCGCCCTTCAGACGCTCAGCAACCAGCTCCATATAGATGCCATCAGAGGTCAAATAGAAGCGGTCGAAGCTGAAAAATTCACCCAGGATTTCTTCATTGGAGAAGCCCAACGACTTCAGCAATGTGGTGACAGGCATCTTACGACGACGGTCGATACGGAAATAGAGCAGATCTTTGGCGTCGAATTCAAAATCTAACCAAGAACCACGATAAGGAATAATCCGAGCGGAGAACAGCAGTTTGCCAGAACTATGAGTTTTACCACGGTCGTGTTCAAAGAACACACCAGGCGAACGATGCAGCTGAGAAACGATAACCCGTTCAGTGCCATTGATAATAAAAGAACCATTGTTGGTCATGAGTGGAATTTCACCCATGTACACATCTTTTGGCCCTTCTTTAGCATACCATTGGCCGCTTTCGCGATCACGTAATGCTAATTTAATCCGTGCACGCAGGGGCGCTGCATACGTGATGCCACGCAATTGACATTCCTGAACATCAAAGGGGGGATCGCCCAAGATATAGCCATCGTAGAGCAAACGTGCGCTGCCGTTGTGACTCTCGATTGGGAAAATGGAGCGGAAAGCCGCTTCCAGACCCACGTTTTGCCGCGTTTCCTGCGGCACGCCAAGTTGCAGAAACTCGGCATAGGAGTTGATCTGGGTAGCTAACAGGAAAGGCACATCGAGAACGTTCGCACGCTTGGCAAAGCTCTTACGAATACGCTTTTTCTCAGTGAACGAATAACTCATAGAGTCTCCATCGAGGTGGGGCGCAAGACACCAAAAGTCGGCAATCGGCCCAAAAAACGAATATCGACTTTTACTGTCTCGGATAGGGCTCTGTATTTTGACAGACCGCGGCTTGACTATAAGCGCAACAAGGCTGGCAGATTTCTCTACCAGCCTTAAAAAATGAATCAGCTAAAAGCTTACTTCATTTCTGCTTTCGCGCCGGCTTCTTCCAACTGTTTCACGATGGCTTCAGCTTCAGCTTTAGCAATGCCTTCTTTAACAGCTTTAGGTGCGCCGTCAACCAAGTCTTTGGCTTCTTTCAGGCCCAAACCGGTGATTGCACGAACCACTTTAATGACGTTCACTTTTTGATCGCCAGCGGATTGCAGGATCACGTCGAATTCGGTTTTTTCTTCAACAGCAGCAGCAGCGGCAGGACCAGCAGCAACAGCAACAGCAGCAGCGGACACGCCGAATTTCTCTTCGAATGCCTTCACCAGGTCATTCAATTCCATAACGGTCATACCACTAACGGCGTCGAGGATGTCTTCTTTAGAAATAGCCATGTAAAAATCTCCTGGATTTTAGAACTATTAGCACATTGCCAATAGCGAAATATCAATGTTAAGCAGCGGCTTCTTCGCCCTGCTTTTTCTCGGCCAAAGCAGCCAAAGCGCGCGCAAAGCCAGCCACTGGAGCTTGCATAACGAACAGCAATTTGGACAGCAATTCTTCGCGGCTTGGGATAGAAGCCAACTGGGCAACGCCAGCAGCATCCAACACTTTGCCGTCATAAGAGCCGGCTTTCACCACGATTTTTTGATCCACTTTTGCAAAGTCACTGATGACTTTAGCAGCAGCGACTGGATCAGCAGAAATGCCATACACCAGTGGGCCGACCATTTGCTCAGCCAGACCCTCGAACGGGGTACCAGCCACTGCACGACGTGCCAGGGTGTTTTTCAACACACGCAGGTACACGCCTTGCTCACGTGCTTTTGCACGCAGCTGGGTCATGCTGGCCACGCCAATGCCGCGATATTCGGCGACTACGATAGTTTGGGCTTCAGCAACTTGTGCTGCAACCTCAGCTACCACCGCCTTTTTATCTTCAAGATTGAGACTCAAGGTCTACCTCCTAAGATGATGGAACGGGTAACAGATGCTACCCACCTCTCTTGGCGACCTTCTTCAGGAGACATCACAGATATTAGCCCTTGCGGGATAATCATAGAGCCTGCTTTCGGGTACACCATCTGCGCAGGGAACCGGTGTTGCCGGTAATTAAGTTTCCCCCTACGGTCTTGGACAATCTGATGCTGTCTGTGACGACAGCACCAGCCCAAAGCCATTGACCGATGAAAACAAGTTTCATCGGCCCATTAAGCATTCTTACTGAGCAACAACAGTGGCAGTGTCAACACGAACACCCACACCCATCGTGCTGGAAACCGCTACTTTTTTCAGGTATTGACCTTTAGAGCTAGCTGGTTTTGCTTTTAACAAAGCTTCGATCAATGCAGTCAAGTTTTCACGCAGGGCTTCTGCTTCGAAAGAAGCACGGCCAATCGTGGCGTGAATGATACCGGACTTGTCAGTACGATATTGCACTTGACCTGCTTTGGCATTTTTCACTGCCTCAGCAACGTTTGGAGTCACAGTACCAACTTTAGGGTTAGGCATCAGACCACGTGGGCCCAAGATTTGACCCAACTGACCCACGATACGCATTGCATCAGGCGAAGCGATCACGACGTCGAAATCCATCATGCCGCCTTTGATTTGCTCGGCCAGGTCTTCGAAACCAACGATCTCAGCACCAGCAGCTTTAGCTGCTTCGGCATTCGCACCTTGGGTGAACACGGCAACACGCACGCTCTTACCAGTGCCACGTGGCAACACCACAGAACCACGAACGACTTGGTCAGATTTACGTGGGTCAACACCCAAGTTCACTGCAACGTCGATGGATTCGTCGAATTTAGCTGTTGCTGCGCCTTTGACCAAAGCCAAAGCTTCGTCAGCGGAGTACAGTTTGTTGCGGTCAACACTGGCTTTCAGTGCTGCTAAACGCTTAGAAACCTTAGCCATTATACGCCCTCCACTTCGATACCCATGCTGCGAGCAGAACCAGCGATTGTACGCACAGCAGCGTCCATATCAGCAGCAGTCAGGTCGGGCTGTTTGGTTTTTGCGATTTCTTCAAGTTGTGCACGATTTAACTTGCCAACTTTGTCCAAATGAGGCTTTGGACTGCCTTTTTGCACACCAGCGGCTTTTTTGATCAAAACAGTCGCAGGTGGTGTTTTCATGATAAAGGTGAACGACTTATCAGCATAAGCCGTGATCACCACAGGAATTGGCAGGCCTGGCTCTAAACCTTGGGTTTGAGCGTTAAAAGCCTTACAAAATTCCATAATATTCAGACCACGCTGACCCAGAGCTGGGCCAATGGGTGGCGATGGATTTGCTTTACCAGCGGGCACTTGCAGCTTGACATAGCCGACAATTTTCTTTGCCACGTTATCACTCCTAATACGGGTATTAACGCAGGTAAAAACCTGCTTCCCTTTTATCACTGCCTGTTAATATGTTAATACAACAGGCGACTCAAAATTGGCACAGCATGGTTGCACAGAGGACAACCCACTTTGGCCAAATCAAATTTTTTCGACTTGACCGAACTCTAATTCGACAGGGGTATCGCGGCCGAAAATTTGCACTGATACACGCAAGCGATTACGTTCATAATTCACTTCATCAACCGAGCCATTAAAGTCGGAGAAAGGCCCATCAATAACGCGGACTTTCTCGCCCACTTCAAACAGCACTTTAGGCCGTGGTTTTTCCACACCTTCTTGAATTTGCTGCAAAATGGCTTCGACTTCTTTAGGCGAAATCGGTGCTGGGCGATTAGGTGTGCCACCGACAAAACCAGTCACTTTTGGTGTACTTTTCACCAAGTGCCAAGTTTCATCGCTCATTTCCATTTGAACCAGCACATAGCCAGGGAAGAACTTGCGCTCTGTTAAAGAACGCTTGCCGTTTTTAATATCCACGACCTCTTCGACCGGCACTAAAATCTGGCCAAAGCGATCTTGCATACTTTCGCGTTCAATGCGCTCTCGCAACGCTTTTTGCACGCTTTTCTCAAAGCCTGAATAGGCATGAACCACATACCAACGCATTGCCATGCATTAACCTCGCTGGAGAATCACATCATAAAACAGCCAAGATAGGCCGCTATCTACCAGCCACATGAATGCAGCAAGTACGACCACAAAGAGAAAAACTAATCCGGTGAGCTGCGACGCTTCTTTGCGAGTCGGCCAGACAACCTTCTTTGCTTCTACCAAGGATTCTTGGCCATAGATAACAAAGTTTTTTCCAGGCTGAGAGGTCAACAACAAACCAGCGGCCAATACCACGCCAAGAATCACGCTCAAGACGCGCAACACACCCTGCGTTTCGGGGAGAAAATAAAACACAGAGATGCCAGCAACGACTAAAGCCGCTGCTGCAAAAAACTTGAGCTTATCTTGCAGTTCCATTGCTAGCCTTTGGCTTGCCTATTAACAAGGTGAATTCTGATACAGAAAAGACTAACCGGTGACGAGCACCGGTTAGTCTAATTGGCAGGCCAGGAGGGTCTCGAACCCCCAACCCTCGGTTTTGGAGACCGATACTCTACCAATTGAGCTACTGGCCTAAAAACCTTTTATTACTGAATGATCTTGGCAACGACACCGGCGCCGACGGTACGACCGCCTTCACGGATAGCGAAACGCAGACCCTCTTCCATAGCAATAGGGGCGATCAATTCAACAGTGATAGACACGTTATCACCAGGCATCACCATTTCCACGCCTTCGGACAAGCTAACAGCGCCAGTCACGTCGGTGGTACGGAAATAGAACTGTGGACGGTAGTTAGCAAAGAATGGGGTGTGACGACCACCTTCTTCTTTGGACAACACGTACACTTCAGCAGTGAACTTGGTGTGTGGGGTGATAGAACCTGGCTTAGCCAACACTTGGCCACGCTCAACGTCTTCACGCTTGGTACCACGCAACAGCACGCCCACGTTGTCACCCGCTTGACCTTGATCCAGCAATTTGCGGAACATTTCCACGCCGGTACAAGTGGTTTTGGTGGTGGCTTTCAGACCCACGATTTCGATTTCTTCGCCGACTTTCACCACGCCACGCTCAACACGGCCAGTCACCACGGTACCACGACCGGAGATGGAGAACACGTCTTCGATTGGCAACAAGAATGGCTTGTCGATTGCGCGCTCTGGTGTTGGGATGTAGCTGTCTAATGCGTCAGCCAGACGGAAAATAGCAGGTTCGCCGATGTCGGACTGGTCGCCTTCGAGGGCTTTCAGTGCCGAACCTTTCACGATTGGAGTGTCATCACCTGGGAAATCGTAGGAAGACAGCAGATCGCGCACTTCCATTTCCACCAGTTCCAACAGCTCTTCATCGTCAACCATGTCACACTTGTTCAGGAACACGATCACGTAAGGCACGCCCACTTGGCGAGCTAACAGGATGTGTTCGCGAGTTTGTGGCATAGGACCGTCAGCAGCGGAACACACCAAGATCGCGCCGTCCATCTGCGCTGCACCGGTAATCATATTCTTCACATAGTCAGCGTGACCTGGGCAGTCAACGTGAGCGTAGTGACGGGTCTCGGTTTCGTATTCGACGTGAGCGGTGTTGATGGTAATGCCGCGTGCTTTTTCTTCGGGAGCGCTGTCGATCTGGTCGTAGCCTTTGGCTTCACCGCCGAATTTTTTCGACAAGATAGTGGTGATTGCAGCGGTCAGCGTGGTTTTACCGTGGTCAACGTGGCCAATGGTACCTACGTTAACGTGGGGCTTGGTACGCTCGAACTTCTCTTTTGCCATGATCGGACATTTCCTTTGACTTTTAAGCCAAACAAAAAGAAGATGGTGCCCATGGGCGGAATTGAACCGCCGACCTCTCCCTTACCAAGGGAGTGCTCTACCCCTGAGCTACATGGGCCTTTTGACTTATTGCACTGGAGCGGGTGAAGGGAATCGAACCCTCGTCGTAAGCTTGGAAGGCTTCTGCTCTACCATTGAGCTACACCCGCCTGCTTAACACCGCCAATTTAAAACTATTACAACAAATTCTGGTGGAGGGAGAAGGATTCGAACCTTCGAAGGCAGAGCCGTCAGATTTACAGTCTGATCCCTTTGACCGCTCGGGAATCCCTCCTGAAAGAGACCCGAACTATAAAGACATCTCGTAGACCAGTCAAGCGCTTTTTGCAAAAAATTTTTGCGGAAAAAGTAAAAAAGCCCGCATAAACGGGCTTTTTTATTTCAATTCATCAGGTTAGCGGACTGCATTCAGTCTTACGCCGATTTACCCGTGATGATCAAATATTTCTGATACAGCTCATCATGGGTTTCTTGGTGCGCAGGATCCAAAGGAATACAGTCCACAGGACAGACTTGTTGACACTGTGGCTCGTCATAGTGACCCACACATTGCGTACAGAGATTGGGATCAATCACATAAATCTCTTCACCCTGCGAGATCGCATTGTTGGGACATTCCGGTTCACAGACATCACAGTTGATGCATTCGTCGGTGATGATTAAAGCCATACTATTTTCCTCAAGTATTTACTTCGTGGTGGATTGTGGCATTGCTACCGCTTCACTGCAAGACAGCACTAAGGCGCTGCCGCAGCTAATCGCAACAGACCGTAATGCACATGACCCGCTTTTGCTTGTTTCACCACATCCCAACCAGACAGTTGCTCAGGCTCTGGCCACAATCCAGTTTCAATATAGACACAACCGGTAGCCGTCAGTAATCCTTGCTGTTGGATCAACGTTAATGCTTTAGGTAATAAATCGGAAGCAAAAGGCGGATCAAGAAAGATCGTATCAAATGGCACTTTCGCTTGTCGCATCCACGCGAGTGCATCCGTTTGCACCACTTGTACGGTATGCGCAGTCAGTTGTTTTTGATTGTCCTTTAATGCCGCCACAGCGATACGTGAGGCCTCTAACATAAATACCGCTTTTGCCCCACGAGAGGCAGCTTCAAACCCAAGAGCACCGCTGCCTGCAAAAGCATCTAAACACAACTGGCCAGTCATTTCTTGTCCCAACCAGTTAAATAAGGTTTCACGAACTCGGTCTGGAGAAGGGCGTAAGCCTTCACTATCGGGAAAAGTAATCAAGCGGCGGCGTAAACTGCCGCCGATAATCCGCACTTTGTGGCTGCCTTTATTCTGACTACGTGCTGAATGTGACATCAATCATCCAATATAAAATCGCTTAAGTTGCATTTTAGCATTGGCGTTGCTCTGGCGATTAAGGCTCAACACCCACCATCACCCGTTGCCATTGTTGGGAAGCCACACGGCGCGCAAAAGCTTGTTGAATTTGCTCACGGCTGACAGCGGCAATACGTTGGGTGTAAGCAGAGAGAAAATCATCGGGCAAACCATAGAAACCTATTACCGCCGCATAGTCGAGCAATTTACGGTTGTTATCTAGGCGCAACGGGAAACCCCCAATGAGATGATTTTTTGCCTGATTCAACTCCTCAGCCGTTGGCCCCTGCGTAATAAATTGTTGAACCACCGAATCGATTAGGTTCGCCGCTTTATCCGCATTCTTTTTTTCTGTGGCCAACTGAATCACGAAGGGGCCAGCTTCACGCAATGGACTCATATAACTGCTCACACCATATGTCAGCCCATGCTGATCGCGCAGCACTTTCATCAAACGCGAGTCAAATCCCCCGCCGCCCAAAATATAGTTGCCGACCAAAAGCGGATAGTAGTCAGGGTCATGCCGTTGCAGCAGCGGCATTCCCAACATGATATGCACCTGAGAGGACGAATGAGGCCGTTTAATCAACGATTGAGAAGCAACCGCAGGCACTTTGTTTAATGTGGCCTGTGGCGAACTGGGGCGTGGCAGCTTTTGGGTAAGCGATTGAGCAATATCTCGAGCATCCTGTTGGCTAATATCACCGACGAGCGTGACTGTAGCGGAAGCGGCCTGATAGTGTTGTTGCCAGAAGGCTAAAATGTCGGCGCGTTGAATACGAGAAACCGTTGCAATCGAAGTCAGCGCCTCATATCCATAAGGATGGTTTGGGTAGATGGCAGAGGTCAATAAACGATCTGCCACACTTGCCGCATCCGTTTCCGCCTGTTTTAAGCCCTCGATGGTGCGTTTTTTTTCACGCTCAACCGCTGCCACAGGAAAACTGGGATTGGCTAATAAATCTGTTAATAACGCTAAAGCAGCCGTACGCTGTGGCTCACTGCTTAAGGTTCGCAGTTGTAAGCCAGCGCGCTCCGTTTCAATGGAACTACTGAGGCGCGCTCCTTGATCGGCCAGTTTTTCTGCTAAGGCTTGTTCAGAATATTGTGTCGTTCCGGCTTGCAATAACGATAGTGTCAGGGCAGATAACCCAGCTTTTTGTGGTGAGTCGCGCCAAGAACCCGCATTAAAATCAACCCGCACATCTAATATCGGTTGATTACGGCTCTCGATAAACACCACTTTCGCACCCTGTTCGGTTTGCCAGCGCAGCAACTGTTGGGCCTGAACCCAACTGGTACTCAACGCCATCCCCAAAGCCAAAGCAGCCACTTGCACCTGTCGCCACGGTTTCATCACCTTAGTTAGCATGTTTTGCCCCTTTTGCGATTGCAACAGTTGTCGTTTTTTCTGGTAATAACACACCGACAGTTAAACGCTGATCGACTAGATAACGCTGAGCCACGCGTTGAATATCGGCAGTGGTCACTGCAAGCAACTGTTCTAACAAAGTGTCTTCCTGACGCCAATCGAACCCTAATGATGCCAACCGCCCCAAATTCATGGCCTGACCAAATAAAGAATCTTTTTCATAGACCCGTGAAGCGCGCATTTGGGTACGCAGACGTTGTAACTCGCTGTCACTCACCCCGTGTTTCACCAATTGCGCCAGCTGTTTACGAATGGCCATTTCCATATCCGTCACAGCCACCCCTGCCGCCGGCACTGCGGTAATGGTAAATAGCGCAGCACCCCGTCCCAGCATGTCGTAATCCACATTCACTGAACTGGCGGATTTCTGTTCTCTGACCAGTGTTTTCGGCAATCGTGATGACTCTAGCCCATCCAACACCGCCGCCAGCATCGCCAACGCAGGGGCATCTGTTTGCGCTTGATTGGGCGATAGACGAGGGACTTGCCATGCCATAGCAAGATAGCTCAGCTCGGAAGGACGACGGACCGTAAAACGTTTGAGACCTAACGGTTCCGGTTCTTGTCGTGGCACGATGTTCGGAATGGGACGTTTTGGTAAAACACCAAAGTGTTTTTCAGCCATGCGGAACACGTGCTCTGGTTTAACCGCGCCAACAATCACCAATGTGGCGTTGTTTGGTGCATACCACATTTGATACCACCGCCGTAAATCACTGGCCTGCATGGTGTGTAGATCATCGGCCCAACCAATAATCGGATGACGCGCTGGGTTGGCGACTAATGCTTGGGCAGACAATTGTTCAAATAACACGCCTGTCGGCTGATCATCAGTCCGCAAGCGGCGTTCTTCGCGAATCACTTGAATTTCTTTAGCGAATAAATCATCAGCAATCCGCAAATTCCCCATCCGATCGGCTTCTAGCCGAATGGCCTCTTCTACGCGATCTGCCGCTAATTGTTCAAAGTAAACCGTATAATCACGGCTGGTAAAGGCGTTGTGTTTTCCACCTAAAGCAGCAATGCGTCGCGAAAATTCACCGTCACCAACCTGTTGTGTGCCACGGAACATCATGTGTTCTAATGCGTGGGAAACACCGGTTAACCCTTGGCTTTCATCGACCGAACCGACGCGATACCACAGTTGTGACACCACAACTGGGGCCCGTTCATCGGTACGGACAATCAGCTTTAAGCCGTTATCAAGAGTTTTTTCTACCGTTTCTGCCTGTGCTGTGATCGAGACACCAAGCAGCAGACCACACAACACCGAACGCAGAGAAAAAAGCTTTGCCATGATGGTTCATGTCCTAAGCAGAAGAAAAACCGAATACAATTCCGATTTTGACCGGCTTGCCACTGTCAACCAGTTGGCTTGCCACCACGATGACAGTCAACACCCTTGTGCCAATTGCGCTGACTGACTGTTGTAATGTCACCTGTTTTTATTTCGCAGATGGTTTATCAATTCTCTCATGTTTAGTTTCTTCAAAAAGAAAAAACCGCCAGTTGTTGAGCCCGTTGTTAGCACCGAGCCCACCACACCAACAGCCCCCCCTGCCGAATCAATCGAACCTGTGGTGGTATCCGAGCCTGTTATCGAGACAAAGGTTCCCGTCACCGTCACCCCACCACCACCGCCTGTAGCAGCAGAGGCGCCAGCTTCTCGTAAATTGTCATGGACAGAGCGGCTGAAAAGTGGCCTTGCCAAGACACGCGATAAGCTAGGTAAATCGCTGGCGGGGTTGTTCGGTGGGGGCAAAATCGACGAAGACTTGTACGAAGAACTCGAAACAGTCTTATTAACCGCTGATATGGGCGTCCCTGCTACCACACACTTATTAAAAGAAGTGCGTGAGCGTGTTTCCTTAAAAGGCCTCAAAGACGCCAGTGAATTAAAAGGTGCGCTGAAAGATGCCCTACATGAACTGATTTTGCCGTTGGAAAAACCGTTACAAACCGATCAACATCGTCCTTTTATTATCCTGATGGCGGGGGTAAACGGTGCAGGTAAAACCACCTCGATTGGTAAATTGGCCAAATATTTCCAAGGTCAGGGTTTATCTGTCTTGCTCGCCGCAGGGGATACTTTCCGCGCAGCAGCACGCGAGCAACTGGCTGAATGGGGTGCACGTAATAATGTGACCGTGATTTCTCAGGAAAAAGGGGATGCCGCTGCCGTCTGTTTTGATGCCATTCAATCTGCCATTGCCCGCAAAATCGATATTGTCTTGGTGGATACAGCAGGACGGTTGCCCACCCAGTTACATTTGATGGAAGAAATCAAAAAGGTCAAACGTGTCATTGACAAAGCACTCCCCGGTGCACCACATGAAGCCTTATTGGTATTAGATGCCAATACCGGACAGAATGCCCTCACACAAGTGAAAGCCTTCGATGATGCCTTGGGCTTAACCGGTCTAATTTTGACTAAATTGGACGGTACAGCAAAAGGGGGCGTGATTGCGGCCATTGCTCGCGAACGCCCCGTGCCACTGCGCTTTATTGGTGTTGGTGAGACCTTAGACGATTTACGTCCTTTCCATGCCCGTGACTATATCGATGCGTTATTCGATTAAGCAAAGCTAACCATGACCAGCGCCCCCTCACCCAACCCGATGATTCAATTTTCTGAAGTCAGCAAAGTGTATCCTGGCGGGATTGAAGCTCTTAACCAATTGACCTTTCAAATCGACAAGGGTGAGATGGTGTTTCTTGCCGGCCATTCAGGGGCCGGCAAATCCACCTTGTTGAAATTGATTGCTGGCATTGAACGTGCCAACCGTGGGACAGTGACAGTGAATGGGCAAAATCTTTCTAAGATGCACCCCACCGAACTGGCCTATCTACGGCAACACATTGGTTTGATTTTTCAAGATCATAAAATTCTGTTCGACCGCACTGTGCATGAAAATGTGCTGTTGCCATTAGAAATTATTGGTTTTGATCGCCGAGAAGCCGCCAAGCGTGTTCGTGCCGCGCTAGACAAGGTGGGCTTGCTTAATAAAGAGAAAATGAATCCGGTGCGCTTATCCGGTGGTGAACAACAGCGCCTTTGTATTGCCCGCGCCGTCGTCCATCGACCCGCCATTTTGTTAGCCGACGAACCCACCGGCAATCTCGACCGCGCTTATGCACAGGATATTATGGAGTTGTTTAAATCCTTCCATCAGGTTGGCGTCACGATTGTGATCTCAGCCCACGATGAAATATTGATGCGCGAATATGGCCAACGCACTATTCGGCTTTCTCAAGGCAAACTAGGCTAGGGTGTGTATGCAACGCTTTTTTTATTTACACCTGCGGGCAGCAAGCCAAGCACTCCGCACACTACTCCAGCAACCCTTAAGCAGTTTATTAGGACTGGCGATGTTGGGATTGGCCGTGGCACTGCCGGTTTGTCTGTATCTCTTGGTCAGCAGCGCCCAACAATGGAGCCAAGGGTTGACCGTTAAGCCCGAAATTACCGTCTTTATGGAGCTGAATGCCGAACGGACTGATGTTGTCGTGGTGGATGAACATTTGCGCCAGCATAAGTTAATCGCCGACTATGAATTTATCAGCCGTGAACAGGCGCTGAAAGTCTTACTAGAAAAACAAAATCTACAAGACATCGGCCAAGCCCTCGGCGGTAATCCCCTACCAGATGCTTTTATCATCCGCCCAAAAGAACTGACGCCAGAACAGATGGAACAGTTGGCGGTGGAACTCAGTCACTTACCGCTGGTCGAAAATACCCAATTTGATGCCGGTTGGGCGCGCAAATTGGCACAAATTTTGGCTGTGCTACAACATTTCACCTTGGTGTTAGGTGCAAGCTTGGCAGTGACCTTACTGTTGGTCACCCATAATATGATTCGTATGCAGATCTTGGCACACCGTGATGCGATTGAAGTATCAAAATTGATCGGTGCTCCCAATCCCTTTATCCGGCGGCCTTTTCTCTATTTGGCAGTGTGGCAAGGGGGGATTGCTGCGGCATTAGGATGGGGATTGGCTCAAGCCTTTATCGCGACACTCAATCCTTTGATTGCTGATTTTGCCGCGCTCTATCATAGCCAAGCGGAACTACACAGCCTAAATTTGGAAGAAAGCGCCTTGTTGGTTGTCAGTATCATTGGCCTCTCTTGTTTAACTGCAGCATGGACATGCACGCGCTTATTGCGCAAACTGGAACCACGCTGATGCCAACCGTATTTAAGACAAGGTTAATATAGTGGTTAAACAATGGTCACATTCGATCGCTGCTTTAAGTCAGTTTTGATAGAGAAACACTATAGTTGCGATAAAAAAATACTTGACTAAAAAACTAGTCTATTTCTAGCACTCTCCATAGACGAGTGCTAGAATAAAAACAAAGAAGACATCTTCCGGAAAGGAAAGCGAAAGATGAGCAAAGCATTCGCATTACCAATTCCATCCAGCAACGGCAGTCTGGAGAGCTATATCGCAGCGGTGAACAGCATCCCGATGCTGACCCCAGAACGTGAACTTGAATTGGCAACCCGTCATCAAGAACATCAGGACATTGACGCTGCCCGCGAACTGGTGATGTCACACCTGCGAGTCGTGGTGTCGATTGCACGCGGCTATTCTGGTTATGGCTTACAACAGGCAGACTTGATTCAAGAAGGCAACATTGGCTTGATGAAGGCGGTCAAACGCTTTGAACCCACCCGTGGTGTGCGGCTATTTTCTTTTGCAGTGCACTGGATTAAAGCGGAAATTCACGAATTTATCTTGCGTAACTGGCGCTTAGTGCGTATCGCCACCACCAAACCACAGCGTAAGTTGTTTTTTAACCTGCGCTCGATGAAACGTGGCTTTAGCGCACTCAGCGATAGCGAAGCACAAGATATTGCTTTGGCTTTAGGCGTGAAACCCGAAGAAGTACGCGAGATGGAAACCCGCATGAGCGGGCAAGACATCGGTTTGGTCGCAGACAACGACGATGATGATGCGTTTTCGCCTATCGATTGGCTTGCCGACCACGACAACGAACCCACCCATCAAATTGAACGCAAAGCCTTCGACCGCTTACAAAAAGAAGGGATTCACGAAGCGTTAGAAAGCCTCGACGCACGGAGTCGCCGCATTATTGAAGCACGTTGGTTAGCTGACGATGGTGGCTTAACCCTGCATGATTTGGCTGCTGAGTTCAATGTGTCGGCAGAACGTATCCGTCAAATTGAAGCGAAAGCCCTACAAAAAATGCGTAGCGCGATGCTACAAAATCACAACGAAATCGTCATCGCTTAATACTTGTTTTCGCACACTGACAACAGGCCCCTCGTGGGCCTGTTTTTTATGGAAGTCGCCCGATGTCGCCCTCTCAGGATTTATTAGCACGCAGCCGCGCAGCAGTTTGGCACCCTTGCACCCAAATGCAACGTCACGAAACCCTACCGATTGTCCCTATTATTCGTGGGGAAGGCAGTTGGTTATATGGTGAACAAGGCGCTCGTTATTTAGACGCCGTCAGTTCATGGTGGGTTAATTTATTTGGTCATAATGAGCCACGCATCAAAGCCGCCATCAGCCGCCAGATGGATCAACTGGAACATGTGATGCTGGCAGGGTTTACCCATCGGCCGGTGGTTGAACTGTCAGAACGTCTTGGTGCGTTATCTGGGCTGGGCCATGCTTTTTATGGATCGGATGGCGCTTCGGCAACAGAAATTGCCTTGAAAATGAGCTTTCATTATTGGCGCAATCAAGGACAACCAGAGAAAACGCGTTTTGTGCATCTCGAAAACAGCTATCACGGTGAAACCGTTGGTGCACTGGCAGTGACGGATATTCCCTTATTTCGTCAAACCTACGCCCCGCTGTTACTTGAAGGTCTATCGGTACCGTGTCCGGATAACCGACACGCCAGCACAGACATCAATGCAGAGCAACTCGCCGAACACGCCGCACAGGCAGTAGAGCAGTGCTTCGCCACACAACATCAACAGATTGCCGCCATGATCGTCGAGCCCTTAGTCCAAGGGGCGGCCGGCATGGCAATGTATCACCCACATTATTTACGGCGTATCCGCGAGCTGTGCGATCGTTACGACGTGTTATTGATTGCAGATGAAATCGCCGTTGGCTTTGGCCGTACCGGTCGCTTCTTTGCCCACCAACACGCCGAGATCACACCTGATTTTCTATGTTTATCAAAAGGGATTACCGGCGGCTATTTGCCGTTATCTGTCGTGCTCACCACCGATGCGGTCTATCACGCTTTTTATGATCCAGATGTCACACGCGGCTTTTTACATTCACACAGCTACACGGGGAATCCTTTGGCTTGTGCGGCGGCGCTGGCGGTGCTCGATATTTTTGAACAAGATCAAGTATTGCAGTGCAATAAGCAGAAAGCCGAGGCTTTCACCCAGCAATTACAAGGCTTGTGTGATTTACCGTGGGTCACACATTTCCGCCACTGTGGGATGATTTGGGCGTTTGATGTGGTCTGCGAACGCAATGATTTTGCCCTCGCTTTTTTCCGTGAGATGTTAAAACACGAATGTTTGGTGCGACCCATTGGGAAAACGGTGTACTTTATGCCGCCTTATTGCACCACTGAGGCAGACATCACTCATCTTTATCATGCCACTCGTGCCAGTTTGGCCGCCGTCTGTGGCAACCAAACGACCCCTACGCATACCACCGTAGAACCTAAAATGGCCTAAACCGTTTAGAGACGCGGTTTAACGGCATCTAGTAGGTTTTGTTCGGTGATTTTACCGGTCAGACGGGCCGTGATATTGCCATCACGGTCTAGCACCACGGTAAAAGGCAAAGCGCCGATTTTATTGCCAATCGTCCGCATCAACTCCAAAGCACTGTTATCCGCCACCAACAGTGGATAGGTAATAGAAAATTGTTGGGCGAAATTTTTAACGGGGATTTTCTGATCCAGAGCAATCCCCACTACCGCGACACCATGTGGGCCAAACCGTTGTGAAAAGGTGTTTAACATCGGCATTTCTTCGCGGCAAGGGGCACACCATGTCGCCCAAAAATTGACCACCACCACTTTCCCACGCCAATTTTCAACCGACTGTAGTTTGCCATTCACATCAGGAAAACGCGCCTGATCGAGTGCTGAACCTGCCCACGCAGAGAGGGGACTGCAAGCAGCAATCAATGCGGCCATCATCAAATGGCGGCGGCTAAACAATGCCATATTTTCATCCTTTTTGTGCTTGTTGCATGGTGATCGCCGACTGATGCGCTTAGAATGTTTGCTCTTTTTCTGATGTAAAGGCAACAGCAATGTCGATCTTGGTCTGTGGCTCGGTGGCTTACGATACCCTACTGCATTATCCCGGTCATTTTCACCAACATCTCTTAAGCGACCATTTGCACCGACTTTCGGTGTGCTTTGTGACACCAGAATTGCGGCGAGAGTTCGGCGGCTGTGGTGGCAATATTGCCTATACCTTACACCAACTAGGAGCCCAGCCTTTATTGATGGCGACAGTCGGTAAAGATTTTGCCAGCTATCACGACTATCTGAACCAACAAGGGATACGGACCGATTATATCCGTGTCTTGCCAGCGCACTACACTGCACAATGTTTTATCAATAGCGATCAAGACGGTAACCAAATCACTGCTTTTCATCCCGGTGCAATGAACTTTGCCGATCAAAATCAGATTAGTGAAGTACGCGAGGCGGTGAAATGGGCGATTGTTGCCCCGACGGGACGAGCAGGGGATATTGCCTTTCCGCCTCAACTCGCTGCGGCACAGATTCCTTTTATTTTCGACCCCGGCCAAGAGTTACCATTATTGAGTGGGGAAGAGCTTTTACACTGTGCCAAACTGGCTCATGTGCTGACCTTAAATCAATATGAAGCCGAGCTATTTACTGAACGCACCGGACACGCTGCCCATACCCTAGCAGGGCAAGGCCAACTGCAAGCGGTAGTGATTACACAAGGGGCTGGCGGCAGTGACGTCTATCTTGCCGATCACACCACCCTGCATGTCGCCGCCGCCCCCATCAGCCAAGCGATTGACCCCACTGGTTGTGGAGATGCTTTCCGCGCAGGCGTGTTGTATGGTTTACACCAAGGGTGGTCATGGTTGAGTATTTTGCAATTTGCCAGCGTACTCGGCGCCATCAAGATTGAACACCAAGGGGGACAAAATCATCGTTGTCACTTACCAGAGGTGTTACAACGTTGGCAGAGCGCGTATGCTGAACCGGCCTTGCCACCGGCCCATCAGACGGTATGCCCTACCTAAATTCCGGATGAAATCGTCGTGTTTCGATTGAAAATGCGGCGAGGCACCGCCATAGATGAGCCTTTGAATCCCAAACAATAGGGAAAGAGTATGCCCGTACCTTCGCTAGCAACCCACTTGACCGGCCCGTTATTGGAACTAGAGCGGCGTTTTCTTGCTGCCCAACCACAAATTGAACACTGGTTCCGTAATCAATGGAGCAACCATCAAGCCCCGTTCTATGGTTCAGTTGATCTACGCAATAGTGGGTTCAAACTGGCACCGGTGGATATGAATTTATTCCCCGGTGGTTTTAATAACCTCAATCCCGATGCGTTGCCGTTGGCGGTACAAGCCGTTGCCAGCGCCGTTGAACACGCCTGCCCCCGTGCCAAAAGTATATTGCTGATTCCAGAAAACCATACCCGCAACACTTTCTACCTGAAAAATATCGCCGCCTTACGGCATATTCTAGAAACGGCTGGGTTACAGGTGCGTTTAGGTAGTTTGTCGCCAGATATCAATGAGATCACCCAACTGGATGCGGGCGATGGCGTACAACTGACCCTCGAACCGCTACGCCGCGAGGGAGATCGGGTTACCGTCGGTGATGATGGCTTTGATCCATGTATTGTTTTACTGAATAACGACTTATCCGCCGGCATCCCTGATCTGTTACAAGGCATTAAACAAACTCTCTTACCACCGCTTCACGGTGGTTGGGCCGTGCGCCGTAAAACGCAGCATTTCAGTGCTTTCGACCAAGTGGCTACCGAGTTTGCCAACTTACTCGATCTCGATCCGTGGTTAATCAATCCTTATTTTGCCGGTTGTCGTGCGCTCGATTTTCACGAGCGACAAGGCGAAGATGAATTAGCCGATACTGTCTCCGACATTCTGCAGCGGATTGGCAGCAAATACCGTGAATATGAAATTGATGTGGCACCGTTTGTGATTGTGAAAGCCGATGCAGGGACGTATGGCATGGGTGTGATGACTGCCAAAAGTCCTGATGATGTGCGCGGCCTCAACCGCAAGCAACGCAATAAAATGTCGGTGATTAAAGAAGGGCAACAAGTCAGCGAAGTGATTGTGCAAGAAGGGGTGTATACCTTTGAAACCGTGGGTGAAGCCGTTGCCGAACCAGTGATTTATATGATGGATCGCCATGTGGTCGGTGGGTTCTATCGTGTACATACGGGACGTGGCCGCGATGAGAACCTGAATGCCCCCGGTATGCACTTCTCGCCGATGAGTTTCGATGGCGCATGTTTGCCCGACCGGACTTGTGGCCCAGAAGACTCAACAAACCGTTTATATGCCTATGGTGTTGTGGCACGTCTTGCCCTGTTAGCTGGGGCACTCGAACTTGAACGCACCGCACCGACTGCCGCCTAAGGAATCATGATGCACTTTGCTTTTATTGCCGATCCACTCGATCATTTGAAAATCTACAAAGACAGCACCTTTGCCATGATCGAAGAGGCTGCCCAACGCCGCCATCAAATTTCTTACCTCACCGCTGCTGATTTAACGGTGGAAGATGGCAAGGTGTATGCAACCGCAGGTCAGTTGTTTCTGACGGGGGATCCTCATGCGTGGTTTCAACAAGGCGAGCCAGAGACAACCGCTTTAACGGCATTTGACGCAGTGATTATGCGTAAAGATCCGCCGTTTGATAGCGAATATTTGTACGCTACGCATTTGATGACATTGGCAGAAAAGCAAGGGGCATTGTGTATCAACAGCGGCCAAGCCTTGCGCGATCACAATGAAAAACTGGCAATTTTAGAATTTCCAGAATGGATTTCACCGACCACCATTAGCTCACAATATCAGGTGTTACGCGATTTTATCTTGACGCATCAAGATGTGATTTTGAAGCCATTAGATAGCATGGGCGGCGATAGTATTTTCCGTGTTACCGACCACGACCCTAATTTATCGGTGATTTTAGAGCTGATGACACGCCAACAAACCCGCACCATCATGGCACAACGCTATATCCCTGCTATCACTGAGGGGGATAAGCGGGTGTTGTTAATTGATGGGGTGCCGGTGGATTATTGTTTGGCGCGGATTCCGAAAGAGGGGGAAACGCGCGGTAATTTAGCCGCAGGCGGCCGAGGGGAAGCACGGCCATTGTCTGATGCCGACCGCGCCATTGCCAAGGCATTAGGGCCGGTGTTGCGTGAGCGTGGTTTGTTATTGGTGGGGTTGGATATCATTGGTGATCGTTTGACGGAAATTAACGTGACCAGTCCAACGTGTTTCCGCGAGATCATGCAGCAAACTGGTTGTCCGGTCGCCAGTTTGTTTATTGATGCGGTGGAACGGGCTGTGCAGCAACATCAGCAGGCCGCAGCGTGAGCACACCAGCGCCGGAGGAAAGCCCATTCAAGGGCAAGTCTGGTATCAAACGGGTTTGGCATGCTTTGGGCTATTCGATTGAAGGGCTGGCAGCGGCATGGCGGCATGAAGATGCTTTTCGGCAACTGACTTTGCTGGCCTTGCTGTTGATTCCATTGGCGTTGTGGTGGCCGGATATCACGAGGGTAAGTCGGGCGATTTTGGTGGCCAGTTCTTTGGCAACATTAGTGATTGAGTTGTTTAATTCAGCGATTGAAGCCGCCGTCGATCACACATCCCTCGCTCGTCATCCTCTCGCTAAACGTGCGAAAGACCTCGGCAGCGCAGCGCAGTTGTTGGGGTTGGTGAATTTGGCGGCAATGTGGGGTTTGTTGGTGATTTTCTAGCCACATCTCAGCAGCAAGACAAGCATATCCAAAAAAACGGCCCCTCATCAGAGGAGCCGTTTTCTAATTTTTTAAGTCAATTTCCCACTTAACTATCTGTCTCAGCCTCTGGCACCGCTGGCGGTGCGAGTTCGGGGGCGGGGATGCTATAACCACATTCCTTCTGCGGACACACCTTTTCCGTACCACGCCGCTTCGTCGTTTTCACCGTCAACACCGGCCATTGACACTGCGGACACGTTTCAGCAATCGGCGGGTTCCACGTTGCGTAATTACACTTCGGATAGGTATTACACGAATAGAACAACTTACCATAACGGCTCTTCCGCTCGATCAAATGCCCCTCTTTACAGACCGGACACACCACCCCCGTATCACGCGGCTTTTCCAACGGCTCGATATGCTTACACTTCGGATAATTGGCACAGCCAATAAACTTCCCATACCGCCCCGTTTTCACCACCAACTGCCCACCACACGCCGGACAATCACGCCCCTCAATCACCTGTGGCGTCTCTGGCACAGCGGCAGCGGCCTCTTCAGCGGTTTCACCTAAATTGCGGGTGTAGTCACATTCAGGATAGCCCGTACAACCAATAAAACGACCACGCTTACCAAAACGGATATTCAACGGTTTGCTACATTTTGGACATGCCTCGTCCAACAATTCCGTTGTCACCTCAGCGCGTGAAAGCCCTTCTTTTTCTTGCAACTGCTTATGAAAACCTTTCCAGAACCCCTCCAACACCGGCACCCACTGCCGTTTACCAGTGGAAACATCGTCTAGTTGGTTTTCTAACTTCGCCGTGAAGTCATAATCAACATATTGCTGAAAATGCTCAGTCAAAAATTTATTGACCACCTCGCCAGTATCAGTCGGGACAAAACGCTTTTTATCGAGCGTGACATACTCACGATCTTTTAACGTCTTGATAATAGAGGCATAAGTTGAAGGACGGCCAATACCAAATTCTTCCAACGCCTTCACCAAACTCGCTTCGGAAAAACGCGGCGGGGGTTGAGTAAAGTGTTGCTCACCTTCGATTTTATCGACAGGCAGCGCATCACCGACTTCCAACACCGGCAATTTCGCTTCGCCGTCATCGTCAGCATCATCAAGACCTTCTTGATACACCGCGATAAACCCCGGGAAAACCAACACTTGCCCATTAGCGCGGAATACCCCTTCACCAACGGCAATATCCACCGCCGTGGTGTCATACTTCGCTGGGGCCATCTGACAGGCTACCGTCCGTTTCCATACCATTTCATACAGTTTGAATTGATCGGCAGTTAAAAATGGTTTGACCTGTTCAGGCGTACGGAAGATCGACGTCGGGCGGATGGCTTCATGGGCTTCTTGTGCGTTCTTCGCCTTATTTGTAAAAGTCACCGCCGCTTTGGGTAAATAATCTGCTGCGAAATGTTCACCGATATAGTGACGAATCTCCGCCACAGCCTCGTTAGCCAACGCCACCGAGTCAGTCCGCATATAGGTAATTAAACCCACCGTGCCTTGCCCAACATCCACCCCTTCATACAGCTGTTGTGCTGTCCGCATGGTGCGGTCGGTGGTCATCGATAACTTACGCACCGCCTCTTGTTGCAAAGTTGACGTGGTAAAAGGCGGCGCGGCCTTGCGCGTTTTCTTTTTCTTCTCAACAGCAATCACCTGAGCCGCAGTATGCTGCGCCAACGCCGAAACAATTGCCTGTTGTTGATCTTCGTTGGTGATAGAGAACTGTTCGAGTTTTGCGCCTTGGAACTGTGTCAAACGGGCACAGAATTTACTGCGGCCTTTGTGGCTATCAAGGTGGATTGACCAATATTCTTGTGTCACAAAGCTGCGGATTTCCGTTTCGCGTTCACAAATCAGCCGCAAAGCAGGGCTTTGTACCCGACCGGCGGACAAACCACGGCGAATTTTTTTCCACAGCAAGGGCGATAAATTGAAACCCACTAAATAATCTAGGGCACGGCGCGCTTGTTGTGCGTTGACCAAATCGAGCGAAATCTGTCGCGGATTGGCTA
Organism: Aquaspirillum soli; assembly: GCF_054781915.1. Classification (NCBI taxonomy): domain Bacteria; kingdom Pseudomonadati; phylum Pseudomonadota; class Betaproteobacteria; order Neisseriales; family Aquaspirillaceae; genus Aquaspirillum; species Aquaspirillum soli. The sequence goes on along the minus strand of NZ_BAAGTM010000001.1, from coordinate 30,168 downwards.
CGGCATCGAGCACCGCATTTTTTGTAATCTCGTGGAACACCACACGCTGCGCGGTTTTATCTTTTAAAAGCTTTTTATTCTTGAGAATTTCTAGCAAATGCCAAGAAATCGCCTCCCCCTCGCGGTCGGGGTCAGTCGCAAGATAAATATGCTGTGCCTCACACACAGCAGCAGCAATCGCGTCAACGTGTTTACTGTTTTTAGCGATGATCTGGTACTTCATGGCGAAATCTTTATCCGGATCTACTGCGCCATTTTTTGGCACTAAATCACGGATATGGCCATAAGAAGCCAGAATCTCGAAGTCTGGCCCCAGATATTTTTTCAGGGTCTTCGCTTTAGAGGGCGATTCGACAATGAGCAGATTGGCAGGCATGGCGATTGGGTCACATCCTAATGGGGAATAAAGCTGCAAGGGGCAAAAAGACGCCCCCACAGTGAGGGGGCGTCAGCACACCAAACAAGTCGAAAAGCCCGCGATGTTATGCGCTTGTGTGGGCTACTGCAATGCCAGCAATGCACTGTCAGCATCGGTTAGGACATCGGCAATCAGTATATCGAGCTCAGTGGCCAAGCTCCAAAGTACCGTCACCACCGTTAATTTCAAGACTTGTAGATCAATTGCACCAGCAGGTAAGGCCATCAAACGATCTAACACCAACTCACGGACCGATCCAGTGCAAACACCCTGTTGTTGTAGAAATAAAAGAAAGCCTTGGCAATCTAAAGGTAAATGTTCGGCTTCTTGTGGGCTAAGACAACGGAAGCTACCCGCGCTTTCGTGCCATGTGTCTTCAGCAAGCACATGGGCGGCACGTGCGGTTTCGAGACCCTGCAACCAAAGCAAGGCATCACTGACTTCATCATCATCAAACCCCGCCGCCATTAAGCGTCTGCTCAAAGCAGCCGGCTGCGGGCAAGCATCAAGATCACGATAAGAATCAACAAGATAAGCAAGAACTTCATACATAATAGCGGTCTCCACCTTTATGATTGATACAATTAACATCCGGTTGCAACGCTAACATTCGCTTAAGCGTTGATAACGGCCTCCCGGTAAAGTGGCAACACGGCCTTCTAGTTCAAGCGATAACAGCGTGGCGCAGACCTCATCGGGTGTCAAGCCAGACAATTCAATCAACTGATCCAAGTCCATTGGCCCCGCCACCAACAAATCTAACAGCGGATGACTGGCACCAGCATGCTCACCTTGTGTTGCATCCGCATGTCTTGGCAAAACAACCGAGGGCCGCGCCCAGCCGAGGGTGGTTAAGATATCCTCTACCGACTCCACCAACGCCGCCCCTTCACGCAATAATTGATGACAACCTTTGGCCTGTGGATTATGAATTGACCCCGGCACGGCCATCACTTCACGACCATATTCCGCTGCCAAACGTGCAGTGATTAAAGAGCCACTTTCAACATTGGCTTCCACCACCATACAACCATGGCACAAACCGGCAATAATGCGATTCCGACGTGGAAAATGGGCCGGTAACGGTGGCGTGCCGAGGGGAAATTCACTGAGTAACAACCCCTGCTCTGCAATTTGATGTGCTAAAGCACGGTGTTGAGCGGGATAGACGCGATCAATGCCGGTGCCAATCACAGCAATGGTACTGCCCTTACTACGCAGTGCACCACGATGGGCACTGGCATCGACCCCTGCCGCTAAACCACTGATGATGGTAAACCCCGCTTGACCCAGCTCATACGCCAATTGTTCCGCATCACGCCGCCCCTGACTGGTGGCTTGGCGACTACCCACCACCGCACATAAGGGACGCTGTAGCAGCTCTAGCCGCCCTTGGGCATACAATAACAGCGGCGGCGAAGGTATCTCATGCAATAAGGCGGGATAGTTTTCCTCATCACAACACAACAACTGCCGCCCTTGGCCTTGTTGCAACCACGCGGCAGAGCGTTGTCGTAAATCGCTGCTATCGGTTTCGGTGATAGCCTGTGCCAATTTCGCCCCTAAACACGCACTCACACGGGCCGACTCAGCCTGATACAACGCCACAACATCAGAAAAAGCGGTACAGGCTTTACTCCATGCGCCATACCCAAAGTTGGGGACTTGTATGAGATGCAACCAAGCATGATGTTGAAGGCTCAGTTCCGACATAGAGGCTCCTAAAAACGATAGCAGAATTGGGCTTGCCACTTGAGGCTAGAGCTATAATGCACGCCAATAGACGATGGCTCACATCACGCATCATGCCAAATAGAAATTATGCGCAAGCCAGCCAACCATGTCAAAAACATAAAGACCGTTTTACAGAAAGTGAATAACCATGGCTTTACTTCCGATTTTGCACTACCCCGATCCACGCCTACACACCGTCGCAGCACCGGTCAAAGAAGTCACCGATGAGATTCGCCGTTTACTCGACGATATGCTGGAAACCATGTACGAAGCGCAGGGTATCGGCCTCGCAGCAACACAGGTCAATGTGCATCAACGTATCGTGGTGATTGATGTGTCAGAAAAACACGATGCCCCTTTAGTGCTGATCAATCCAGAAATCGTTGCCAGCAATGGTGAGCCAGTGGTGGGCGAGGAAGGGTGTTTGTCGGTGCCGGGTATTTTTGACAAAGTCGAACGAGCACCGAAAGTCACCGTACAAGCCTTGGGCCGTGATGGGCAGTCCTATCAACTCGACGCAGACGGCTTGCTGGCCGTGTGTATCCAACATGAAATTGACCATTTAAATGGCAAAGTATTTGTGGAACATCTATCGAGCCTGAAGCAAAACCGCATCAAAAATAAACTGAAAAAACGTGAACGGCAGAATATGTGATGAGACTGATTTTTGCAGGAACCCCAGAATTTGCCGCGCAAGCCCTCGCAGCCCTGATTCAGGCTGGGCATGATATTGCGTTGGTACTCACCCAACCCGACCGTCCAGCTGGACGGGGGATGAAACTCAAGCCGAGCCCAGTCAAAGTGTTAGCACTGGAACATGGGCTACGGGTGGAGCAACCACTCAGTTTAAAACACGCCGACGCACAAGCCATGCTGCAACAGGTGGATGCAGAGTTGATGGTCGTTGCGGCCTATGGTTTGTTATTACCGCAGGCAGTATTGGACATTCCAGCACGAGGTTGTCTCAATATCCATGCCTCTTTGCTACCACGCTGGCGCGGTGCCGCACCTATTCAACGTGCGCTGTTGGCTGGCGATGCCGAAACGGGTATCACCATTATGCAAATGGATGCTGGATTAGACACCGGCGCGATCCGTTCTTTACATCGCTTGCCGATTGCGGCCGATGACACCGCTGCCAGCTTGCATGACAAATTGGCCCAATTAGGGGCAGAAGCGATTGTGGCAGCGTTGGCAACACTTGACCAATTACCTACCATCGCCCAGCCCAGAGAAGGCGTCACCTACGCGCAAAAATTAGAAAAAGCCGAAGCTGAAATTGATTGGCAGCAACAAGCAGCCTGTGTGGTGCGGCGCATTTTGGCCTATCACCCCGTACCGGGCGCTTTTAGCCAATGGCAAGGTCAAGGGCTGAAAGTGTGGCGTGCCAGCATCGTCAATCACAACAGCCCAGCGACCACACACACCCCAGCCGGCACTGTTTGCCAGCTCACCCCAGAAGGGGCAGTGGTGCAATGTGGACAAGGCCAAGTGTGCTTAGAGGAATTACAACTGGCTGGCGGTAAACGACTCAGTGGCCGTGAATTTTTTGCTGGCCGTACACAGTGGATCGGGACAATATTAGGCGCCACCCCCGCTTAATACGCCCCTTCACGCCGTAGCACGACTTTGATGGTTTTTAACAAAATCGCTAAGTCGTGCCACAAACTCCAATTGCGGACATACCAAGCGTCGAGTTCCACGCGGCGTTGGAATGGCAAGCGATTCCGCCCACTGACCTGCCACAAGCCAGTCATCCCGGGGCGGGTTTCAAGGTAATAAGCCAAGTTTTCACCAAAACGCGGCATTTCTTCGGTCATAATCGGACGCGGGCCCACCAAGCTCATTTCCCCGCGCAAAACATTCCACAACTGAGGCAGCTCATCCAAACTGGTGCGCCGCAAGAAATGGCCAATACCGGTAATACGGGGGTCATGTTTAAGCTTGCGGAAGGTATCGAATTCTTCTCGTGCAACAGGGTCACGCACCAGCAGCTCTTGTAATAAACGGTCAGCATCCACCCGCATACTGCGAAATTTGTAACAGGTAAACAATTCCCCATTGCGACCGACCCGTGGCTGACCAAAAAAAGCCGGCCCCCCATCACGCCGCGTCAACCACGCCACCACGATAAAAAACGGCGACAACGACAACAATAGCAATGCCGCCACCACCATATCAAAGCCGCGTTTGACAGCAATCGCTTGTGGGTTGAGCAGATTATTCCGTGCCCGCAATAGCAACACATCGTGGCTAAAAAAATGTTGCGTTTCCATGCCCACCAAAGGTAGGCCAGCGGTGGAAGGGACCAGATGTAAACCGGGCATGATAAACCCAAGCTCTGCCACCAATGCCGCATGTTGCTCTAAAGCAGGGGATTCCAACGCAATCACCAAATGGGCATGCGGATGTGCACGCGCCCATTGCAATACCTCTTGCGCGCTCGCAGAAAATACTGGCAAATCGGTTTCTGGTGGAATATCACAACTCAAATCATCCAAGCAGACAAAACCGCGAATATCAAAACCCAACAAGGGCTCACTTTGTAGCGCAGCACACGCATCCGCGGCCAATTGGCCACTGCCAATCACTAAAGTGGGGCGTTGCCAACGCCGTAAGCGCATCAGCAGACTTTTTAACAATAAGCGACCCAGCGGAATCGCAACACAGGCCATACACCAGCCCACTAACCAAACCGTACGTGAGAACGGCCATTTCGCTAGCAACACCGTCACGCCATTGAGCAAGGCCAAGGCAATCACAATCCGAACCACCTCACCGGTTTCCGCCCAAAACGGTTTGCGGCGGTTGTAATGCCCGCGCCACCACAGGGTATGAATAGCAATCCCGATAAAGGCCAAGAAGGTATAAAACTGATGCACTCCCCCGTCTTGCCACCATTCAGGAAAATTGTGCCAATCAATCACAGGCCGCATCAACAACACCAACAGGCCACAGAGAAAAGCAAACAATAAAGCGCAGGCATCTATTACCGGCAACAGATAAGCCGCACGCGGAGGACGAGCCGCCCATAACGGAATCGGCAGGGCAGAAAGAGAAGGAAAAGAGGACATAAAACCAATGGTAACAAAAACGCTTTTACATCGGTCAATGTCACAACGGCAATATTCCATTAAACTACAACTTTGGTGAAAACAAAGAGGGCCGACCCAATTGAACACGCCACGCTATTTGCAACATATATTGCGCACACTATTGGCTTTTTTCGTTCTTATTGGTCTCTCTGCTTGCCAAAATGAAACCACCTTGCGGATTGGTGCCAATACTTGGCTAGGCTATGAACCGCTGTTTTTGGCACGACAACAACAAACACTGCCGCAAGGGGTATCGTTACATGAATATCCCACCACCGCTGAAACACTGCGCGCATTCCGCAACCGTAATTTAGACGTAGCCGCGCTGACACTCGATGAAGCGGTGCCGCTGCTCTTAGACGACAATCAAGCGGCGATTGCGCTGGTATTGAGTCACTCTCATGGCGCAGATGCGTTGTTAGGACAACCTGAACTTAAACGCGTAACCGATTTACGCGGCAAAGTGGTCGGTGCCGATAGCCTGACCCTCGGTGCTTATATGCTTGGTCGTGCACTGGAACTATCGGGCATGGATAAAAAAGAAGTACAGATTCGCTCGGTTTCACTGGAGCAACAGGAAGCCAGTTTTCTCAATCGTGAGATTGATGGCTTGGTGACATTCGAGCCGATTTTGTCGCGCTTACAACGTCAAGGTGCCAAGGTGTTGTTCGATAGCCGCTCGCTGCCAAATGAAATCCTCGATGTATTAATTGTCCGGCCACAACAATTAAACAAAAGCCAACGCCGGCAATTACGCGAGTTGGTCAAGGTTTGGTTTGAACACACGGAAACACTGGTCACACAACAAGACACGGCAATGCAGTTGGTAATGACACGACAAAATCTATATAACAACGAACTGCAACACGCCCTGACCTTGCTACGTTTTTATGATCGTGAAGAAAATCAGCGTCTGTTAGCAGGGCCAGACAGCCCGCAACTGCGCCGTACCATTGACAATATCGCCCAAACGCTACATCGGCTGGGCCTGCGCCCCGCCACCACCATTCCACCACAACAGCCCCTCTTTACCTCAATAGGGATGGAATAACGATGCCTTCACCATCGCGTTTTTCTCTACCTGCCCCGCGTTATCCGTTACACACGCTTGCGCCGTTGTTGGGGTTTTTAATGATTACGCTGCTGTTATTGCTGTCATTGGGAAGTAGTCTGCTGCTGGCGCATCGTGATATTGAACAAAAGGGACGCGCGGCGGTACTCAATGAGTTAGATCGCATTCATGCAGCACTTGGTGAGCGCTTATTAGAGGGTGATTTGCCTTATGTGAGGCGGGTCATTCTGTCGATGAGTAGTGAACCGCATATCCTCAATTTATTGGTCTTAGACCGCCACAACGTGGTGCAAGTCGGTAATCGACAAGAATGGAACGGCAAGGGGGTGAATGAATTAGGCTTTGAAGTCAATTTACCTCGGTTGGAACATGCCAAGAAACATGAAATCAGTGATGTCAGTTTTTCTTCCGATTTGAATGTGGTGTATGCCTATGCGGGCATTCGACTCGGACAAAGCGACAATGCTCTACGTTCAGCGCATATCGGCACCTTATTTTTACGCTACGACCTTGCGGCAGATAAACGCAAAGCATGGCAAATGGCCATGCAACAGGGCTTGGCCTCGTGGCTGGTGTTGGTTGTTTTGTCTGGCATCATTTTTTTATTGTTCCGCCGTTATATCAGCAAACGGTTGGCCTATTTGATGTCAGTCGTAGATCGGCTGCGTAAAGGGGAAGCCAATGCTCGCGCTCATCTACTTGGTAAAGATGAGATTGCCCAACTCGGTGCCTCATTGGATGAAATGGCCGATCATCTGTTGGCCAATCAAGCCGAACTAGAACGACAACAGGCGGAAATTCTCGCCACCTCAGCCCGTTATCAAACCTTATTCGCTGCCAGTCGTGATGGTCTGATTTTGCTCGACCGCGACAATCACATCATCGACGTGAACCCCAGCCTGTGCCAACTGTTTCAACTCGACAAAAACCAACTCACGGGCAGCCTCTGCCAAAGCTGGCTGGCTAATGAGATGGATAGTATGTTGCGCCAGCGTTTAAATTCACTGTTAAGCCAAGTAGGACAAGCCAACCAAGAAATTGAACTGGTCTTGGATAATCGACAAGGCGGACGCTGTGAAGTCGCCGTGCGCTTTTTCCCCTATGTTCAGGGGGATTCTGTCCGTGGGACATGGTGTGTACTGCGGGACATCAGTGAACGGCGAGCACAGGAACGGCGAATGCGTTATTTGGCCGAACACGATGAACTCACCGGCTTGGCCAATCGTCCTGCTTTTTTGGACAGTTTGGCCAGTATCGTGCAGCAAGCCGCAGCCCGCCAACGGCACCTCAGCCTGTTGTTTGTCGATCTCGACCGTTTTAAGCAAGTCAATGACACCCTCGGTCACGCCATAGGTGATCTGCTGCTCAAAGCCGTCGCCGAGCGAATTAGCCATTTTTTAGGTGAAAATGGCTTTGCGGCACGGCAAGGGGGTGATGAATTTTTATTATGTCTGCCGGAATATGATGCACAACAGGCAGAGCAATATGCGGTGATTTTGGCACACGAACTGTCACAACCTTATCGGATTGCCGATTACACCCTCAATCTCACCCCCAGTATTGGCATTTGTGCCTATCCAGAACATGCCGAAGAACCAGATGAGTTGATTCGTTATGCCGATGTGGCGATGTATCAAGCCAAACTGGAAGGGCGCAATGCTTGTCGTGTGTTCTCCCATCAACTACGGCAACGGATGACCGAGCGTCTCGCCTTGGAAAATGGCCTACGCGAAGCGATTAGCAAAAAACAGTTTTTCTTGGTCTATCAACCGCAGCTGGGCGTCGCCGAACAACGGGTGATTGGAGTCGAAGTGTTATTACGCTGGCAACATCCTCACCTCGGTTTAGTGCCACCGATGCGCTTTATTCCAGTTGCCGAAGAAACCGGCCTTATCCATCAAATTGGTGATTGGGTGTTGGAAGAAACCTGCCGCCAACTGGCGCAATGGCAGCAAGAAGGCATCACCTTGTCCGCTGCTGTCAATTTGTCGGCAGTGCAATTCAGCGATGCCAATTTAGTCGATCGCGTGTCAGAGCTAATTCAACATTATCAGTTAAATCCCGAGCGGCTAGAGCTCGAACTCACCGAAAGTATGTTAATGGGTGACATTGAGCAGGCAATTCGCACCTTGCAACAATTGGCGGGATTGGGCGTAAAACTGTCGATTGATGATTTCGGGACGGGTTATTCTAGCCTCAGCTATATCAAACGCTTGCCAATTAACCAGCTCAAAATCGACCGTTCTTTTGTGATTGACCTCGAAACCGACCCCCACGCCCGCGCCATTGCTGAAACGGTATTGGCAATGGCGAGAACGCTAGGATTAGAAGTGGTGGCAGAGGGCGTCGAAAACGTCAAACAAGCCGCCTTCTTGCGTGAACATGGCTGCCAAATTTTGCAAGGCTATTGGCTTTCCCGTCCCTTGCCTATCGCAGAATTTGCACCGTGGCTCACACGGCCCCTGCCCAGTTGGGATGATTAACCGCCGCCCTCAGCTAAAGCGTATGGTAGGGCGGATAAGCGCAGCGCATCCGCCAAATCAATACAGCCTAAAAACGCAGATGCCTACTACCAGACAGCGAAGTATGGTAGGGCGGATAAGCACAGCGCATCCGCCAAATCAATAGCAGCAAAAAGCCGCTTCTTGCCAATCCTGTCATTTGAGAGAAAAATAGTCTTCTTTGCGTTGCACAACGCGCCTCTATTATTGCTGCGGAATTCTTATGCACGAAAACAACACTTGGTCTGGTCGCTTTAACGAACCAGTCAGCGAATTAGTCAAAACCTATACGGCCTCGGTGTCTTTCGACCAACGGATGGCAGAATGTGATATTCAAGGCTCTTTAGCCCATGCTCAAATGCTCAATCGCGCTAAAGTGCTGTCGGATGAGGATTTAGCGGCAATTCAACAAGGCATGGCAGAACTGTTAAACGAAATTCGCAGCGGACAGTTCGAATGGCGTGTCGATTTAGAAGATGTTCACATGAACATCGAAAAACGCCTGACTGACAAAATTGGCGATGCTGGCAAGCGTTTACACACCGGCCGCAGTCGCAACGACCAAGTGGCCACCGATATTCGCCTCTATTTGCGCGGCGCTATCGACACTATCAGCCAATTATTGCGCGACTTGCAACGTGCACTGTTAGAACTGGCGGCCCCCCACGCAGCCACCGTCATGCCCGGTTTCACCCACCTCCAAGTGGCACAACCCGTTACCTTCGGCCATCACCTATTGGCCTATGTTGAAATGCTGGCGCGGGATGAAGAACGGATGTTGGATTGCCGCAAACGGGTCAATCGTTTGCCCTTAGGCGCGGCGGCGCTGGCTGGCACGACTTTCCCGATTGACCGCCAATACACCGCCCAATTATTAGGGTTTGATGATGTCTGCCAAAACTCTTTGGATGCGGTGAGTGATCGTGACTTTGCCATCGAATTCACCGCAGCGGCCAGCTTGGTGATGGTGCATTTATCGCGCTTGTCAGAAGAACTGATTTTGTGGATGAGCCCCCGCGTTGGCTTTATTGATATTGCCGACCGTTTCTGCACCGGCAGTTCGATCATGCCGCAGAAGAAAAACCCCGACGTGCCGGAATTAGTCCGTGGTAAAAGCGGTCGTGTTACAGGGCATTTAATCGCTTTGTTAATGTTAATGAAATCACAACCGCTGGCATATAACAAAGACAACCAAGAAGACAAAGAACCGCTGTTCGATACCATCGACACGCTGATTGACACCTTGCGTATCTACGCTGACATGATGCGTGGCATCACGGTCAAGGCCGATGCAATGCGCAGCGCGGTGTTGCAAGGCTTCGCCACTGCCACCGATTTGGCTGATTATTTGGTCAAAAAAGGACTGCCATTCCGCGACAGTCACGAAGTGGTTGCACGGGCAGTGCGTCATGCCGAACAAGCGGGGTGTGATTTAGCGGATTTACCCCTTGAAGTCTTGCAGCAATTCTCCAGCCAGATTGAACAAGATGTGTATCACGTCTTAACCCCAGAGGGCTCTTTGGCACAACGCGATCACCTCGGCGGCACCGCGCCAGCACAGGTACAAGCGCAAATCGCCCGCCATCAAGCGCGTTTAGGTGAAGCATAATGGCGGTTGAGACAGATCTGATTTGGCAATCGATTCGGCAAGAAGTCAGCACAGCAGCGGCAGAAGAACCGCTGTTGGCGAGTTTTTTGCACATGACCGTGTTGAGGCATAGCAGCTTTCAAGATGTGTTAGCGTTTCATTTATCCAGCAAACTGATCTGTCATGTCATGGATGGCCGCGCCTTGCTCGAGCTGTTTCAGGAAACCTATCAAAGTTATCCCGAACTGGTGGATATTGCGCGTGCCGATATTCGCGCCCACTACGAGCGCGACCCTGCCTGTGGCAATTACTCGACACCGTTTTTGTTTTTCAAAGGCTTTCACGCCATTCAGTGCTATCGCATTACCCATTGCCTCTGGCAACAAGGCCGCAAAACGCTGGCCTTGTTTCTACAAAACCGCATTTCAGAAATGAGTGGGGTGGATATTCACCCTGCCGCCAAAATTGGGCGGGGTGTGATGCTCGACCACGGCACCGGTTTTGTGGTGGGAGAAACGGCAGTGATTGGCGATGATGTGTCGATTTTGCATGGTGTCACCCTCGGCGGATCGGGAAAACAAGGTGGAGATCGACACCCAAAAATCGGTTCTGGGGTGTTAATTGGGGCTGGCGCAAAAATTCTTGGCAATATCCGTGTCGGCGCTGGCGCCAAAATTGGCGCGGGCAGTGTTGTGCTTGAAGATGTCCCTGCTCATTGCACAGCAGCAGGGGTGCCAGCACGCATTGTGGGACACAGCTGCCAAGAAGCCATACCGGCCTTTGACATGGATCATCGTGTTTAACTGTCGAAAACGCCATCAAGCCAGAGACTTGCGCTACAATTAGCCTCTTTTTTACAGCCACAGCCTTAGACCGCTGTGGCTGTTTTTTCACCTCTGTGACGGTAGTTTTACATGTTCATCCTGCAATCTCTTGCTAGCCATACCTTGCTCAATGTTCTCAATGGGCGCAATCTTAGTGACCAACTGCACAGCACTCAGGCACAACATCCTGAACTTTCTGGAGCAGAACGCGCCGCCCTATTAGACCTTTGCTATGGTACGTTGCGGCATTATGGTTGGTTGCAGGCAACATTAGCCCGACTGTTGAAAACGCCATTGGCAGATCGTTTTGTCGATACCCTGCTCAGCGTGGCGATTTATCAACTGGTTCACACCCGCGCCGCCCAACATGCCATTGTCGATCACGCAGTGCGCGCTGCCACCCAACATGAAAACGGTAAATTCAAATCGTTGGTGAATGCCGTGTTGCGGCAGTTTCTACGGCAACGTGAGACTTTGGAAGCCGAATTAGCCCGCGACACCGTCGCCTTTTGGAATCACCCAGACTGGTGGATTGCCGAATTACGCAGCCAATATCCCAAAGACTGGAAAGCCATTTTAAAAGCCAGCAACGAACATCCGCCGATGAGCCTGCGGGTGAATCTGCGCCAACAGACAGCAACCGACTATTTACAACAGCTAGAACAAGCAGAATTGGCTGCCAGTTTGGTACCGTTGCCGGTACGTCAAGGTGAGGCACCGCTGGCCATTCGTCTCACCAAACCAGTGAACGTCGATAAATTACCCGGCTTTTTTGCTGGCAGTTGTTCGGTACAAGACATCGGCGCACAACTGGCCGCCGACTACCTCGATTGTCAGGAAGGGATGCGGGTATTGGATGCCTGTGCCGCCCCCGGGGGAAAAACCTGCCATTTACTGGAACAATATCAGCTCGATCTACTGGCCCTCGACCATGACGCACAGCGTTTGCGCCGTGTCGAACAAAACCTACAACGCTTGCAGCTACACGCCAAGTGTCAGGTAGCAGATGCGGCTGAGACCAAAAAATGGTGGGATGGTAAGGCGTTCGACCGCATTTTGGCCGATGTGCCGTGTTCAGCGTCTGGTGTGGTGCGCCGCCATCCTGATGTGAAATGGAACCGTCGTAAAACCGATATTCGTCAATTTGCCCAACAACAGGCGAAGTTGATTGATGCGCTGTGGCCAACCTTGGCCAACGGCGGCAAGATGTTATACGCCACTTGTTCGATTTTCCGCAGTGAAAACGAACAACAAATTGAACAGTTTTTACAGCGCCATCGTGATGCAAACTTAGTCTGGCAACATGCTGTTTTGCCGACCAGTCACCATGATGGCTTTTTCTACGCACTATTACAGAAAAACGGATAAAGCCTTCTCTCCATGCAAGCCGTGTTCTCCTTGATGCGCCTCGGTTTATTGTGCGCTTGTTTGATCAGTCCATGGGCACAAGCCGAGCCTCGTGGTGCACAAGCACGCGTGGCCTCTGCCGAGTTGGTCGAAGGAGCATTGGCGGTCAACACCCGCTTTACGGTGCATCTTAATCCAACCTTGTTAGATGCGTTAGAACAAGGCGTGCCACTGACTTTTCGCTTAGATTTTGAATTAACCCGTCCACGCAGCTATGCGCTGTGGCGGCGTCTTGCCGATTGGTTCGAACCGACCGCGCAAATTTATTACAAGCTGAGTTATCTCTCTTTGACACAACAATATCGCATCAGCAGTGGCGGGTTATATCAAAATCACCTCACGCTCAACGATGCGTTAGCCAGTATCGGGGGGATTCGGGGTTGGCGCGTTTTACCACGCGAGGCAGTAGGCAAGGCGAAAATCCAAGATTTCAGTGGCCGTGTTCGCTTGGTATTAGATCGGTCGCAACTGCCACGCCCGTTCCAACTCAATATTATGAACTCGCAAGAATGGGTATTGGATTCAGAGTGGGTGAATCTCGCCTTGCTCGATAATGCTGAACGTGGGAGCGAGAAATAATGCGTTATTGGCTATTAGCACTCGCCTCGCTTGGCACGTTGCTGTTGTATCTATTGGCAATGGCCAGTGGTAGCACATCGCGTTTTGCCGATTGGTATTGGGAGCTGTTTGCGCTCAATGGTTTATTACTGGTTGGGCTAGGTACGATTATTGGCCGGCAACTTTGGCAACTGCGGCTTGAAATTAAAGAACGGGTCTTTGGTGCCAAACTGACACGGCGGATGGTCACCATGTTTGCCTTGGTCAGTGTCTTACCCGGTATTTTATTGTTTACGGTATCGGTGTTATTTCTTAACCGCAGTATTGAAAGTTGGTTCAATGTTCGCGTTGAAGCCGCGTTAGACCGTGGCTTAAATCTTGGCCGCAATGCCCTCGATTATCTGCTGGCCGATTTAGCCAATAAAGGCGAATACACCGCCCGCACCTTGGCAGAACAGCCAAGCAGCGGCACCAACTCGGTATTGTTGTTATCGCGTTTGCGTGAACAACTTGGGGTGCAAGAAATTGCAGTCTTTGATGCCAAAGGCCGTTTATTGGCCTTTGCTGGTAATGAAGCCGCCAGCCTCAGCCCCATGCGGCCAACGCCCGAGATGTTAATTAGCGTCCAACACGGCGGTGGCTACCGCGCGATTGAATCTGTCGGCGGCCATGCTTTGGCCCTGCGTGTGGTGTTGCCAATTCAGCCTTTAGGTTGGAATGGTGGCGACCGTAAATTGTTACAACTGCTACACCCTGCCCCACCACAAATTGCTGAAGACGCCCAACTGGTTGAAAACACGCGTGCCGAATATCGCCAGCTCGCGTTATCTCGTGAAGGTTTAAAACAACTATATCGACAAACCCTCACTGTCACCTTGTTGTTGGCTTTGTTCGCGGCAATTGCGCTGGGCATGTTGCTATCACGGCGTATTTCTGCTCCATTGTCAGACCTTGCCGCCGGTACCCGTGCCGTGGCAAAAGGCGATTTCAGCCGTAAGCACCGCGTACATCGACGCGATGAACTTGGGGTGTTGACTGCCATGTTTAATCGGATGACCAGACAGTTGGCCGAAGCGCGGGCAGATACCGATGCGTCACGGGCGGAAATTGAAGCAAATAAAGCATACTTAGAAAGTATCTTGGGTAATCTGTCAGCGGGGGTGTTGGCGTTCGATGGAGAAAGCCTATTGCGCGCACACAATGTCAGTGCCGAGCGCATTTTAGATGTCGATTTCACGCCCTTGGCAGACTACCCACTGGCCGATTGGCCGGCCTATCAACCGCATCTTGCCCCTGTGGTGGAAATGCTGCTGCAACAAGCTGATGCCCTGCACAGCAACCATGATTGGCAATGTGAGTTACATTACAGTGCCAATCAAGGCGAACGCTTGTTATTAGCACGCGGCACCCGCCTACCCGATAGTCGTGGTCATGGTGTGGTATTGGTATTTGATGACATTACCGAATTGGTGCGTGCACAACGCGATGCAGCATGGGGTGAAGTTGCTAAACGCTTGGCGCATGAAATCCGTAACCCACTTACCCCCATTCAACTCTCGGCAGAACGCTTGCAGATGAAACTGGCAGATAAGTTACAAGCCAGTGATGCCGATATGCTCCAACGCAGTACCGATACCATTGTCAAACAAGTGGCAGCATTAAAGCGGATGGTCGATGCCTTCCGCGATTATGCCCGCGCCCCCAGTGCTAAATTGATTCAACTGGATGTCAATGACCTGCTGCGTGACGTATTAGCGCTGTATGAAGGGTATATCGATGTCCAACTGGCGCTGTACCCACAACCGCTATTTATCTTGGGTGATGCGACTTTATTACGGCAAGTGTTGCATAATTTACTCAGCAACGCGCAAGATGCAATGCTTGACGTTCCCCAGCCAATGCTTCACATTAGCACCAACGAATCACAAAATGCTTGCATCATTATTTTTAATGATAACGGGCCCGGCTTTAATCCCGACATTTTGCCTCGTGCTTTCGAGCCTTATGTCACCAATAAAACCAAAGGGACAGGGCTAGGCTTGGCAGTCGTCAAAAAAATTCTTGAAGAACATCAGGGCAATATCTCCGTCGGGAATCGCTCCGAAGGAGGGGCACAGGTGGTGCTCACGTTGCCCTTATTGGAGACACCATGCGAAGTAGCGACATCTTGATCGTCGATGACGAGATCGGTATTCGAGAACTCTTGTCAGAAATTTTACAAGATGAGGGCTACACCGTCGCCTTGGCGGAAAATGCCGAACTTGCCCGCCAACTACGGGATCAAACACGCCCTGCTTTAGTTTTGCTCGATATTTGGATGCCCGATTGTGACGGTGTCACTTTATTAAAAGAATGGGCAAAATTAGGCCAACTCAATATGCCGGTCATTATGATGAGTGGCCACGCCAGTATTGATACGGCGGTTGAGGCCACCCGTATCGGCGCCTTCGATTTTTTAGAAAAACCGATTGCCCTACAAAAACTGTTGAGCACCATCCAACGGGCACTGAAATATGGCGATATGCAAGGAAAAAAGAGCCTTAACCTCGACCGGCTCGGCAAATCACCCGCCATTTTAGAACTCAAACGTCAATTAGAACGGGTGGTCAATGTTAAGTCGCCCGTCTTGCTGACTGGTGAGCGTGGTGTCGGGTTTGAACTGGTAGCGCGTTTTTTCCATCAAGCCAATACGCCGTGGATCGTCCCGAATAAGTTAGAACAGTTGGCAGATACGCCACTGGAATTGTTACAAAAAGCCAATGGCGGCGTGTTGTATCTGGCAGAAATTGGCAACTATCCGCGCCGGATTCAACAAGGGTTGTTATTTCTGCTTGGCAAACTCGACCGTTATAACGTGCGTTTGGTGTGTTCGTGTAGCCGGCCACTGCAAGAGCTGTTGATTGATAACGAGTGCGACAACCGTTTATTAACTTCGTTATCGAGCATCATCATTCCTGTGCCCAGTTTGCGCGAACAAGCCGAGGATATTGTTGAGTTGGCCGAACAAATCTTAAATGAAATGATCGAGACCAAGCAGGTGCCCTCACGCCGGTTTAGCACAGCGGCCTTGAACGCCCTGCGGCAGTACGATTGGCCCGGTAATTTAGAACAGCTCAAAAGCATCACCAAGAGCCTTGCCCTGACGGCAGATCAAGACGAAATCACCGTTGAATCGGTCAATAAGGTGTTGTCGCAATTCCGCCAAGAACGGCCATTGGAAGACAGCCTATTCGACTTTAATTTGCCACTGCGCGAGTTGCGTGAGCAAATTGAACGGCGTTATTTCGAGTATCACATTGCCATTGAAAAAGGCAATATGAGCCGTGTTGCCAATAAAGTTGGGCTGGAACGTACCCATCTCTATCGCAAGCTGAAACAGCTCGACATTCGTTTTATGCGTAAAAATGCCGAAGAGACCTAATTCGTGGTGGAATTGAGTGACCGTGATCTAAGCCGTTACAGTCGGCATATTTTGTTGGATGAAATTGATATTGCGGGTCAACAGGCGCTGCTTGCCTCACGGGTGTTGGTCATTGGTGCCGGTGGCTTGGGCGCTGCCGCTGCGCTCTACCTCGCTGCCGCAGGTGTGGGCACCTTAGTCATCAGTGATGATGACAGTGTTGACCTCACCAATCTACAGCGACAAATCATTCACCAACAATCTCGCCTTGGTTGGAATAAAGCGGAATCTGCTATTGCTCAGTTGCGTGATATCAACCCCGATATTGCGCTGCTGGCTCTGCCGCATCGCCTAGAAGGGGCAGCCTTACTCGAACAGATTCAGTTGGCTGATGTGGTGCTTGATTGCAGCGATAATTTTCCGACTCGTCATCAGATTAACGCCGCCTGTGTTGCCGCCAAAACGCCCTTGGTGTCTGGCGCAGCCGTTCGTTTTCAAGGGCAATTAGCGGTGTTCGACCCCGCCAGCCAAGCCACAGCAGGCTGTTATCATTGTCTATTTCCTGCGGAAGGAGACAACCAAGATGGGCCATGTGCTTTGTTTGGCGTGTTTTCACCACTGGTAGGCATTATTGGCTGTAGTCAAGCAGCCGAGGCATTGAAGCTGTTGTTAGGTCTGCCCAGCAAACAACGCGGGCGTTTGGGGCGTTATGATGGGATAGCAGGTGAGTGGCGTTATGTGAACTTACACGCCGATCCCACCTGCCCAATTTGCGGCACTATGCCTTAAGTTTTTCTTCAATCAGTTGGTTGAGCTCGGTGAAATTGGGCACGCCCAAATAGCGTTTCACAATCCGGCCTTCTTTATCAATCAGAATGCTGGTTGGGGTCAGCTGAATCTCACCAAACGCGCGCGCCAATCCACCATCACTGTCTAATGCCACCATAAACGGCAAGCGGTTGGTTTTGACGTATTCACGCACAAAATTCGGTGGGTCATAACTCATGGCAACCGCAACCGTGGTGTAGCCTTTTGCCTCATAAGCCTGATGTGTTTTCACCAAGTCGGGCATTTCTTGGATACAACCGGGACAGCTGGTTGCCCAAAAGTTCACCAGCACCACTTTGCCACGTAACGCAGCAAATTGATGGTTCTCCCCTTCTAAGGTGGTAAAGCTGGCTTGCGGTGCCATTTCTTTATCGGTCAGGGCCAAGCCTACCACCGCCGCCACCACCAGCAGTGCCAGAGCAAGCAGGGCTTTTTTCATTGTGCAGCCTCAGTTGTCACCAATAATTGTTCCAATAACTGCCGCATATCGCCTTCAATCGCAATCGCTCGGTCTTGTTTCGCATCGTATAAGACAAACGTGACCTCAGCATCGGCCACCACAGCACCGGTTTGACTGAGAGACACCACTTGTTTAATCGTACCGCTGCGGCTACCCACCTTGCTAATAAAGGTTTCGACCGTCAACACCTCATTCATATAGGCAGGACGGCGGTAGTTGATATTGATATTAACCACCACAAAGGCGATATCCGATTGCAAAAACGGCTCTAAGCTGTGGTTGCATTCAAAAAAAGCCCAGCGGCCTTCTTCTAAAAATTCCAGATAGCGGGCGTTGTTGACATGGCCATAGACATCTAGGTGATAGCCACGCACTTTGATGTCAATTTGATGTTTTTTTGTCTCACTCATCGGGTGTACTTTCTTTCAATAGCAGGAAATTCGCTTAGTCTTTACTGCCCAACGCATTGAGGGCAATGGGGACAAAACTCTCACGGTCGAGACTGTCTTCACATAGATCGGTCAACACCGAGTGCAGTTCCACTTCAAACCACTGTTGAAAAATATTGGGGGTGCGTTTGGCTGGCCATTCGCTTTCATCTTCAGTCCAATCGGCCAATTCACCTTCAAAAATATCTTGCCAATGTTGTCGAATATAGTCTTTGGCATCCATGACATCTTCCGCCGGCGGAATTAAGAAGGCATTACAATCTTCTCGCAACTGCATCAGCGACGGCGGTGCATCTTGTGGCCATTCCACATCTAACGTGGCCAACCAATCGGCAAACGGCTGTTTCGGTTTTACAATCACCACACTGCGGTTGACTTCGTACATCAGAGATTCTCACTTGGTTAGTCACGGCCACTGGTCGCGAGCTGGTTTTCTCGGGTAAACGACCACGTCCGGACAATGGTTAAAGTATCGTAGTCGCGGGCCAATTCTTCGGGGAAACGAGAATAGGGAGCAGCCAGTTTAACAATGTTTTTCGCAGCTTCGTCTAGCACATCTTCACCCGAACTGCGGTCGATTTTGACACGGGCAAGACTGCCATCGGCGCGAATCTCTACACTCAAAATCAAACTGCCGTAAATCGCTTGATCGCGGGCTGCCTGTGGATAGTTCAAATTCCCTACCCGTTCAATTTTCAAACGCCAATCTTCAACATAACGGGCAAAACGTGCTTCACGCGCCCGCCCCCCAAAAAAGGCTCGGCGCGGGCGGGTTTGGTAAGCATGATGCCGCTCAGCAATTTCCCCTTCTAAACGCGCAATGTCTTTTGCTTGTTCTAGCAAAGCACTGCGGTCAAAGTTTTGCACCGGCGCGGGTTTCCGTTCGACTTGCTCCGTTGGCCCTTCACCGGGCAAACGTAATTGCCGTGCTAGACGGTCAGACTCCGTTTCCAGCGACTTTTGCCGTGCTTGTTTAATGGTCAAGGCATTATTAGGGGTGTCGTTGGCCTGTGGCGGCAGTGGCGTAGCGGCACGTTGTTTTGGCTCATCGGTATTGCCACCACCGTCTAAATTGGTTTGTGCCAACACATCCGGTTTTTCCGGTGCTTGCGCCGATTTACTATTGACCAGCACCACATCCAGCGCGACGGTATTCACGAATTTCTCGGGATTTGGCACCACAAAGCGCACACCGGCTAACACGGCAATATGCAACACCAAAGAAATGGCCACCGCCACCCAAAAGGGGCGAGCATCATACGAAGAAGATAGAGTAAAAGCAGACATGCAAGGGCAACCACAAAGCATGAAAGCGGCAAGTGTAACGGATTGCTAAAACAACTGCAGGCCATCCTGCATCAGAATGGCCTGCCTCAGACGTTGGATGACAGCAATCGATCAGTTCTCTAACAAACTACGCAACATCCACGCCGTTTTTTCATGCACTTGCAGACGCTGGGTTAACAGATCGGCAGTCGATTCATCCGAGGCTTTTTCTGCCAAAGGAAACACACTGCGTGCGGTGCGACAGACAGCTTCATGTCCCGCCACCAGTTCACGAATCATGTCCTGTGCCTTGGGTACGCCTTCGGTTTCTTGAATCGACGACAAACGAGCATAAGCAGCATAAGTACCGGGGGCGATATGGCCCAATGAGCGAATACGCTCTGCCACCAAATCCACCGCCAACGCCAATTCATTGTAGTGGGTCTCAAACATCAAATGCAGCGTTTGAAACATTGGCCCCGTGACATTCCAGTGGAAGTAGTGGGTTTTCAAATACAAGGTGTAGGTATCGGCCAATAAGCGCGATAAGCCTTCAGCAATCTCGGCCCGATTCTGGTCAGAAATTCCAATATCCATCGTTCAATCCCCTTAGTTCAGTGAATAGCACACGTTAAAATAGGCAGCTTTTGATGCTTTGGCAAAACAAATGACATTTTTCACCCAAACAGAACAAGGCATACGCTTAACCTTGCACATCCAACCCGGGGCAAAACACACCCGCATCGTGGGTTTGTATGGCGAAGCATTAAAAATCAGTTTGGCGGCACCGCCGGTTGACGGCAAAGCCAATCAAGCCCTGTTACGCTTTTTAGCAGAGGAACTTGCCATCCCTATACGCAGTCTGTGTTTAAGCAGTGGCGAAACCAGCCGCCGCAAAGTGGTCATTGTTCAACAACCCACTGCCGCCGTCTTAGCGACAATCTCGCGTTGGAATCAAGGCAGTTAGTCACGCAGACGTGGCGGAGGAACATCATCCACACGTTGATATTCGCCATCGATGGTCGTATGTTCGCCGGCAGTTGACCCGCTGCGAGGCGGCGGCGTAAAAGGCGATTCACCGTAAGACGGTTGTGATGGTGTTTGCAACGCCGGCCCCCCGAAAGGTAACAGTAATAAAATGGCGGCAATATCAGTTAAAACCCCAGGAATCAGGAATAACACCCCAGCGATAACAAAACGAATCGGCCATAACAATTGATATAACGAAATTTGCCCTTGCCGCATCATGCCCCACACCGGCAACAAAGCACTGACACCATAATGACGCAGCATCATCACACCCAGTACGGTGGTAGCAATCAACCACAGCAACACCCACAATCCAAATTTGCTGCCGAGCCACACCAACAAGCCCATCTCGAGCAGGGGAAACCCCAACAGTAATAAAAGAAAGATACGCATGAACGCTATCCAAAAATCTCAGCCAGTTTGGCTCGTGTTATGTAATGCCCCCGATCTGGCCTGTGCCGAACGCTTGGCACAGGGCTTAATCAGTGAGCAGCTTGCCGCTTGTGTCAATCTGTTATCGCCAGTGCAGTCGATTTACCGCTGGCAAGGTCAGATTGAACAAGCCACAGAAATTCCCTTATTGTGTAAAACCACAGCCACCGCCTATCCCGCCGTTGAACGTTATCTGCAGCAACATCACCCGTATGAAACACCAGAAATCATTGCATGGCCAGTGGCAGCAGGCTTACCTGCCTATCTGACATGGGTGAACACCGAGACCATTTCAAGCCAAGGAAACACACAATGTTAACGTGGTGGCGGCATCTTCTGCTGATTTGTGCCATTTTGTGGAGTGGTTTAGGCTGGGCATTGCAACAAGATGACCTATTGCCACCAGAACAAGCATTCCAAGTCAGATTAGAACAACAAGGCACGTTACTGCGTGTGCATTATCAAATTGCTGACGGTTATTATCTCTATCGCGATAAATTGGCGTGGCGAGTCGAACCCGAACAAGCTTTACAACATTTACCCCTTCCCACCGCTGAAGAGAAAAAAGATCCATTCTTTGGTCAAACCGGTATCTATCGCCATCGTCTGACCACTGAACACCAACTCAGCACGTTACCAACAGGACAGTGGGCTTTGTTTGTGTCATTGCAAGGCTGTGCCGATGTTGGTGTGTGTTATCCACCCCAAACCATCAAACTGACACCACAAGGCAAGCCCAGTGCTTGGCAAAAATGGTTTTCGTCCTCTGCCCCACCAGTCAATAACGGTGGGCTAGGCGAGTTTGCCAGTTCGTCACGTTGGGGCAGTTTGGCCCTGTTTTTTATTTCAGGGCTTGGCCTTGCTCTCACGGCTTGTATGTACCCGATGATTCCAATTATCTCGGCTATTGTCGCCGGTCAGGGCAGCCATTTAACCCGCTGGCGCGGCTTTTGGTTGTCGATGAGTTATGTGCAGGGGATGGCACTCAGTTACACCCTGATCGGTATTGCCGCTGGTCTGACGGGGAGCTTATTAAGCGTGTGGTTACAACAACCGGCGGTGATGCTGACTGCCAGCGCACTAATTGTGTTGTTTGCACTGGCAATGTTTGATGTGATCCATATTCAACTGCCTGCCGCTTGGCAAAGTCGTTTACACCATAGCGGACATCAATTGTCCGGTGGTCGCTTACTGTCGGTGTTTGTGATGGGAGCACTGTCTGCACTGATTGTGGGGCCTTGCGTCGCGCCACCGTTGGCCATCGCGTTAGGTTATATTGGCAGCACAGGTGATGCGTGGTTTGGTGGTGCAGCACTGTATCTGATGGCCTTGGGATTGGGGTTACCGCTGTTGCTAGTGGGTACGCTAGGCGGCCATTTTTTACCACGCGCCGGACATTGGATGAACCGAGTAAAAGCGGTGTTTGGGGTGGTGATGTTAGGACTGGCCATCTACCTTGCCAGCCCATTCCTGCCGTCTGCTTTGTCCTTGGCCCTGTGGGGAAGTTTGGCTCTTGGTTGTGCAGTTTTTTTGGGGTTATTTCAACGCCTACCGCGCCGTATCAGCCGTAGTGATCTGTTTGTTCGTTTATTGGCACTGATTTTATTGCTCGTGGGTAGCGCACAATGGATTGGTGCACTCGGTGGCAGCCATCATCCTTGGCAACCATTAGCCTTTTTACAGGGTAAAACTGCCAACGCGGCTACGCAGTTACTGCCTTTTCAAAAAATCAACAACGTAGCCGAATGGCAACAAGCCTTACGCAACGCCAACGGACAGCCTGTTTTGTTGGATTTTTATGCAGATTGGTGTGTAGCCTGTAAAGAGATGGAAGCCAACACCTTACCTGATCCACAGGTGCAACAGGCGTTGCAACGATTTGTTCGCGTCAAGGCCGATGTCACGGCCAACAACAGCGAACACCAAGCGTTATTAAAGCAATTTGGCCTGTATGGCCCACCCGGTATCATGCTTTTTTTGAATGGCACTGAACGCGGACGGATTATCGGCTTTGTTTCCGCGCAGGAATTTGTCGCTCAGTTAGAAAAAATTCGTTAATTCGATGATTTCTTGTTGACGTATTTTTTAAGCTTCGGTATAGTTTCGTTCTCTTTTCGAGGGGTCGGTAGCTCAGTCGGTAGAGCAGCGGACTTTTAATCCGTTGGTCGCGAGTTCGAATCTCGCCCGACCCACCATCGAGAAGTAAGACTGCACTTTAGCACACGATTGTATGTGACAAGGGGTCGGTAGCTCAGTCGGTAGAGCAGCGGACTTTTAATCCGTTGGTCGCGAGTTCGAATCTCGCCCGACCCACCAAGTCAGTCAAACAGAATCGCTTAAGCCAACCACTCGGTTGGCTTTTTTGTTTTTTGGGTAGAGTGTATTGCATTTCTGGTCTCTGGTCCTCCCCCCCCCACGTTTCTGTCTCAGGAGCGAAATGACGGCAACCAGCCATAAGCGGCTGGAGGAAAAATAGCCCATAAGCAGCCACTCGGAATTCCGTAGGGATTGATGCCATAAACAAAAGGTCGGAGAATTGACCTCAGATGCTCGCCTAAAGCAGTTGTCCAGTTTCAAAAGACAAACCACAAAACTCCCGAAACAAATGACAATCGCTTGGCGATAACGGATATGGCCGACGTAAAAAAGCATCCATGTCATTTAATTCAAGCTAGACCTTAGGAGAACTCCAAATCATGTCTATGTCCTGGCGCGAAGCTATAAAGCGAGTCTTACGAGAGGAAGGCCGTGCAATGCACTATTCCGAGATCTCGGAGAAGGTTCTCTCGAATGGCTACTACAACACTGATGGAGCTACGCCAGATAGGACGGTCAACACTCTGATAACGACTTCAATCAATAACGATGGCGATAATTCGCCTTTCGTCAGGGTGGGGCGTGGTACTTACGCACTGCGAATGTTGGGAGTTACGCCGACCACTCCTACGAACCCAACTCCTCCACGTACGGTTCCTATCAGTTCCCCCGCAGCCCCTGCACAGTCGATTGAGCAGGAACAAGATGAGTCAATTATTAAATGTTTAGGCATGTATTGGCAACGCGACCTCGTTGCTTGGCGCAGTGATCCGAAGGTTTTCGGAAAACAACAGGCATTATCAAAACCAGTTGATTTTGGTGGTCAACGAGGCATCTATATCCTCTACGACCACCACACGGTCGTCTACGTTGGAAGATCAGTTGATAGGCCCCTTGGTCGTCGCCTCTATGAGCACACAATTGATCGCCTTGGTAGCCGTTGGAATCGATTCTCTTGGTTCGGGCTCCTCGATGTTACGGACGAAGGGAAACTCATCGAAGCCCCACTTCGTATCTCAACGCCATCACTGATTGGAACGCTTGAGGCGCTGCTAATTGAGGCTCTCGAACCACCTCAGAATAGAAAGCGTGGGGACGACTTTTCTGTAGTGGAATATCTTCAAGACATCGATCCAGAATTGAACGAGAGAGAGTTGCAAAATACGCTTCGCACTATCGAACAGAAGCTACGGGGTC
Source organism: Aquaspirillum soli (assembly GCF_054781915.1). NCBI lineage: Bacteria > Pseudomonadati > Pseudomonadota > Betaproteobacteria > Neisseriales > Aquaspirillaceae > Aquaspirillum > Aquaspirillum soli. The sequence goes on along the minus strand of NZ_BAAGTM010000001.1, from coordinate 5,594 downwards.
AGACCTGAGGTCTAATTTTCCTATCAACACAGACGCCAGCGATAAAGCCACTAGTGCCGATTATGTCAGATATAATGGTCAAGTTTTTTGAGATACCAAGATCGGTTTTTTTGCTGTTTTGCTGCTCTGTTCCGCTCATAAACTGTTGGTGATAGCTTGCCTCGAGCAGAGTGCAGTCACACGCAGTTGTAGAAGCCTACGATGTCTTCGGTGATATCTTTTTCTGCCTCCGAATAGAATGCATTATCGTAGGCTCTAAGCAGAGGCCAACACATGGTGATTATCCCATTTCACCCCATCAAAGCTTAGGTTCTGCGTTGGTGGGGTGTTGATGTGGGCGAAGTGAAGTAGGTGGCCTTGTTCATTGCTACACCAAAATCCCTCACCAACGGTGGCCACTCCCGCTGGTTTAGGGAGTGTCTGCACACCAGCAAAACGGCGCTGAGCATCCCAAAACACCACACAATCTCCACGCGGCGCGGTTGCGGCTATCGCACCTTGTGCTGTAGTTGCCACACTCAAAGCATAGCCTTTCATCTTCGCCCAAACCCCTGCTGGCGCTGGCAGTATCTCGGTATGGCCGTCGGGTGCAAGGTAGGCCAATAAAGGAATGTCACCGCCCTCTTTTCCTTCATCAAACTGCATTGCCACCACCAGACCACCATCCGGCAACGCCGCCAAATGACGCAAACTCAAGGCCTCCCGACCAACGGTGTTCGCAGGTAAGCGCCACACAGGGCCAGTTAACTGACCCGTTCGGCTATCAAGTCGTACCACATTCGAATCAATGGCACCTTGATTGCGCCGCATCCGACCCGTCTCGGCATGGGTGAGAATACCGCCATTGGCTACCGCAATCTGACCGGCTGCCAATGGCAACAGCGCATGTGGCCCCACACCACCGCTTGGCCATTTCGCTAAGGCACGCCATGTTTGACTATCGCGCCATACCACCAAACCGCGTTCAATTTCCTCATCTTGCTCACACGTTAACAGCCCCCCTTCGGGATGGAGGATGGCATGACCACTGAGACTATAGCCTTCTTCAATCGGGAGAATGTCCGCAGACTTGGCCTCACGCCACCGCCAACGAGCCACCCGAGTACCAGGCCGGCGTTCTATGACCCACACCATCTCTTGTGCGGGCGAAAACAACACTTGATGCCCTCGAAAAGGTAGCGTAGCCCTAGCAAGCACAGACCCTGCACGTAGATCCACCACACTGACAGCAAAATCGCGGCCCTGTGCTTGAGCAGACACGAGTAAAGTGGTGTTTTGTGTCTGTGCAACCGCAACAGGGGCAGCCCACCATGTAAGCCACCCCGCAACCCCTAACTGCAACACCTGCCGCCGCTGCCACATGGGTTTAATCTCCGTCGGCATCATTAAAACTCACCGACGCATTCACTGCCCGTGCCACTTGATCATCTAAATAACTGCGTAAAGCAGCCAACTTGTCTTTTGCAGCTTGCAAACCTTCTTTTGGCGTACGTTGTCGATTTAGGGTATGTAGCACATGACAGACATCTTGGCTGCGGCTAACCAACTCACGCGCCACAGTGAATTGATCTTGCCACGTCACCCAACCCGCCAAGCCTTTACCCAGCGGTACCCCCACCAATGCGTTGATTGCTTCGGCTTGCGCTTCCCACAATATACGGCTGCTTCCGCTACGCACACCTTCGGCACTTTTTTGCCCACTGTGTAACGCTTTATCCAACTTTTTATCAAGGCCATCCACTGCCGCTAAAGTGACATTAAAGGTTTCATTTAAGCGGGCGAGTGCATCCAACTCGCTGTATGAGCGAGAAGCTTCTTGTTGCCATTCTTGTTGAATGGCTTTCGCCTCGGTGACCACATCTTGTGTGATTCGCACCAGATAAGCACAGCGCGCTGATTGTTTCAGAGTCGCCAACGTATCGCCGTCTTGCCACAACAGATATTCAACCGCCGGCAACCCGCGCGCTGCCACACTTTCGCCATCTTCTTCACCCACAATCGCTGCTTCTATCCGCGCTGGGCGCGTGGGATGGAAAAAGACTTGTCGCGCACTTTTACGTTGTAGCACTGGCCCAGCCTGCACCCCACCGAGGCGGAACCATGCCGTGGCCGCGTCTTGCCACCGTAAACGCGTTTGTTGCAACTGGGTAGCAGACGGCTGCTGACATAAAGCCTCACTTGCAGTTTGTAATGCCGTGCTTTGATTCACAAAGCGTTCCGCTGCAGGCATAAACACCGTCTTTGCTTGCGCCTGCACCAAATCCACCGCCGTAATCGCCTCAGCTTGCACATATCCCGCAAAAGACAGCGAGACCACCACCCCTAGCCATTGTTTTATGTTTACCATGCTGTTCACACTGCCTTTTCCACAGCCCATGTTTAGAGCGAATTTAAAAATGCCAGCAAAGCATCACGTTCTGCTTTTTTCGCTTGGACAAAACGCTGTTTTGCCGCCTCCGCCTCGCCACCATGCCACAGAATCGCCTCACTTAAATTACGCGCACGGCCATCATGGAGATAGAAAGTATGCCCATTCACATCCGGGAACAAACCAATCCCCCATAACGGTGGGGTTTTCCACTCACGGCCCGATGCCTGAAAATCAGGACGACCATCGGCCAATCCTTCACCCATATCATGCAATAACAAGTCGGTATAAGGATGAATGGTTTGGAACGCGGCTTCAGGTAATCCTTTTAAGGCACCAGTGCGATAACTGGGGGTGTGGCAAGTAGCACATTTCATTTCGTTAAATAATTGTTTACCACGCAACACCTGTGGGCTTGTCACATCACGCCGAGCCGGTGGCGCAAGGGTTTGGCTATAAAACACCACTTTACGCAATAAGTCATCGCTGATTTCAGGTTTGCCACCAGAAGGAGCCGCAACACAATCGTCTTGTTTGGCCGTACAGGCTTCTTGCGGGTTCCATTTGTTGGTGATGCCAATGTCACCTAAAAACGCCCCTGCGGTTTGATGAGCAACGCTGCCGGTGTTTGCCTTCCACCCAAAACGGCCCAACACCGTCTTTCGACTAGGCGCATCCCATACCCAGTTAGGACGACCAGAAATACCATCACTGTCGCGATCATCTGGATCGGCTTTTTTCAAAATATCTTTTTCTGCAATGGCTTCTAACAATCCTAATCCAATCACCTGTGGCGCAATCCGAGGTGAGAGCATGGTATCGGGGTGTAATGGACCGTAGCCTAGCTCGGTCAGTTGATAGGTCGGCTTACGCAAGGCGTAGCGCTCACCATCGGCAAACTGTCCGCTAATTTCCTGATAATGGATGGCAACTTTGCCTTCAGGTTTCACACCATCAACGGCATCATTATTAAACTGATCTCCATACGTTGGTTCCGGCACAACCCCAGCCTGTTTTGATGGTGTACCGGGAATGGAGAGACGGATTAACAAGGCCATCGGCTGTTCACCTAAATCGACCGGCGGTGTGCCACGCCCATCCAAAGCGTGACAAGCTGAACATGAACGCGCAATAAAATGTGGCCCGAGACCATCACGCGCAGTGGTTGAGGCCGGTGCTTGAACCCAATTTTTCTTAAAGAACGAGTTACCGACGGCAAAATCAGTACGGCGTTCACCGCGTAGATTGGCAAAAGGCAAAGAAAATGCATTTTGTCCCACCTCGTGAACCGTCGTTTCCCCACCAGACAATTCTTCTCCGGGGGTCGCCAACCATTGCCCTGCTGCAACCCCAATGCCAGATAGACTCAACCCAGCCAATAACCATCCTAATCGACGCATCTTCATTATCCGTTTTCCATCTTCTAAAGCAGCACGCCCCACTGACAAGCGGGGCGTGTGGTGAGTGGGGTTAGGCCAACTTAGCCTTTGACATTCAATCGTTGAATCCCGATGGCTTTTGCGGCCTCAACCATGCTATCTGATTGTTTACGCAAGAGCTGTACTGCTTTCTGTACACGACGACGGCCCTCGGTTTCCGCAATTTCACGGTCAAACGGTGCTTGGATAGCATTCACTGCGGCGAGTGTGGCTTCTAAATCGCGGGACAATTTTTCAGCCGCTTGCGGATTGCTGGCCTGAACCAACTCTTGCAGTGAAGGCCCTTTGATGTCGGTGCCATCAATCCGTTTATATTGGCCTAACCAAACATTACGGATTCCTTCGGCATTGGTCACAATGTCGCGGTGGGTATTGTCAGAAAAGCAAGAATGCTCGTCTTCTTGATCGCGGCTAGCCAATGCCACTTCCATCCGCTCACCAGCCAGTTCAGCGCGTGATAACACGCCCATACCAACCAACATTTTGCGGACAGCTTGAGGGTCTTTTTCAAAACGGGCGCGGTAGTTTTTTGCATTTGGCTGCCATGCTTCAACCAAATATTGCACATCATCCACCAACAACTCCGTCACGGTTTTTAAATAGGTGCGGCGACGATCAGCATTCGGGGCTTGGCCATCAACAAAGTCGGTGTAGCTGCGATTACCGGGGCCTTCTTTGTTGAAGTCCTGACCCCACAGCAAAAATTCAATGGCGTGGAAACCGGTTGAAACATTCTCTTCACCGCCTTTTTCATTCAGGCTGGCCAGTTTTTGTTTGGTGATCGCCACATTGGGTTTGTTGATAATCCCCGCTTTGGAATTGCCTTTTACATAATCGATATACGATTCATCCAATGGCCAAGCATTGATTTGTCCTTCAGGGCCTTTGGCATCATCAATCGGGCCTGCGTAAAAGCGGAATGCCTCGGTTTGCCCATACGGTTCACGCGCCGCTAACCAAGCTTGCTTCGCTTGTTCTAATCCTTCGGCAGAAGGTGCGGCAACAAACGTATCCACAGCAGTTTGTAGTGCTTTGACTCGGGTTAATACATCTTGGTAGTTCGCTTCAACCAAGTTTGCATAGTGTTGACTGACTTGAGCCGCAGAGGGCGCAGCAAACACGGGAGAAGCAAACACAAGCGCAGTTGCAACAGCCAATGATAGTTTTTTGAGCAGCATAGACACTTCCTTAAAGTAGTCTTAGTTTTTGCAAATGATATTCCTTGTCATTTGCAATAGGCAAGTGTCTTTTTGGCGATCGCTAATACAAAAATTCCAACTTGACGCCAAGAGTCTCGATTTCTTAAGCTGATAACAGATCAGCTTATTGAGAGTCAGCCACTCATCGGCATTAATGATAGGGGAATTAAAAAATGAAAAAAATTGATGAAAACACAGATAAGAAAAAACAAAGTTTGCATGAAAAAATGCAAGCTTTACGGCAATCGCTGGCCAATAATCCTGCAGAAGCAAAAGCTTTTCTAGAGAAAACAGGCATCTTGACTAAATCTGGCAAACTGACAAAACATTACCAGTAAATAACCCTCGACTGAAGTCGAAGGCTTTATTGTGAAACGAGAGAATGGTTGATCCCATTTCCAACATCAGGCGTATTTACAGCCGCCCTTGGCGAGACGGCGGTCTCGCCAATGCGGGCAAGATTCCGACTTGCATTCAAGTCGCTGTGCGCCCGCAGACCACAGTGAGGGCACTCGAAACGATGTTTCGAGCGCTTCCCCAATCCTCCACAACACGAGCAGGTCTGGCTGGTGTAGGCCGGGTTGACGT